>CAMVQZ010000021.1 GCA_947169745.1 uncultured Clostridia bacterium
GCCTCCCAAGGACGATGAAAAGGCAGAGGTACCACCCGTCGGAGATCCTAAGAAGCTTAGTCCCCCGGCGCCCTCGTCGAATCCGCCTGACCCAAATGCAAAAAGTACAGTGGTGTCTCCCTCTGTCGTTCCCGTTTCCACGGGGGGCAGCCCGGTAGTAGTACAGCCGCCTCCCAAGGACGATGAAAAGGCAGAGGTACCACCCGTCGGAGATCCTAAGAAGGTCAGTCCTCCGGCGCCCTCGTCAAATCCGCCTGATCCGGGTACCGGAAGCAGGGTTGTTCCTCCTCCGGTGGTTCCTGCTTCAACGGGGAACAGCTCGACAGTATCCTCCTCATCTCTTTCCGGTGTCCGGCGTGCAGATTCAGGAGTGTCCTCAGTCGTGTCCGGTGTTGCCGGAGGCGTCTCTCCGGTGACAGATTCATCAGGTTCGGTTGCATCCTCCGGAAGTGGAGCAAGCGGTCTTCCCCAGACAAAGGATCAGTGGAAACAGTATATTATTGCGCTTCGGGGAGAAAAGAATGAGATCCTGAAGGATGTCCTTGTAGATAAATACAAGGCTATGAAGCAGGTGGGATTATTTACTGAAGAGGACGACGATGGATCCGGAGGCGGCGGAAGTGACAGCGATTCTGATGATATCGCAGAAAACCCTCAGGCAAGGC
The DNA here is from genome assembly GCA_947169745.1 of uncultured Clostridia bacterium. Lineage (GTDB taxonomy): Bacteria > Bacillota > Clostridia > Oscillospirales > Acutalibacteraceae > UBA1213. The sequence goes on from CAMVQZ010000021.1 coordinate 666, forward strand.
AGGACTTCAATGACGACAGAGCCTTGCATAATATGGTAACAAACGTCTATGGCAATCATCATAGCTCCGGTTCCGATACAGACGATGATTCCGATCTGATAGGAAACCGGGCAGGCGGTAATAATGCTCAGCAGGCAGGAAGCAAGTCCGACGGAGGAAGCAGTATTCTTGACGGTATAACAAAGTGGATAGGAGTCTATAACGATCTCGAATCGATAACTACCTTCGGAAGTATGGTCACAACTCTTGAGGCTACAGATGTTTCCAAAGCAAGAAAAAAGGAGCTTAAGGAAGACCCGGACCATATCCGTACAGCTCAGGCTCACGGATATCTGGATCTGATCGGAGAGGTAGGATCACTCACAGGAGATGTATTAACTATCATTTCCAACCAGAAAAAGGCCAACCGAACAAAAAGCAAGAGAAGAAAAACAGAGCTGAAGGTAAGTAATGCAAAAAGTGTTATATCAGCATTAGCAGATATGGGAAAGATCTCAAAAACCGGTATCAATCTCTGGGGAGATGTTGATAATGATACTTCACAGGAGGGCGGTGTCGAGGCTCTCAGCGTTATCAATCCGTTCATTTCCTTTTGCGGCAATATGGTCGGTCTTTTCGGAGGCATAAGCGACAGCAGAGAAAGAAAACAGATGGCGTTAGAGATGAGAGCTGCTGTACCTTCAAATGGTGATATGACAGAAGATCAGCAGAGAAACCTGCTCAAGAGGCTCAAAAAGAGAGCAGCTGTACGAGGAAAGCGTTATCAGAAGGCTCTGAAAAGATATTCCAATGCATTCAAGGCGCGTAAATATTCTATGCAGCAGGCAGCGGATTTCAATGAGCTTTATGCTGACAAGAAATTGATGGGGCTTATAGGATCTATCACAACAGGTCTGACGCTCGTCTCAAATATAGTGCAGCTTATACCTGGTATCGGAGAAATCGCTACCGGAGTACTTAAAGCGCTTACTCCTTTTCTCAGCAGCGGAGCTTCCGTTGTAGGAAAATATGTGGAACAAAGCTGGCAGGCAGATAAGGAACAGGAAGCTATTGAAAAAAGACGCTCCACACTGAAGGACTATCTGGAGGAAAAACGTCCGGATGTGGAGAAGCAGGCAGCTGAAGCCTTTGCTGGCAGGGGAGACAAGGCAAATCTGGTTCCTGAGACACAGGAATCATATAAGATCGCTCTTGCAAGATTAGGCGTGGATACGGAAATAGACACCAATGATATCACCGGAGATAAAGTCAAAGAGGGCTTTGAAGCTCTGAATAAAAAACGAGCCAGATACATTATGGAGTCAGACGATCACAGCAGGGAAGAATTCTTTTCGATGATGCGTCTTGAAGATGGTGCTACTCTTGAGGATGTAGAGAAAGCTCTTACCGGAATATGATGTAACAGACTGAGGACAGATCAATATGATTACAGCAAATATAACAGGATCAGAATACAGCTTCGTTAAGCCGGAGCCATTTATCAGACGGGAGGGTCGTCCGGAAATTTCCCAGCTGACGATAATATGCTGCTGTGCAGGTTACGGAAAGACGGCATATCTCGCTCAGCTTAACGATGAAATTGAAAACAGCATTTTTATCTCCTTCGATAAACTTGACGACAGTCCTTCCCGGATCGTAAACCTTTTAGGCAGATCGATTCCGGAGCTTTCCTGCGTATATGATAGCGATATTCCCGGATTTATGGAGGAAGTGATATCTGTCTTATACCAAAGAGGTATAACTCTCCTTATTGATAATGCAGATCGGCTCACATCTCCCCAGGCAGCGTCTGTCTTTGATATTCTCGTGCAGGCGGCTGTCCGGGGGAATTTCAGAATGGTATTTGCAGTCCGGCAGATACCCGGATTTCTTCTCGGATATGTAATGGATGGTATTGCAGTACTGATGGGAGCTGATGAAATGAGCTTTACAGCTTCCGAAACAGCTTCTCTTGCAGATAAGCTCTGTCCGGATGCAAGCGACAGCTTCATTTCCTCCCTGCATTCTTTTTCCGGAGGCTGGTGCATAGCTGCGGCTTTGCTTGCAGGAGCTGATGAAGGAGAACTGAGTTATTTTGCAGACAGATCTTTTCTTCCGGAATACATAAAATACAATATCACAGACCCTCTGGATGAAGATCTTCGCCGTTATCTTCATGCTTCTGCTTTCCTTCATGGTGATGATGATTTTTTCCGGGAAGGTCTGAGGCTTCCGGATGCTTCATATTCCAGGGGGATCATCACACGTATGGGTATAGCGTCAGCCGGGAACGGTGAGATCACTTATCCGGAGGTGATGAGATATATTCTCTCTCATTTTATACCGGAGAAGGAAAAGAATGACCTGATAAAAAAAGCTTCGGGTTATTATATTGATAATAAAAGATTTGCAGAGGCTGTCAAGCTGTTTGAGGTCAGCGGAAATGCTTCAGCAGCAGAGAGTATTCTTGCAATGTACGGAGGCAGGATGCTCGACAACTGTGAATTTGAGCTTATTGGTTATTGCGGAAGTATCATCGGCAATGTGGAAAAGGTCAGAGATCCGGATGCTCTGGGAGCACTTGCCCAGTATTATTACTACAATGGTGAATATAAAAAAATGGAGCAGGCTTTCAATCTTGCGGACAGTATGTTCGGAAAGGAAAACCGTTTCAGTGTTCTCAGAAAGCTGTATAAGGGACTTCTGAAATACAATCTCAGACCTGGTCTGTATTCAGAAAACATTACCTCTGCCATAGAATGGCTCAGGGAAAACGATCAGCCGATGCCGTTTCTTTACAGTAAGGAACTCGGGATCCTTGAAAATATGGGAAAGGAAAAGAGCGGCAGTGAAAACCCCCGGCTTCTGTATATCCGGCGCTTCGGAGGGCTGCATATAACCGCAGGTGAAAACAGAACAGAGATACAGTGTAAAACAAAAAGAAGCACGGAGATCATCGCATATATGCTGGAACAGGGCGGAAAGCCTGTAAGCAGAGAAAAGCTGCTTAATGCTCTGTGGCCGGAGGATATGCCTGCCAATGCAGTTGCGATGCTTCACAATATGATATATCATCTCCGGCGCGTCCTTACGGAATATGGTCTTGAGAACATAATAATGTATAAGAATAAGTATTATTCAATTAATGAAAAGCTTGTTGCAGATGAGGACAAGGAGCTTATCAGCGCCTGCATAGCAGGCGGATCCGGCGATACTGGTTTTCTGCTTGGGCATGATGAGATCCTCAGGAATTATCCCGGAAGATATCTTGAAGGGACAGACAGCTTCTGGGCGTCAGAAAAAAGGGAATATTACGACAGGTGCTATATCAGCGCCTGTACCTTGGTTTCCGAAGGATATATTTCCGAGGGACGTTTTGAAGAGGCTGAATTACTGCTAAAAAACGCATATCGCCTTGATCCCTATTCTGAGCAGCTTGTCTATGGTTTGCTCAGTTGCTATTCAGGTCTGGGAAAACCGGATAAGGTCAGGGAATGCTTTGAAGAATATACTGAGAAGCTTGATCTGGAATTTGGAACCAGACCCGGAAAATGGCTGAGAAAGTATTTTCTATCCTGCTTTTCGGATGAGCCGGAATATTCTTTGTAATACTACTGAGGAAGAAACAGATACAAGGAGGAATGAAAATGACGAAGGATACAAAATATGTGCTTTCAAAGCTCAGAAATTATCTTGAGGCTTTTCATAAAAATGGATATTCCGCAAAAAAAGCAGAGGAGATATTATCCCTTCTGACTGAAAAAAGCAGCTCCTCTTTCAGAAGTGTTCTTTCTTCCTTTGGATGCAGCAAATTTGATGCAGCGGCTCTTGGCCTGGGACTTATTGTGACTGTCAGCAGAGATGCAGCAGCTGAGATATCTGAGCTTAGCGGAGCTGTACCCGGAAATATAACTCCCGGAGTTGTCAGTGCTGTATTTTTTGGCTATGACGATATTCTACATTTTATGGAAGATCTGATGCCATATTCTCCACTCACAAGACTGATGACGGGAGTCAGTCCTGAATATAATGCCAGGATGAAGCTCAGACAGCTTGTAGTTGATCACATATTGAACCAGAGCGTTTATGACAGCTCTTTTATATTTGAAGAAGATGCGGACGACAGGACACTTGTTGATCTGGTTTCTCAGAAAAAGGCAGTTGAAGAGCTTGTCAGTGTTATCAGGGGAAGTGATACTTCCGAGCCTTTCATCATACAGCTTACAGGGGATAGGGGAGCCGGAAAGATGACGTGCATAAGGGAAGCTTTTTCTCGTCTGCAAAGGCGTTTCATACGAATCAGTCTTTCTGGTGACATCACATCCGGAGAAATAACAGAGCTTTCATCAAAGCTCATACTATCCCGGAGTATTCCGGTTATAACCGGGGTAGATCAGTGCAGGAGCTTTTATGAAAAGGTAAGAAGTCTTTCTGAAGAGGTTGGTCTTGTGATCATCGTTTCCGGAAGATCCGGTGAGAAGCTGTCCGAGGGTATTGATACGATTATAATCAGACTTCAGCCACCAACGCTGGAGGAGCAGTATCTTCTGTGGCAAAGTGAAAGCAAAGAATATGAGCTTGAAGAGGGTACCGACCTGTCTGAGATTTCTGGAGAATTTGATATGTCCCCCGGTTCCGTAAAAAAGGCATTCAGGTTTGCCGGTATACTTTCAGAGAATAAAAAGCTCACAGTATCAGATATAAAAAACGGATGCTATCGTTCCTTTGACCCGGATATGGGAGAAAAAGCTGTCAGGCTCAGGAGGAGCTTTTGCTGGGAGGACATTGTTATCCCGGAGCAAAGCAGAAAGCTTCTGATTGATGCCTGCCAGCAGATAAGACTGCGCCATAAGGTCCTGAATGACTGGGGTTTTTCCGGAAAAATGCCGTATGGAACAGGTGTGTCTATGATTTTTACAGGTCCTCCCGGAACGGGAAAGACCATGGCTGCGCAGGTGATGGCAAACGAGCTTGAAATGGATATATATAAGATAAGCCTTGCAAATGTAGTCAGCAAATATATCGGAGAGACAGAGAAAAATCTGAATGAAATTTTTGATAAGGCAAGGCTTTGCAAGGGAATACTGTTCTTTGACGAAGCGGATGTACTTTTTTCAAAGCGTACTGAGGTCAAGGAGGCAAATGATAAATACAGTAATATGGAAGCCGCTTTTCTTTTGCAGAAAATAGAGGAATACACCGGGGTTGTGATACTTGCGACAAACCTTGTCCAGAATTTTGACGAGGCATTCAAACGCCGTATGCGGTTTATCATTGATTTCCCGTTTCCGGATGCAGAGCTGAGGCGTATCATCTGGCAGAAGGCTTTTCCGGAAAAAGCGCCTGTTGATAATATTGACCTTGACTTTCTTGTTGAGAGATTTGAGCTTTCCGGCAGCAACATACGCAATATTGCTATTCACAGTGCATATCTTGCTGCAGGAGAAAACTCCTCAGGTATAGGTATGAAGCACATAATGGCTGCGGTAAGAAATGAATTTGCAAAGAGCGGAAAAGCCTTTACGAGAGCAGAGGCAGGAGAATATTTTTTTGAGAGTTGAAAGCTATGGGATTTGATGGATACATTGATAAGACTGCCCTTTCTGAAAGTGTTATTCACGAACGAAGCAGCGATATTCATGATCAGAAAGAAATAGAGGGCTATGAGCAGCGACGTGATGATAACAGAGTGAGTGAAGTATTTGGTCTGAAAAATTCCTTTGATGATATCGCGGTGGGTATGGATGAAAAGGATAATATGACAATTGCTGTGCGATCACAGAAGGAGCCCTATTCTCCTACCCTGAACAGCGACCGAAAACTGCTGAAGGGGAAGAGGAGACGCACTTTGTATGAGCACTTCGGAGAATTCTATACAAACCCTTCCTCTCCGGGAAGCAGTGCATATGCATATAAAGCACGAAAGTCGCTTTCAGAAAACCGTATTATGGCCGAATTCTGCCGTACCTCTGACAGACGTCTGACAGACGAACAAAAACAGATGGCACCCTTTCTTACTCTTGAAAGAGACAGACTTGCTCTGAATAAAATTAAGGGTCAGCAGGATAATTCGCCGGAAGCAGAGGAAATAAAGGGCAGACTTGAGGAATCTGTTACACGGAAAACGGAAATGGAAAATCGCTTTTTGCGAAAGCTGAGACTGGCAAGAAAGCAGTCCGCAGCAAAAAAAGGCAGGGAAGAAAAAGCATCCTCCCTCTTATTTCAGGAAGGTCACGAGAGTGAGGATGAGGGAGATGAAGATATAAACGACGAAAAGAACAATAATAAAGAATGATCCCCGCTGCCGTCAAAGGATAGCGGGGATATCAGTATTATATAGCAATCGTTGATGGTGGGTTAAATCTTCACCGACGTCTGTTGACAGCGTTCCTCGCTCCGATCAGGCGAGCTTGTCGAATGGCAGCACATTGTTTAAAATTATTTCTCTTCGGTTATAGATGTTGTTATAGTTTTAGTTATAACTAATGATTATAATATAATTATTATAAAGCTTCCCCGGTGTCATCCGGAGGAAATGGATCTGAGTATTCACAGAAATGATCCGGAAATCCAGTATACCTTAACCGAAAGGAGGAAGGGTCGTATCTGAAAAGAAGGTGCGACCGAACATAATGGCAGAATATTTATCTCCAGGTGTATATGTTGAGGAGTTTGAGTCAGGCGGAAAGCCTATGGAGGGCGTGGGCACCAGTACAGCCGGTTTTGTAGGACTTGCTGAAAGAGGTCCTGTCGGCGGAATACCTCAGCTTGTTACCAATTTTGCTGATTTCAGAAGAAAATACGGCGGTTTCCTTTCCGAAAACGAATTCGGAGATTATCGTTTTCTTGCTTATGCTGTAGAGCACTTCTTTGTCAACGGCGGTACCCGCTGCTTTATTTCAAGAGTTGCTCCTGAAAGCGCAAAATGCTCCGAGGCTTCTGCAGGAGACCTGAGCTTTACAGCTAAGGATCCCGGACTCTGGGGCGACAGCATCAGCCTGAAGCTTTTCCGTTCCTCAAAGGCAAGGACACAGGCCTTTGAAAAGCTGGGGGACAAAAAGTACAAGGTAAAGAACAGCGCAGGCTTCAATCCCGGTGATATTGTAATATTTACCGAGGGTGATAATGTTGAATACAATAAGGTGGAAAAGAACCAGGACAATGTCCTGACCTTTGTAAATGAATTTTCCTCTGACATAACAGATACCGATCTTCTCCCGTTAAAGGTCATCTCTACCTGTGAGCTTTCTTTTGAAGTAAAATATGCAGATTCCACAGAGACTTATGAAAACGTCTCATTCAATATCGAGGCTGCAAACTTTATCGAAAAGAAAACAGCAAAGTCAGATCTTATCTCTGTAACATACAACGGCACAAATGATACAGGTGATCTTCTTGCTTCTCTTTCCGGAGAAGATACCGATGTTGTTACAGTTGAATTCAGCGGAGGCAGCAACGGCGCTGCGGCTGATCTTTCACCGGCAGACTTCATAGGAACTGACGGAGGCGCCGGCAACAGGACAGGCATCCAGTCCTTCCTGGATAACGATGTAGTATCAATCATGGCTGTTCCGGGTATTACTGATCCAAATGTACAGCTTACACTTGTTGCTCACTGTGAGAATCTTGCAAGCCGTTTTGCTGTTCTTGATCTTCCGAGAAACGCAAGGAAGGTAGATGAGATCATCGCACACAGGGATATATTCTCCTCCAGCTATGCGGGTCTCTATCATCCCTGGCTGCAGGTATTTGATCCCCTGGATAAGAAAAACATCGCTATTCCGCCCTCAGGCTCTGTAGTTGGTCTGTTTGCAAGAAGCGATAATTCAAGGGGTGTACATAAAGCGCCTGCCAATGAGGTCGTCAAGGCTTGTGTAGGTCTTGATTGTCAGTTCAATAAGGGTGAACAGGATATCCTCAATCCCAAGGGCATCAACCTTATACGTTCATTCCCTGGTCAGGGAATCCGTGTATGGGGCGCAAGAACAGTTTCAAGCGATCCCAGCTGGAAGTATGTCAATATTCGCCGTCTGTTTATCTATATTGAAGAATCCATCAAGGCTAATACGAACTGGGCAGTTTTCGAGCCCAACGATCAGGCTCTCTGGACAAGAGTGCAAAGGACTATCAGTGTATTCCTCAATAATATGTGGAGAAACGGTTCTCTTGCCGGTTCATCTGCAGATGAAGCATTCTTTGTAAATATCGGAAGAAATACAATGAGCCAGGATGACATTGATAACGGACGTCTTGTCTGCGTTATCGGAGTTGCACCTGTGAAGCCTGCTGAATTTGTTATCTTCAGAATAACCCAGAATACAGGCAGCGCAGAATAATCGGCTGAAATAGTATCAGCCGGACAAAAGTAATGATATCATCGGCTTCATAGCCGTTTGTAAAAAGAGTTTCCGCCGTAAGGGTCATTCACCCCGGAAAGCGGAAAAAGCGGAAAGGAGATTGACGTTTTATGGGATATCCACATACCAGATTCAGATATAAGGTCGAGATCGACGGCCTTGATGCAGGAGGCTTTTCAGAGGTCACAGGCTTCGATGCTTCCATAGATGTAATTGAATACAGGGAGGGCGATATGGTAACTACCCCTCAGAAGATTCCGGGACTTAAGAAATACGGTAATATTACTCTGAAGCAGGGTATTGTTGATTCCACTGTTATGTACGACTGGATGATCGCCGGAGTAAACGGTGCGGTTGAAAGAAAGACAATCACCATTACTCTTCTTGATGAAGAGGAATCTCCCGCAGCTTCATGGCAGGTAATCAATGCATGGCCTATGAAGTATACTGCTCCTGATTTCAATGCTACTGCTTCCGAGGTTGCTATTGAGACAGTCGAAATTGCTCACGAGGGAATGACAAGAATTTCCTGATATTATATTTGAGAATACTATAAATAATTCAGCCGGCAGAATTTGTTTTCTGTCGGCTGAACTGATTTAAAAGAGAATGAATAATATACTTTTGATTTTGAAATCATCTCAGGAAAAATCTGAAAAACACAGCAATGCGCCGGAGTATTGACCAGATTTCCTGAGCACGGATAAAAGCAAACACAAATATTGAAAAATTATCTGTCATAAGAGACAGGAGTATCTATCAGACCAATGAGATAGTCTGCAGACAAATTAAAAAACCTGCACAGAATAATAAGGTCATCTATCTTTAATTCTGCCCGACCCTTTTCTATGTGATTATAGCCCTGCTGAGACTTGTGTAGAATACGTGCTATCTCAGACTGAGATAAATCTCTGTCTTCTCTTGCACCCTTGATACGTTCCCTGTAATTGATAAATATCATCCCTTTTTTGTATAGTTAACAAAGATCATTACTATTTAAAAAATCAGAAGTTGATAATACGTTTATTGCTGGATCATAGATGCTGCTAAAACCAATAATATTTGGCAAAACCTTCCTGGCAGGGCAGGATTGTTCATATAAACCATATGCTGGTTATAATATACATCAAATTCATAAATAAATTATCAATATACTCATATCCTGAGATAATAATATAACACAATTGCTAATTTGTTTTAAAAGAAAAAATATTTGTAATATCAGATTGTGAAGGATGCTTATTGTCAATAAAAAATATTTCTAAAGAATAAAGATGGATGTGTATCTGTCGGATAATAGAAAAATATAATATTAAGAAAAATGTCAGTGTAGAGTCAAGGGCATTATAGTACCAATAACTGAGTGGCAAAAACACTGGTCAGGAGGTGTGCTGAGAAATGTCTTAGCTTAAGGTTAAACCACAGTTTCAAGATATTCCCGTACATCCTTTTCCGTTTCAAAGGACATTGCTTTTGCGGTCACTTCATCTGCCCGTTCCTTTGTCCACGAGGAAATGTATTTTCTTACCCGGAGAACAGCAGGAGAAGAAACGCTGAATTCAGTCAATCCGAAGGATATCAGCAGAGGGATCATCATCGGGTCAGAAGCTGCTTCACCGCACATTCCGACCGGGATTCCCTGTTTTCTTCCGGCCTGGATGATCGACCTTATCATTCTCAGGACGCTGGGCTGATATGGGGAATAAAGATATGCGACCTCACTGTTGCCTCTGTCAGCGGCCATTGTATATCCGGTGAGATCATTTGTACCGATACTGAAAAAATCTGATTCCTTTGCAAGAAGGTCCGCGATAACTCCCGCAGCCGATGTTTCTGCCATAATTCCTGTTTTTATGTTTTCATCAAATTCTATGTCCTCTGCTCTCAGGCTGGCTTTGATCTCATCAACCAGAGCTTTAGCCTCCCGTATTTCCTCCACACAGGTGATAAGCGGAAACATGATACTCACATTGCCAAAGGCGCTTGCTCTGAGAATAGCTCTCAGTTGAGTTTTGAACAGTTCCCTGTTACCAAGACAATATCGTATTGCCCTGAACCCCATAAAAGGATTGTTTTCCTTTTTCATTTCCAGACAGGGAATATTCTTGTCGCCTCCGATATCAAGAGTTCTTATCACAAGCTGTCTGCCCTTGAGTATCATTGCGGCCTTTTTATATTCCCTGAATTGCTCTTCTTCAGAGGGCACTGAGGTCTTATCCATAAAAAGAAATTCAGTACGGAAAAGACCCACGCCTTCTCCGTCAGCCTCCAGAGCTTTTGCAGCGTCCTCAGGTTTGCCTATATTGCAAACAAGGTCATATTTTGTTCCGTCGGCAGAGGCAGTTATCTTTCCTCTGTATTTTTCCAGCTCCCGGCGTTCAATTATAAGTTTTTCCCGTCTTTCTGTATAACACCGGAGCTGTGTTTCATCAGGGGAGAGGATAACATTACCCTTTACTCCGTCTAAAATGACTCCTTCTCCGTTTTTTGCACTGTCCATAAGTCCCGGTACACTCATTACAGCCGGTATCTCCAGTACTCTTGCCAGAATAGCGCTGTGAGATGTAGTGCTTCCTGCTTCTGTCAGTATACCTGCTATGTTTTCTTTTTTCATTTCCGCAATCATAGAAGGAGTGATCTCTCGTGCGCAGATAACGGTTCCCTCCGGCACTTCCGACAGTCTCAATTCATTTTTACCGAGAAGTATCCCCAGCACTCCTGTTTTGACGTCTCTGACATCCTCAGCCCTTTGCTTTGTGATATCGTCCCCGGTGGCGGAAAAAATCTGAATGAACATATCGCACATACTTTCAAAAGCTGCCTCTGCGCATTTTCCGTTACCGATAAGCTTTTCCACCTCTCCCATCAGGAAGGGATCCTTTGCTATTCCGATATGTCCCATCATAATAGCGGCTTCTTCATCTCCTGCGGTTGATCTGAAGTTTTCCTCTCTCCGCTCTGTTATCCTGCAGAATTCATCTATAGCTTCCTTCAGACGGTTTATTTCGTTATCCTTATCAGTTACAGTTTTTGGTGTGTATTCAAGAGGTTCATCATTAACCAGAAAGATCCTGCCGATACCGATACCCTCTGAAACGCCTGTGCCTTTCAGCATTATATTCACCCCTTTACAATTTTCAAGTCAGAGCATTTTATTATTTTTTGTATCATTTCTTTTTTTGCAAGTCCCTTTGAAAATGCAGTCGCATTTCCGCAGGCTGTTCCCAGCTTAAGAGCATAACCGGGGTCTCCTGTTTTATCATACCCGGCAATAAACCCTGCAACCATTGAATCACCGGCTCCCACAGTGCTTTCTGTTATACCCTTGACAGTTCCGCAGTGATAAACACCGCCGTCATCCCCGAAGAGTACTGCGCCGTCTCCGCCCAATGAAATGATGACATTCTGTGCTCCCAGATTTTTTAATGCTTCTCCGCAATCCCGGATATCCTCGTCACTGTTTATTTCCCTGCAAAATAACTCGGATACTTCCTGTTTATTTGGCTTTATCAGAAATGGTTTCATAGACAGGCACCTCCTGAGAAGCTCTCCGGAAGCGTCAACTATTGTCCGGATATTTTTGTTGCTGACAGACTGAAGTATTCTTTCGTAAATATCATCGGGAACACTGTCCGGTATGCTTCCGGCAAGCACCAGAGTGTCTCCGTCCCGGAGCTTTTCAATTCGCCTCATCAGCCTTGAAAGCTCATCATCAGAAATAACAGGTCCCCGACCGTTGATCTCGGTTTCATCGCAGGAGCATAATTTAATATTTATCCTGGAAGCTCCCTCTTTAAGTCTGATGAACTCAGAGTCAATACCGGAGTCCAGTATCCTTTTTTCGATTTCCTCACCGGTAAAGCCTGCAGTAAATCCCAGTGCAGTGCATTTTACTCCCAATTCTGCAAGCACAAAAGAAACATTGATACCCTTTCCGCCTATATAGTATTCCTCACTCAGAGAACGATTTGTAAGTCCCTCTTTCAGTTTATCAAGCCTGACCACATAGTCGACAGAAGGATTCATAGTCAGAGTATAAACCATATAATCATCCTTTCATTGAATTATTTGTCTCAAAGGAGAGGGGAGAAATCATTACGCAACTGTTGTCTGATAATATCATATCATAGCCAAATACCCGAATCAATATCTATTCTCCGGGTTTATCTTCAGCGTCATATGTTCTCAGGGGTATACATCAAAGCCCAGAAAAGCTCAGCTCTGTATTTTGCAGAGGACTTCTGATTGAGATCAGTTGTTTATAACTTTTCCGCCGATCTCAATGCTCTTGATTTCCTCAGGGGAAACAATAACCCAGTTTGAAATGCCGTTTTCGTTTTTCTCGCAATAAATGAGAGTTACAGTGTGATGCTCCTCGTAATTTCTGTTGATGGTGTATTCTGCGCTGATGGTTTTTCCGTTAGTAAGATTGATTTTTATATCATCAACATAGGGGGTAAAGAGGCTGGAGAAGGTCTTGTAGTCATCTGCGCCCTCGGGAAGCTTGTAATCCAGCTCCAGATCTGTGCTGAGTGAGCCTACAGAAATGCTTCGGATAGTGAAATCTGTATCTTTTTCTCCCTTGAAGGTGTCACCCTTTGATGACAGCTGCTTTGTATTGCTCTTGTAATTCAGCTTAACAGAGAGCTCCATATCTATTTTAAGCTCTTTTCTTGTAGCAATGACCATACTGTAGCCGTAGGAAGTAATAACCTGGTCATCCCTGATGCTTCCGATATTGTCTGTGATGACACCATTGAATTTGTCATGGTCAAGATTGAATTTAACATATTCGTTTTCTGTAGATGCTTTGAAAAGAACCTTGTCTATCTGATATACAAAGATAGTATTATCGCTTGCTTTAAGAGTTTCGCCCTTGAGGCTGCGGAATAAACCTCCGTCTATGTGACTTGTGAAATAGCAGTTTATAGTTTTGCTTCCGGACATTTCATATTCCACAGAGCAGGGATACGGACTGTCAAAGGGATCCCTGAACCATATGGAGTTGGAGACAGCTGCATCTGCATCCTTGTCGAATTCATCTCCGGTAGTGTCTGAGATCTCTGCTCCGGCTGTCTGCCATACTTTTGCCTTGTGGTGGGGAAGGTTATTGACGTTGATCTCCTTATCCGGGTCTATATCAACAACATCGCTTTCGATCTGCTTGCTGGTCTTGTCATAATAGTTGCGGTAATCATGTGATTCGATAAAAGCGTTCTTGCCTGCCTCTATGATATCAGAGCCGTCTGCATTGCTGATCCTGAGAAGCGATACCATATTTGTGTCGTCTCCTGCGATACCTGCGAAATCTGCTTTGTAGCTGTTGTTTGTTTTTGCGTTTACATCTCCGCCGGGATAAAGATTGTTTTCCATTTCGCCGGCGCTGTGTTCGCCGATAATGCTGTTCACGCCGCCCAGAGCGCCGACTGTCAGTGTGCCAAGAGCAAGAGTTGCTGTAAGAGCTGCTGCGATCACTACGATAGCTTTTTTATGAGACCTTTTCATTTTTGTTTTTCCGCCTTTCATATCATTGTCATTGATCTTTTCATGAACACCCTTTATAACGTCCTGTGGATTTATCTCATATCCGGGTGTGATCGTTTCCTCGTTTACTCCCTCAGGAGCTTTATCCAGTGAATCAAATAATGTCTTTTTCATATCGTGATACCTCTTTCTGTGAGTAATTTTTTTAGCTTGTCTTTAGCTCTTGAAAGCTTTGTGCGGACTGTCTGAGCGTTTAATTTCATTATCTCGCCTATCTGCTTTGAATTCTGGTAATAATAATATCTTCTCAGCAGTATTTCCCTGTCAGGCTCGCCGATCTCATCAATTGCCTCATAAAGCATCATACTTGCCTGTTTTTCTTCTATGTCATCAGTCAGTACGAAATCATCCTCTGTGGTCACGCTTTCGATACTGACTACCTTGCTGTGCTTGCTCATATCCCTGAGCCGGTTTTTGTCTTGTTTTTGGCTATCTGACAGATATAAGCCTTGAGCTTTCCTGGCTCCAGCTTGTCTGAATTGTACCACATGGCAATGAAAGTATCCTCTGTCAGTTCCTCCACATCCTCAGCTGTAAGCTGGCTTCCCGCTATATTGCATATGATTGCGCTTACCAGCCTTGTATATTGTCTGATCGCTTCATCCAGAGCATCGCTGTCCTGCTCTTTCAGCCTGGTGATCATCATTTCTTCATTCATGTTTTCCTCCTCCGCCGACGGCTGCTTCGAAATGTTATCAACGTTGATTTCACTCTATAAAACACCGGAAACTCTCAGAGTGTTTCATTCTATCGAAAATTTTTTTTCAGGTGTTTCACTCTATATAACACCGGAAATCCTCAAAGTGTTTCATTCTTAAGGAAAAAATATTATATGTTTTTTATCAACATAATTCTGTATACTTAATTATATCATTTTTTGCATTATATGGCGTGAAAACATTATTATAGGAAAATAAATCCGTTAGTCTGTAATACTATCCGTTATTGACAATTGAGATATTTATAAAACAGGCGCTCACTATCATTGGAGTGAGATACCGGAAGTCAGAATAAACCAGCCGCAAATAGCAGCCCATAAGGGGTGCGGCGGCGGAGGGTTGGAGTATTACCTGAGGCGGTGAGCGCCGGATGCCGCGGCACGAAAGCTTATATACGCAGGTCAGAGCGAGAGTAAGCGAGCGATAACGCGAATACGGGTGCAGCGTCACGCTGCCCGGATGCCGCGCGACGAAAGTATATGTACGCACGACAGAGCGAGTGCAAACGAGCGATAACGCGAAATAGAGAGCGGAGGCACTCCGCCGCGAATCGCTCAGTGCGAGCACGCACCGCGAACACGGGTGCAGCGTCACGCTGCAAAATAATTCCGGGAGAATGCAGGCGCACGCTGTCAGAGGAGTGAAACTCCGGAAGTCAAAGTAAACCAGCCGCAAATAGCAGCCCATAAGGGGTGCGGCGGCGGAGGGTTGGAGTATTACCTGAGGCGGTGAGCGCCGGATGCCGCGGCACGAAAGCTTATATACGCAGGTCAGAGCGAGAGTAAGCGAGCGATAACGCGAATACGGGTGCAGCGTCACGCTGCCCGCTGCGCTGGTGGTTTTAATTTTGTTTTATCTGTGATATAATTATGTTGTGTGGAAAACGAACAATAAGTAGGACGGTTGTAATGGCTGTAATAAAAAGAAAAGCCAAAACTAATCTGATGAGATTTATGGAAAAAGATAAGACAAGGCTTTTCCGAAATGTCCTTCGGAGAGGGAATGGCGCAGAAAGAAAAATGGTGTTGTTACCAGAAAGAAATAGGCGCGGTGCCTGTTGAAATCACAGCTGCAGTGGGAATAAGAAATGAAGAGGTAATCATATACCTTCACAGGGGAGCATTTGTTCTCGGGATAGCCTTTTATCACCGTAAATATGCCGAAGCGCTTTATTCACATACCGGAAGTATTGTAGTTATGCCGGAGTATTCCCTTGCCCCGAAGCATCCCTTTCCTGCTGCATTAGATGACTGCGAAGAGGTGTATATGGCTTTCAGAAAGCAGCATCCGGATAGCCGCATTATACTTGCCTGAGACAGTGCCGGCGGCGGTCTTTCCTTTGGTACTCTTTGAGACCTGACAATAGAGACAAGACGGATAACAAGGAAAATAGTTGATTTTATCAGCGAAGCATAAAGTAAAAGGCTGATACTCGGGAGGAAATCAGAATGGACACGAAGCATAAGCTTCTGAAAGAATATTTCGGACACAGCTCCTTTCGTCACGGACAGGAGGATATTATAGATGAGCTGACCTCAGGCAGAGATGCTTTTTGCATTATGCCTACGGGAGCAGGAAAATCAGTGTGTTATCAGATACCTGCCCTTATGATGAAGGGTATAACGATAGTGATATCGCCCCTGATCTCACTTATGAATGACCAGGTGACTTCTCTTACACAATCCGGCATCCGGGCTGCTTATCTTAATAGTTCACTTTCGTCAGGACAATATAGCCGAGTTCTGGAAAACATAAGATGCGGCGCTTATAAGCTTATATATGTTGCGCCGGAGAGACTGACTACAGAAAGCTTTCTCAGGGTATGCCGGGAAATAGATATTTCTCTTGTTGCGATAGATGAGGCTCACTGCGTATCCCAGTGGGGTCAGGATTTCCGCCCAAGCTATCTGAGGATACCGGAATTTATTTCATTTCTTCCGGTAAGACCTGTTGTGGGAGCCTTTACCGCAACTGCCACCCAGAGAGTGAAGGAAGATATTCTTTCTATCCTGAAACTGGATTCACCGTTTACCATTACCACAGGCTTTGACAGACCGAATCTGTTTTTTTCTGTTATCAGACCTGAAGTAAAAAAGAAAAAACTTCTGGAGCTTATGCAGGAGAGACAGGGAAGCTCCGGAATAATATACTGCGCTACAAGAAAGACAGTTGAGGAGATCTGCAGTACCCTTTGCGAGAACGGCTATAATGCAACGAGATATCATGCGGGATTGTCTGAAACAGAAAGAAAACAAAACCAGGAGGATTTCGTTTTCGATAAAAAGCCTGTAATGGTTGCTACTAATGCCTTCGGAATGGGTATAGATAAGTCAAATGTATCTTATGTGATCCATTATAATATGCCGAAGAATATCGAAAGCTATTACCAGGAAGCAGGAAGAGCCGGCAGAGACGGTGAAGAAGCGGAATGTATCCTGCTGTATAACGGATCGGATGTCCGCACTGCACAGTTTCTTATTGAAAACTCAGAGCCAAATCCGGAGCTTGACGAAGCTCAGCAGGAAAATGTCCGCAGACTGGAATATGACAGACTGAAATATATGACCTTTTATTCCACGACCAATGATTGTCTGAGAGGGTATATCCTGAAATACTTCGGAGAGGCTCCGAAAAGCTACTGCGGAAAGTGTTCATCCTGCCTGATGCAGTTTGAAACTGTGGACGCACTTGTCCCTGCACAGAAGATACTTTCATGCATTATCCGTTCAGGACAGCGTTACGGAAGAAAGACAATAATCGATATTCTCAGGGGAAGCAAAAACGAAAGGATTATCCGTCTTGGCCTGGATAAGCTTACTACATATGGGATAATGAAGGAGTCATCGGAGAAAAATATCCGGGATATAATGATATGTATGGAGGAAAATGGCTATATCATAACATCCGCAGGGGAATATCCTGTAGTAAGAGCCGCTCCCGGGTGTATGGATATACTGAAGGGAAGAACATCATTTGAAATAAAGGTACCAAAAGAAAAGCTTCCGGCAAAGAAGCGGGAGAAAAAAGAAAGCTACTCAGGAGAATATAATGTCGATAATAATCTTATGAACAGACTGAAGGAGCTTCGCCGTGAGCTTTCAGAAGCTGCCGGAGTGCCGGCGTATATAGTTTTTTCCAATGCTGCTCTGGCAGATATGTGCAGACGTCAGCCTACAACAGCTGAGGAATTTCTTGAAGTTTCCGGAGTAGGAAAAAAGAAGCTTGAAATGTACGGCAAGGCTTTTATGAAAGCTATAAAGGATTATAAAGCTGATTTTAACCGATAATATTACTTTTGAGGACGGCACCGCGCCGTCCCTTTGCATTTTAAAACGGATTTTTGCATTTTACATGTCTTAATCTTGTGTATGAATTTGTATCAGGATATAATTTTTACAGTAAGCTCATCAAAAACAAAAACACAGTGTGATGAATATCTGGTTTGTTATTCCGAGGCGACAGTCTATGCAGTGCGTGCTTCGCATGGAGCCAAAGGTGGAACGGAAAAAAGAATAAAGAAAAAATAATAAATAATTGTGGTTGTCGCTAAGCTTCATTTATAGTAAAGATTCTGCGTAATTGCAGCTGTTAATAAAAGCAGGCGCTCACTATCATTGGAGTGAGATACCGGAAGTCAGAATAAACCAGCCGCAAATAGCAGCCCGTAAGGGGTGCGGCGGCGGAGGTTGGGAGCATTGTCTGAGGTGATGAGCGCCGGACGCCGCGGCACGAAAGCTTATATACGCAAGTCAGAGAGAGAGTAAGCGAGCGATAACGCGAATCGTTCAGTGCGAGCACGCACCGAACACGGGTGCAGCGTCGACGCTGGTTGACTTTTGAAGAGGGGAAGGGATATAATGGATGTGAACAGCTCGGGATAAAAAAATGTATCTGATTTACGTCCGCAGTGCGGGGATATGTCCTGACAAGTTCAGAAATCTATCAGATAATAAGGGAGAGCCTGGGATCCAGGTGTTAATATCAGGATGAAAACAAGAATAGTAAAGGTAAGCCGGGATAAACCGGAGATGCTGGAGATACAATGTCATACTATCAGTGATGAGGTGCAGGAGATAGTTGCCTTCGTGAAATCAAGACGCGGTCAGATAACGTGTATGGCTGACGACAGAATATATGAGGTACCTGTTTCCGATATATTTTATATCGAATCCGTGGATAATAAGGGCTTTATCTATACAAAAGATAATGTCTATGAAACAAAACAAAAGCTTTATGAGTTAGAAGAGCTCCTGAAGGAAAAGCATTTTCTCAGGATATCAAAATCAATGCTGCTTAACCTTATTAAGGTCAGCGCAATAAAGCCGGCACTGAACAGCAGATTTACTGCACAGCTTCAGTCTGGTGAACAGGTAGTGATATCAAGAAAATATGTTCCCGAACTCAGGAAAGCTCTGAAAGGAGAAAAAACATAATGACACTAAAAGAATTTATCATAACACGGCTGCAGCTGTTTTTCTTCCTGACCACAATGATACTGATAGCAAGTGCCGTACTCGGCGGAATAATCGCGCCTTATATGCAGTTCAGGTATTATGATCTTTATAGTCCTCTGATTATTGCGGCTCTTTGTATACTACCCACCTGTGTGACATTTTTTAAGAAGGAGCCAACCCTGCTGCAGTATATTCTGAGGCTTGCTCTGGAGCTGCTGCTTATTGAGGTTATTGTTTTGTCACTTGTAAAACCACCGAATGATTTTTCAGGGGACAAGCTTTTCTTCTATGTCATTCTTAGTGTTTCTGTATTTGTAATATATGTCCTTGCAGAACTGGTGATGTGGTTCAAAAAGTATCTTGAATCCCAGCGCCTTACCGTAGAACTGAAAAAACTCCAGGCTGAACAGGAATAGTGAAAAATAAAACCGCCGGATCACTGTCAGATGTGAACCGGCGGTAATTATTTTTTGGTTTTTTCTCCCGGACTAAATTATATTGTTGGGTTTCTGTTGAGCCATATGCTTACTGCGAGCAGTGTATCATTTGCCCGACTTTGCTCTTATGATCTTTTTGGAGGCAGTTTTTCAAATTCCGTGGCTCTTATCACAAGACTTCTTTTCCGTTATTCCCTTGTGATCTGTCTCAGCATAATCTCTGAGTAAAAATTACTTTCATCATATCTGAAATTGCAGTAGCCTTTGTTTTTGTTTACAATAGCCTGTACAGACTGCAGGCCGATCCCATGTCCGTTGGGTTTGGTTGAGAAAAACCTCATCCCCTTTTTTCTGATAGTTCCGCTGTAGGGATTTGAGACAGCGATAAACAGGTCATTATTCGGTTTGGTATCAGCTACGAACAATATCCTTTTTTTCTTTTGATCGGACTCCGATGCAGCAGTTACCGCATTATCCAGAATATTACCTACGATGGAGCATAATTCAGAATCCGTAACAAAAAGATCATTTGGTACATTAAGCTTTGCGGATAGTTTAATTCCCAGTTTTTCAGCCTCAGAGTCATAATAGGCGGTTATGGCATTCAGAGCAATGTTTTCGCAGTAATATGCCGGAGGGGCATTGCTGTCAACCTTATCTCCGTATGTATCAAGAAGCTCTTTTAATTTTTCTGTTTCTCCGGAGTGAGCCAGCGTCTGAGCGGTTTTGACTACATATCTCATATCATGTCTCAGCCGGGATGTGTTGTCCATATAGTTTTTCAGATTCTTGTATTGAACAGACTGGAGACTGAGAATATGAGCAGTCTGTTCAGTCTCAGCTTTATTAGTAATTACCCTTGCAATGTTGTACTGAGTAACCAGGAAAATAATATAGAAAACTGCAAGTATGCATTCCATTATGACATAAAGCTGAAAAACCCTTCCTACCCGGACATTTGCTTCATTGGCAGGTATCATAATGATATTTGCAGCTGAAATGATCAGAGGAATTACCCATACAAATTTCCATATGTTATTCGAAGTATCATTATCAAAAAGCCATCTCAGCTTATCAATAAAAATTATCTCTGCAACAAGGAACGAAAGAGAGATTATCCAATTTGCCGAATATGCAATAATTATTTCATTGGGATTATCAATTACTGCCATTAAGATAGGTGTTGAAAGCCCTCCGAAGGAAAAAACAGCAATTGCTGAAATGAATATATACAGAAGTTTTGTTTTGTTTGTATTGAATACCGCAAAGTAAAATATAAATGAAACTATCAGACTGAAGGCGAGGGGAATATTCGGATCAATCTCAATTTTTGATCTTACCCATGCCATTATAAGTATCATAGCGAGAATACCAGAAAACATAACCGGTATCAGCTTTTTAATACTGAGCCTGCAGTGGCTGAGTACAGGTAATATACATAATAAAGCTGCAGGATAAAGAATAGAATAATCCCAGAGATCCAGAAGAAACTGATTCATCGTTTCACTTCCCTTCGGCCAGGAGCTTACTGAATTGTCTGTCAATAAAGGCCTGCTCTGTTTCTTTTATTTTTCTCCGGCTGACACGAACAGCGTCGCCGTTATTCATAATGCAGTCAAATCCGATAATATGAGATGTATTATCAAAATTGACAATAACTCCTCTGTTTACGGTCATAAAGGCGGGGTAGGGGATAAGCCTTCGGGAAAGCTCTGTGAATGATATCCTTACCTTATGTACGCCGTGCTTTGAAAAGATCTCGCAGTAATTTGAACTGGAATATACATATAAGATATCCGATAGCGGCAGCTTGATTGACCTGCGTTCCGAAGGAATAGTGATATATTCTCCGGCTTCACCAAGGAAACGTTTTGCTTCATCGAGAACACATAAGATCCTGTTGTCATCATATGGCTTTATAACATAATCAAAGGCGTGACAAGGAAATGCTTCCGCCATAAATTCTGTGCTGCTTGTCAGAAATATCAATAGTGCACCCGGATCATCAGAACGAAGACGCTTTGCGGTTTCAATTCCATTTATTTCATCCATTATTATATCCATAAAAACAATATCAAATTTTTCTTGTTCAGCCGAATCCAGAAAAGCATTTCCGCTGCTGAATTTCATCAGGGAGATATTAAGACAGTTTTTCTCTGTCCAGTCGTTTATATATCCGGAGATTTTTTCTTGTTCGGTTTTATTATCGTCAACTACAGCTATTTTCATATAGATACCCCCCATAGGAACGATTCAGGAACTATATTAGTAATTTTATAATAAAACCTTCGGATTAATATTCCGAAACGGAAAAAACAACATTTTGAGTAGTCCCTGTAACAGGCGCTCACTTTTAGTGCAGCGTGACGGCAACTTCGACGCTGCCACCGTGTTCGCGGCGGAGTGCCTCCGGCAGGAGCCAAAGGGGTGAACCGGAAATAAATAATAGAGAATTAAGCTTATGTTTGACTGCAGCTACATACAAAATCAGGCGCTCACTGCCTAGATAGTGGAATACCGGAACTCAAAGTAAACCAGCCGCAAAAAGCAGCCTGTGAGGGCTGCTGCGGCGGAGGGCGGTAGTATTGTCCGGGACGGTGAGCGCCGGATGCCGCGCCACTAGAGTATACTTAAACACAACCGAGCGAATGGAATGAGCGATAACGCGAATTGCTCAGTGCGAGCACGGTCGCACGAGAAGTTAGTGTAAAATAATTCTGGTAGAAAGCAGGCGCTCAGTGACAGGGAAGTCAGATACCGGAACTCAAAGTAAACCAGCCGCAAAAAGCAGCCTGTGAGGGCTGCTGCGGCGGAGGGCGGTAGTATTGTCCGGGACGGTGAGCGCCGGATGCCGCGCCACTAGAGTATACTTAAACACAACCGAGCGAATGGAATGAGCGAACAGCGCGAATAGCTCAGTGCGAGCACGCACTGCACGAGAAATAATAGTTGAAAAAGTTTGAAGAGTGTGAGATAATTAGGGTAAATAATACAGACGCTTTTTCAAATATAAAGCGGTAAGGAGGTATCAAAATGATAGAAGAAAAGCTCACAGAGCTTATAATGGATTATCAGGGAGGAAAAAAGAAAAAAGTGCGTGTTTTTGTACCCGAGCATGAAGAGGGAGAAACCTTCCCTGTAATTTATATGACGGACGGACAAAGCCTGTTTGATGAGGAAAGTAACCCCTACGGATGCTGGCACACAAGAGAAGCTGTGAAAGAACAAAGAGCTGCTGGCGGCAAGGGCGCAGTGATAGTCGGGATACATAATGACGACAGTCCGTTTGAAAGAGCCCAGGAGCTTACGCCGAAATCTATAGGAGAGCTTTTTATCCCGATAGAGATGGAGGTAGTTCCTGAGCAGCAGGGTGAGATATTTGATGAGTTTGTTGTAAATTCTGTGATACCGGCGATAGAGGAAAAGTTTCCTGTCAGAAAAGGCAGGAATAATACTGCCTTCTGCGGCAGCTCCAGCGGAGGTGTTCAGTCACTGTTTACTGCAGTTACTCATCCGGACTTATTTTGCGCCGCAGGTGTTTTTTCTCCGGCAATAATGATATATACTCCGGAAGATATGAAAAAATGGATAACCGCTGTTGTTAGGGATAAAAAAATGCCATTCCTGTACTTTTATGCAGGAGGAGCAGATGAGCAGGAAAAGCTTATTGCTCATAGTATGGAAACAGTTTACGATATATTTATGGAGTGTTATCCGCATGAGAAAATGACAGAGGTCATACTCCCGGATAAGCCTCATAACGAAACCTCATGGGAACCAATATTCAAGGATTTTCTTCATACCTTCGTTACAAGATCGGAGGAATTCTGATAACTATATGGATTTTGACGACAGTTCCGATTTATTGAGGGACATGAAAAAAAGCGCTGCACCTGATTGTTTCGGGTGCAGCATTTTTCATCTTTCAGCTCTGTATTTCTTTGCCATTTTTTCGTATGCCTTATTCTGATATCCCTTTGCGACCGGAGATGAAAATATACCGGCAACCACGCCAATGATCCAGACATACTTCCATGTGACGAATATTCCGAAAAGAATCATAACAGCGACAGCGATGATCCAGAAAAGGATCCTGAATCTGCCCCCTGCCTTTGCTGATTCCTTGAGAAGGTCAGGCTTTGTGGCTGTGTGGGGAGCAGTTTCAATAAACTCAGCTGCTCCTGCAGGACCGGGGCAGCTCCTGAATTCCTTGCTGCAGTTTTCTGCCGCAAGCGCATAGGAATCATCAGAAAGAATTGTCTCTATAGCAGCCTGGATGCCCTCCGGAGAATCATTTTCCAGATATACTCCTGCGCCGATCTCAGACGCTCTTCTTGCAACAGCTCCCTGCTCACCTGTCTGAGGGAAGAATACCATCGGAGTTGCCATGTAAAGACTTTCGGAAACACTGTTCATACCGCAGTGAGTAAGGAATACATTCGCTCTTGAAAGAATATCAAGCTGGTCAACATATTGAAATACCTTGAAGTTGTCCGGCAGCTTTCCGAAGCTCTCAGGATCAATGTGCCTTCCGCATGAGATGATTATATCCGCATCCATACCCTCAAGGCCTTTGATGCAGTTTGAATAGAAATAAGGCTTGTCATTTACTACCGTTCCCATTGAAATATATACAAGGGGGCGCTTGTTGTTCTTTTCCGGAACAAGCTCTGATGAAATCGAGGGTCCCGCAAATAAATAGTGATCTGTAAAGCTTTCGCTGTAGGGCTGATAGTTTTCTGAGGTGTAAACGATGGTATCAGTGTCATTGTCATTTCTCACAAGAGAAAGGGTGCTCTTTACATTATATCCGTAGGGCTTAAGAGTTTTAAGCTCCCTGGATATTTTTGGCAGACCGAAGATCATATCAGCAAGCTCTCCGGAAGTAAATTTCATATATTTTGAGGAAAGCTGATTGAATGCAAATGTGGTGGTGGAGACCACCATAGGGATATTATATTTGAGGGCGCTCAGCTTTCCCCAGAAGCATACGGAATCAGTGTAGATCACGTCAGGCATAAAGCTTTTGAATTCCTCTGCAATAAAGCTGTCCATTTTCAGGGTTGTACGGATATCCTGAATCGACATTTCTGTATTTGAACTTTTTTTCAGAGCTTCCTTTTCCTCATTTGTCAGCTCAGGCAGAAATCTGCTGCAGGAAACAAATACTGCGCCGGAGGCTTCGATTTTATCCTTGAATTCATCAAAGGAATAGAATCTGACCTGATTTCCTCTCCTGACAAGTTCTGAGGCAACGGGAATTATCGGATTTGTGTGACCGTGGGCAGGAATACAGAATATAGCAATTTTTTTCATTATTTGTTATCCTCACTTTCGTCAAAGATCAGTCCGAATAATTCTGAAAATGCGCTTTTCGGGGGGATTGCGATCCCTCTCTCTTCATCTCCAAAAAGTATAAGCGTATCTCCGGGCTTTATCCCGAATATCTCTCTGGCCTGCTTCGGAATGACTATCTGCCCCTTTTCTCCTACAGTGGCTGTCCAGGCGTGCTTGCCTTTTGATCCTGCCATTTATCTCACCTCGTAAGTATGATTTGTTATACAAATCATACCACAAAAAAACAGCGGTGCCAATACCTTTTTTAAAATTTTTTACAAATCAGGGATTCAGCTTATCCCTCATATATTTCAGTAATTGGTGATAGTTCCGGGGATAGTTATTTGACCCATCTGCAGATATTTTTCTGTCATCATTTACAGCTGCTTTAAAAATGAACATATAGCCATCCAGTACTCCGGGAGGATTTTTTCCGCTGAATTTATCCCATTTTAAGATCCGGCATTCATTGAGAAGGCTTATAACTTCCTCCAAAGGGCATTTGCAGCTTTTTTCCGGTTTTCTGCTTTCCTCATCCATATAGCTCAGGGAATACTGAGTAATAACAGCCTTATCGCCCCGGGGCAGTATCTCGTATTCCTCCTTGAATCTCATAGCGCTTATTGTAAGCCTGAGATAAGAAAAGGATGTGATGATTTCTTTTTTGAACATAATGAGGCCTCCTTATAATATAACATATTTCGATTTTAGTCGGAATAACTTATATTTCTTCATCCTCTATAAGATCAGAAATATCTACCTGTAAAATCTTTGAAATAGCATATAACTCAATATCAGTCACTGTTCGAGATTTATCTTCAATTCTTGAAATTGAACCACGACAAATATATACACCCATCAACTCCAAACGATCAGAAAGTCTTTGTTGACTTAGTTTTTGTTTTTTTCGGAATTTTTTTAAATTATTTCCGATTAAGTTCATTTCTGTACCATCAATTATTCTTGCCATTATTTATATGCCTCCATCAGGAATAATCATAAATTTACATATGTATAATATTTTGTCTTGACATAGGACAATAGTAATGGTATCATTTACTAAAGAAATAATTGTCCTGTTATAGGACAAAAATACAATAAGGACCTATTTAGATGCATTGTGGGTATTGTGGGAAAGAGATAGATCAAAATTCTTTATTTTGTCCTTTTTGCGGAAAGGGGAGAATAATCCCAAATAGTGGTATACCGAATAGTGATTATCCATTAAATAAGTCTTCTGACATAGGTAACACCTGGCAAGGAAATAATGTCCAAACAAGTCCGTTAATTGGTTATCGCAATGAAAGTGATTATTTTAATGCTGTTTTAAGTTCAGGATCTCGTCCGGTAAAAAACAATTCTCCTTGGTTTGTCATATTATTGTCTTTTAGTATTACTTCTTTTTTTATCGCAGTTATTATGTTTCTTTCTATTTTTAGTACATATTCCGAAGAAGTAAATTATGACTCAATGTATGAAAAGCAATTTGCAGTTCAATTCTTTATCAATTTTTCAGGTGTTTTTGCAATTGTTGGATGTCTTCTATTAATATGTTCTATTCTTGTTCATGGTTTTACGGTAACTCACAAGCTGTTATCTATTTCTTTCTTCCATTCCTATCCGCCGGTATATATACCGCCTAAGGGAAAAGAAAAAAGCTAAGCAGATGAAATTGATAAAGATGTCGAAAGCGAGACCGAGACCAAATCCGAGACCTCAAATGATAAGACAGTACCGGTGAGTACAGGATTATCATAGTATTATTGTTATTTGTAAATGTGAAAAATTATTATTTATTATTTAATTGGAGATGAAAATATGTTTTGTTCTGTTTGTGGAAGTAATATTCCAGATGAATCCCTATTCTGTACTAAATGTGGAAGCAAGTTGAATTCACCACTAGGATTAGATGAAAAACCTATAGATTCCACTTTTTCTAATCAACAACTGAATTATCCTGTTTTGTCATATGATCAACCTCATGTTAACTCTTATATGAATTTGAGCAGGATACAGTTTTATAAATTTAATCCTTCTTCTGAAAGAAAGAAAAGGACAATACCAATTACTGTCCTTTTTATATTGATTCAATTAGTCTTTTGTATTTACTTAATTATTCAAAGCAATCAATTAAGGAGTTTATTAGATCAGTTATCAAGCATTGGTATAATAAACAGCTCTGATCCAATGTCCGTTCTTTTCGGCAATTCGGTTTATTCATATTATGGTTCATCAAATGTTTTTACTTTAAAGATGATTGCTTTTGGAATAATAATGACTTATGTATATATTGTATTGTCTTCTTTTTTTGGGATTATTTTCTGTATAACTCATAATCCGTATTGGTGTGTAGTAGTTTTGTTTTTGGCAGAATTGACATCAGTAGCTTTTTCATTTGTTGGTGGCTCTATAGGCACAATTGATTTTATATTGTTGTTTTTAATGCTTATCGTTATTAATAACAAAATTGATAGGGAATATGTTGATTACAAAAAAGGTCTTTTGAAAAATACGTAAGTGACAAGTGGGTTTATACAAAATGAGGTGGAAAAATGTTTTGCTACAAATGTGGAGTTCAGCTTAATGATAATGATATTTATTGCCTTAAATGTGGCTGTAGGCAAAACCAGGCAGAAAGCGTTCAGAACAATTTGCAGTTTTCGCCTAATAATTCTCAAATATCTCCTTTGACAAATCAATATGGAACAGTTGTACGAAGAAAAAACAATAGTGCCGTTGTTGCTGTTTTGGTTTCTGTTTGTGTGTTGTTTGTATTTATTGGAATATTATTTTTTTCTTATTCCGGAGGGCAAAATGTAAAAGTGGATGTTGTAGGGAAATGGTCAACAGATGAAGGCTTAGATTCAAGTATAGTGGATTTTAAAAGTGATGGTAGACTGATTTACAAGAAGAATATAGTAACCGTATCGACAAGTAAATACAGTATTTCAAGCAATAATGAATTAACTGTAGGAACACATACATATGTATTCAGCGCTAATGCAAAAAACAATGATAGGTATAGTTGGTATTTAGAGGGAGATATTCTTTATTTTGATGGACAGGTATTTTATAAAAAACAGGTAGATAGTCCTTATAAGTAAAATATTTTATATATGCTATTGGTATAGTTTTGTTATTCTTATGGGATAACAATGATAAGAGTGATGTCACGGTCCGTTATAGGCATAGATTTGACTTTATGTGTTCTGGTTTGATATAATTAGAAAAACACTATCAAGGAGGATCATTATGCAGGGAAATGTCAGACCGGAAACAATGGAAAGAATAACAACAGAAGAGCTTGCAAATGCTTTTATTGAAGAGCAGATAAAGGAGCTCAGGGAGCAGATAGGAGACAAAAAAGTACTTCTTGCTCTTTCTGGAGGAGTTGACAGCTCTGTTGTTGCTGCACTACTTATAAAGGCTGTGGGAAAACAGCTTGTGTGTGTTCATGTTAACCATGGACTTCTCCGCAAAGGCGAGCCGGAACAGGTCATTGAAGTTTTCAGAAATCAGATGGATGCGAATCTTGTATATGTTGACGCAGTAGACCGTTTTCTTGATAAGCTTGCAGGGGTTGCAGAACCGGAGAAAAAGAGAAAGATCATCGGCGCAGAGTTTATCCGTGTGTTTGAGGAAGAGGCGAGAAAGCAGGACGGAATAGAGTTTCTTGCCCAGGGCACGATCTATCCTGATATTATCGAGAGCGACGGCGTCAAGGCTCACCATAATGTAGGAGGCCTCCCGGAGGATCTTCAGTTTGAGCTTGTAGAGCCTCTGAAGCTTCTTTACAAGGACGAGGTAAGAGTAGTGGGAAAAGCCCTCGGACTGCCTGATAATATGGTTTACCGTCAGCCTTTCCCGGGTCCCGGTCTGGGAGTCCGTTGCCTGGGAGCTATCACCCGTGACAGACTTGAGGCTGTCAGAGAATCTGACGCTATTCTCCGTGAGGAATTTGCCAAGAACGGACTTGAAGGAAAGGTATGGCAGTATTTTACCGCTGTGCCTGATTTCCGCTCTGTTGGTGTAAATGACGGCAAGCGCACATTTGCATATCCGGTAATAATCCGCGCTGTCAATACCAAGGACGCTATGACAGCAACCGTTGAGGATGTTCCCTTCTCACTTCTCCAGCATATAACTGCAAGGATCACCTCAGAGGTAGAGGGCGTAAACCGTGTGCTCTACGACCTCACTCCCAAGCCCAGCGGAACAATTGAGTGGGAATAAGGCAAAACCGAGAGGGAACCGCATAAACAGTGGCTTTTTGAGTGGTTAGCGCTAAGAATGATAGCAAAATGATAGCACCCTCAAAAGCACCTTTATTCTAAGGTTTATTCCGGTTTGCAGGTACAATTATATAATAAAAGTTTAGGCATTACTGACTTGTTGCAGTCGGTAATGCCTTTTTTGGTGCGCCCGACGGCGCACGTTTCTAACGGGTGAAAGTCCCGAATCCG
>CAMVQZ010000022.1 GCA_947169745.1 uncultured Clostridia bacterium
TCGAGTCCCTCCCGGCGCGCTCAGAACTCCGATTTCAGAAATGAAGTCGGGTTCTTTTTTTATTCCCGGAACAACAGACTCGAACCCGAGAGGGTCTGAGCGTTAAAAACGAAACTGGCGTAATAAGAAAACTACATCAGCTAAAACAAAAACCGATGAATTGTTTAATTCACCGGCTTTCTCTTTTTTTGTTTTCCGTCACCCATTTTCTCGCTACACATTGAAAATGACTGCTTTCTACAGGCAGGAAAGTTCTTGTTATTTACCGCCCGCGGCAGTTTTGGGAATTTCGTACTCTGCGAAGTGCGCACAGGGGCTCTGCCCCATAGACCCCGCAGCCTACCAAAAGTCTGGCGAAAATTCTTTTTTGCGACAGCACCTTTGATCATCACATCAATCCCAATAGCTTCTTCCTTTTTATCTGAACTTCATTCTTATATCTCTTGTAATCTCTGTCCCAGCGCTTTGCCAATTCCTTATCATCTCTTCTGTCCTTAATGTCATATTGGTTGATGATATACTGGCCAAGGAACAGAGAGACTTTTTTTGCACCTCTTGTATTCATATGAACGCCACCGTCACGGGTGTCCTTTGTCCAGTCGATATTGATAAACTCCGGATGCTCGGAAAAATCTATCTGGGGGATATTCCTGCTGGTACAGTAATTCTTTATTGCCTGGCTGTTGAGCTTACTGGTGGTAAGGATATTCGGAACAGTAACAAAAAGTACCTGGATATTTTTCTCTCTGCAAAGCTCCACAAATTTATCCATATATTTAAGTATCCAGTAATTGATCCTTCCGTCCCTGTAAACTTCATTTTTGCCATCTGAAACTACGAGATTTCTTGATTCATAACCCTCAGTGCGGGGGTCATCCATCTGACCTCTTGAATATGACTGCCACCTGTAGTTGATAGGAGCAAAATAATTTTCCGGACGCTGTATTTTCCATACATCATGGTATTTTATCAGCGGAGACTCATTTTCTATCACATTATTGATAGTCCTGTCCCGGAGGGTCTGATCCTCCTTCTGGGGGAAAACAGCGTCAGTCTCAAAAATAACAAGCTTGGGAGACTGGGTCTTGAGAACTTCCTTCAGTATATAATAAGCATCCGACATCAGAATGGCGCCCTTTGCGGAAACATATGATGTTATACCATATGCGTGCCACATTTCCAAGGGGGAAAATGAGGAATAAGCCTCACTGTTTCCTATAATGATAGTATCAAGGGTGTTTTCCGGCTCCGCATAGAAGGCGTGGGCATTCTGATCCCTCATACCATACTCTTTCTTATTGTTCTTCGGATGCACTGCATAACTGAATATACCCAGAATAGTTCCGAGTATCAGGAAAAAGCTTATACTGCGAAGAGCTTTGCCTGCATAGAAAGCAGCCTTGCCCTTTGGCTTTTTCTCCTGAGCGCCTTCCTCTGTACCGCTCTCTTCAGCTTCGCCGCTGACTGTTTCCGGAGCAGCCTTTTTATCAGATGCATCAGCCTTGATATCTGCCTGGGCATCTGTCTTTTTTTCAGACGCATCAGCCTTGATATCCGTCGGGGCATCTGTCTTTTTTTCAGGCTCTGAGCCTTGCTTGTCCGTTACGCCGACCGGCTTTTTGTTATTTTGGGGTTCTGTATTTTTTTCAGGACTTTTTTTCTTTGAGCTGTGTTTTTTATTCTTTCCCATTCGATCACCTAAAACTGTGCATAAATATTTTCAACTACACCATAACCGGGACCATATGCGCCAAAGACAAGAACTGCAACAATAAGCCCCATCATTACCGGCCATTTTATATATATCCTTCCGGTGGATACCAATGTCAGAATATCCTTGCCCTTTTCCTTCATTATGGCAACCAGATACATTATAGCAACACCGATAACAATAACAAGGAAATCATGTCTGTCGGTTCCAAGAGCGAACAGCGTTCCGCTGGTAATATCGTAAATATTTATCGGCTGGAAAATCCTGCTGATAACTGCGCCGTACTCTCCTATGCCGTCTGCTCTGAACATAGTCATACCGATATTGACAAGAAGCATTGTCCTGAGGACTGCCAGTGTGGACATAGTCTTTCCCTTGCGGTTTATATTCAGCTTCGCAGACATCTTTACAAATGCCGGTTCAAAAATCGTTCCCAGAAGCATTATCAGAAAATAATATAGTCCGTATATTACATATTTCATACTTGCGCCATGCCACAGACCTGTTCCAAGCCATACAACAAACAGCGCACACGCCGACGGAACAATGCTTGCCATAAATTTGCTCATATGACCGGCTGAGGCCTTGCTGAGCTTCATAAAGGGAGAGGACAGGGAAACCGGATAGAAAACATAGTCCTTGAACCATGTTCCCAGTGTAATATGCCATCTTCTCCAGAATTCTCCCACAGACTTCGAGAAAAACGGCTGTCTGAAATTTGATTCCAGCTTTATTCCGAATACCCTTGCGGTACCGGACATAATATCTATACAGCCCGAAAAATCTGTATATAGCTGAATAGTATACATCACCGTCGCAACAAATACAACAATGCTGCCGTATTTGGTATAATTTCCGAATACCTCGCTAACCATATAAGAGGCTCTGTCCGAAATGACAAGCTTCTTGAAAAGACCCCAGAATATCAGAGTCACACCACTGGTAAAGTTTTCGTTTGAATATCTGTGACCTTCTACAAGCTGAGGCATCAGCTTATCATATCTTCCGATAGGACCCTCTGTCATCTGGGGAAAAAAGCTGACAAAAAGTATCAGCTTTGCCGCATTTGTCTCGGCTCTGTATTTCCCTCTGTAGGTATCTACAACATAGCCGATAGCCTGCAGGGTATAATATGATATTCCAAGAGGGAGGGCATAATACAACAGCGGCAGCTGAATTCCTCCGAAGATCTCTGAAACAGAATTGAATAATCCAAGAAAAAAGCTGGTGTATTTGAGTACGATAAGACTTCCCAAAGAAATTATCGTACCTGCTGCCACAACAGCTTTCTTTTTCTTTGTGATCTCTGCTTTGAGCTGCTTTTTTTCGTCTTTTGACAGGCCCTTCTTGGCTGCATTGAATTTATCCTGCAGCTTTGTGAGTTGTTTTCCGCAAAAAAACGCCGCCAGAGATGTAACAAGTAGACAAACAGCAAGAAATCCGTCCAGTATCATACTGAACAGACAACTCCCTGCAAATAAAACTTTCCACTTTTGCTTCATCGGACAGGCGAGATAAACAAGATAAACAACTATCGCAAACCCGAAAAAATACAGGTATGATGTATATGTCAAACTTTGTCTCTCCTTATTTTGATCGTTGAATTACAGATCAGTCCTCTAATCTTTTAACAAGGGCATAGATTGCCTCTGCAGAATTGAAGTTTTCGGGAACGAGATCTACCGGTGTGATCTCAACATCATATTCATCCGCAAGTCTTGCAACGAGCTGGATAATAGCCATAGAATCAAGTATGCCTGAATCCACCAGTTCTGTTTCCTTTTCAAAATCCACGCCGGGCTTTACTTCGCTGAGTATTTCAAGTAATTCTTCCATTGTAACATCCTCCGTTTAATTATCTTTGTATGTATTTTTCAGCAGCACTCTGTCAATCTTTCCATTGCTGTTGTGCGGCATTGACGATATTTTTATTACCCTGCCGGGCACCATATACTCCGGCACTCTTTTCCGGACCATATCCAGAACAGCCTTCTCCTCCGGCTTGCCCTGATAAATCATTATGATTCTGTCTGTCTCACTGTTATATATGCAGGCTGCTGCCAGAACACCTTCGCAGGCAGTAGCGGCATTTTCTATTTCTCCCAGCTCTATCCTGTAGCCCATATGCTTGATCTGATGATCCTTCCTGCCGCAATAGATGAGCTCCCCATATTCATTGTATTTCACTATATCCCCGGTCTTATAGACAAGCTCCGGATATGAATCATTAAGGGGATCCTGCACAAATGCTTCCTTTGTCTTTTCGGGATTATTATAATAGCCATATGCAACAAAGGGACCTCTTACATAAAGCTCACCCTCTTCGCCTGCTGCACATTCCTTTCCGTCCTCTCCCAGAACAAAAACGCTGCAGTTATCACAGGCATTTCCTATGGGCAGAGAAGCACTGTCCTCAAAACTGCGGTCAACAACATAATATGTGCAGATATCAGTAGTCTCTGTGGGACCGAAAAGATTTGCGTAAATGATATCCGGAAAATGGGATATCCAGTAATTCAGCTGTTTAACCGGCATTACCTCTCCTGCAAATAAAACCTTTTTCAGATATTCAGGCTTTGCATATTTAAAAAGATCAGAATTTGCGACAATGCAAAGCGCAGAGGGAACCCAGTAAATAGTATTGACCTTTTTGTCATTCAGATACTGTATCAGCTTTATGGGAAAAGCGAAAAACTTTTTTGGAATGATAGCCAGCTCCGCTCCTGTTCTGAGGGTGCTGAAAAGGTCTGTCACAGACATGCTGAAATAAAAGGGGGTCTGGCTTCCGAATACAGTCTCGTTTGTAATATCAAATCTGTTTATGAACCAATCTGTATATGCGATGACATTTCCGTGAGATACCACTGTACCCTTGGGAACTCCTGTCGAACCGGAGGTAAAAAGACAATAAAGAGGCTCCCTGTCATTTACGCCGGTGCTGATCTTTTTCAGAAGCTCATCATCAACATCTGTTCTGATTATTTCGTCAATAATGTAAGTATCGCCGTCAAATCCGGTTTCCTTCAGTGTATCCACCAGCTCCGGCTGGGTTATCACCGCAAAGGGAGATACTGTTGAAAACATTGTCTTTATTCTCTCAGCAGGCATTTTGGAATCTACAACAATATAAAAATTTCCGCTGTAGGCTGTTCCCAGCATAGCCGCTGCACAAAACGGAGTCTTATCCAGAAAGAGAGCAACTGCGCTTTTTCTTTTGCCGCAGCAGCCAAGCTTTGTTCCTATGCTCCTTGCATATCCCATAAGCTCACTATAAGTAAGAGAAACGCTTTCATCACTTACTGCCGCTTTTGAGGGATTTGCCGCAGCAGCCCTTTCAAAATAATCTGTTATTGTTTTCATAATAATCCTTTCAAATAAACACTATTATCCTTTTACAACATTTCCATTTCATATTATAAAGTAATTGATAATAATTGCAATAACCTTAAAACACAAAGAATTATACAAATAATCAAATAAATTTGGTTTATATCACTACAACCGGAA
This sequence comes from uncultured Clostridia bacterium, assembly GCA_947169745.1. GTDB lineage: Bacteria > Bacillota > Clostridia > Oscillospirales > Acutalibacteraceae > UBA1213. The sequence continues at coordinate 5,219 of CAMVQZ010000022.1, forward strand.
AAAACGTGAAAAAAGCCTCTTTAATCACCTTTTTGATGTTTTTTCTCCCTTAATTCCGATAGGTAAAACCATCAAAAATTCAATGCCGGCAGCAAATAATCCATACAAAAAACCGAGTCCTTTTTACAGATCTATAATCACCTGTATATTAATTAAAAAATATACATTTGGTAATATTATCTACAATTTGTATAATTTGCGGATATATTACCACTTGTTTCAAAAATCATTGTCCCCCTACCCAGGAATATATACTATCCGTAATATTCTTATTACTGTATACCATATGGATATTTTGGATTTGAAAACGGAAAACTTCTTAAAGAAAAAATACTGGTTGTCACCCGGGATACTTTATAGTAAGCTTTTGAGTAACGACAGTAATTACGGCTTCAAATAAATATGTCCATAAAAGCAGGCGCTCAACGCCGAAATAGCAGACTACCGACAGTCAGAATAAACCAGTCGTGGGTGTGGATGCTTTTATCCTGCGGCTGAAGAAGGTTTGTATCCTTCATCATACAGAACTGACAACCGCGGCACGATATTATTATAGATACGCACAACCGAACGAGTGCAAACGAGCGACAACGCGAATACGGGTGCAGCGTCACGCTGCAGAAGAAGATCGGTAGCCCTCCTACACATATCTGACAACCGCGCTGCGAGAGTATATGTACACACAACCGAGCGAGAGTAAGCGAGCGACAACGCGAATACGGGTGCAGCGTCACGCTGCAGAAGAAGATCGGTAGCCCTCCTACACATATCTGACAACCGCGCTGCGAGAGTATATGTACACACAACCGAGCGAGAGTAAGCGAGCGACAACGCGAATACGGGTGCAGCGTCACGCTGCAGAAGAAGATCGGTAGCCCTCCTACACATATCTGACAACCGCGCTGCGAGAGTATATGTACACACAACCGAGCGAGAGTAAGCGAGCGATAGCGCGAAATAGAGAGCGGAGGCACTCCGCCGAAATAGAGAGCGGAGGCACTCCGCTGCAATTTTTTTTGCTCATTTCGCTCAAAAGTATTGTAAACCACAATTGAAATGTAGTATAATGTGTTTGAATAATAAAATTCCGAGGAGGTATTTTTATGAATTTTTTAGATAAGGTCGGAGAAGGACTTTCTTCAGCTATTGATATGATAGTAGAAAAAAACAGGCAGTGTGCACAGCTCAACCGCCTTGCAGCTATAATCAGGAATGAAACTGAAGTTATCAATCATGCTTATGTTGCTCTGGGAAAACAGTATTTCGGAATTCTTGAAGGAAAAGAAGAACCTGCTGAAGCCGAGAAAATATGCGAGGTTATAAAATTTTCAGAGGAGAGACTGAGAAAAGCAAGAGCTCGTTATAATTATATCAAAGAATATGGAGTTCCCGTGTCTCCGATAGATACAGTCGATATGATCCGCGCGGTAAATGAAAGTGACGCCGAGATGGAAAGCTTCATCGAATCCCCGGACGAGGACGAGACGGAAGAGAACGCAGATATCACCATAGCTGTAGCCGGAGAAGATCAGGAGACAGCAGAAAGCTGTGATTCCGAAACAGAAAAGCCTGCAGAACAGGCTCAGGAAACACATACCACAGTCAGAAGAAAACGCAGTAAGGCTCAGGATGAGACAGACACAGAGGCAGCTAACGATTCCGAAAATGCCTGATCCGACAAACCTTTACAGATCTCTTAGATCACCGCAATTTCAGCAGTATCACAAGGGATCTGTTATATTTTGATCCTATCACTCAGTGAAGGGTACATTAAACCGGACTTTATAAATATTCGCTGTATTCAGACCGAAACAGCAGGAGGTAATAAAATGAAAGCAATGACATCCGAAGATAAAGAGCGCAAAAAGAAAAAACAGACTTCTCAGAAAAAGCGCGGCAGTGATAAAACGAAAAATCTTGCAATACTTGGACTTCTCACAGCAATAACCCTGATATTGAGCTTCACTCCTCTGGGGTATATTCCAATAGGTCCTCTCAAGCTTACGTTTATGACTATCCCGGTAATAGTAGCCGCCGCCATTCTGAAACCCCGGGACGCTGCAGTAATAGGCGGAGTTTTCGGAATAACAAGCTTTATCCAGGCCTTCTCCGGAATGAGTCTGCTGACCGGTGCGCTTTTCCAGCTCAATCCTCTGCTCACATTCCTTTTATGTGTTGTTCCAAGAGTACTGGAAGGACTTCTGGGAGGACTGCTGTTCCAGTGGCTGAATAAAATAGATAAAACAAGATTTTTTTCATATTCCGCAGTAAGCCTTGCAGTTCCTGTGCTCAACACTATTCTTTTTATGAGCGCCCTTTATCTGGAGATCAAGATAATTTGCTCATATAATGCTGCCGGAAGCGGACTTGACGGCGATTTTGCAAAAACCTTTACAGGGGTATCCGGAAAGGCCGCAGGCGATGTACTTTTGTTCTTCACTTCCATGGTAGGCCTCCAGGCGATCATAGAAGCTGTTGTATGCTTTGTACTGGGTACTGCTATAACAAAGGCACTATCAGCAGCAATAAGCAGAAACAAAAAATAAACCGAAGAGACGCTTTTCACAAGCGTCTTTTTTACAAGGGAGGTAATTATAATTATTTACAAACTTCTAGACAAATTCAAAGAATTCCCACAGGTGGACGCCATCGTCATTGCAGGTTCCCGCGCCAGCGGAAATAATGACAGCTTTTCCGATTATGATGTATATATCTATGGAAAGGACCCTGTGCCGGAGGATATACGTACCGGACTCTATAATGAATACTGCAGCAATATGGAGGTCGGAAACAAATATTTTGAATACGAGGATAACTGCGTCCTTAAGGATGGTACATATGTGGATGTTATTTTCCGGAATCCGGAAATTCTTTACAAATTCCTTGATATGACAGTAAACGAACATAAGGCGAGAAACGGATATACGACCTGTTTCTGGCATAATCTCCTTAATTCAGATATTTACTTCGACCGGAACGGCGAATTCAAAAAGGCACAGGAACGCTTCCGTATTCCCTATCCTGAGGAACTGCGGACGAATATTATCAGACGGAATATGAATCTCCTTCACGATGCCCTTCCGGCATATGACAAACAGCTTACAAAGGCTGTTGCAAGAAATGATATTATCAGTATCAATCACCGTACAACAGCATTCCTGGAGTCCTACTTTGATGTGATATTTGCCCTTAACCGTATGACGCATCCGGGAGAAAAACGTCTGATATCCATATGCAAGGAAAAATGCAGTATCCTTCCGGATAATTTTGAGGAAAACCTTAACCGTCTCCTGACAGATTTATTCACTCACCCCGAAAAAATCGGAGAGGACACGGAAAATATTATTATGGAATTAAAAAAGGTAACAGATATCTGAGGTAATGAAATGAAAGCAGAGATTTTGAAAAAGTTAAGGTCAGAAAACGGATACGTATCCGGAGAAGAACTGAGCCGGCACCTCGGAGTATCAAGAACGGCAGTCTGGAAAAATATAAAAGCTCTCCGTCAGGAGGGCTATGTGATAGATTCTGTAACAAATAAAGGATATCGCCTTATTGAGAGCCCGGATCGGCTGGATCCCCGGATAATAAGCAGCGGACTTAACACATCAAACGTGGGGAAAAGGATCGTTACAATGGATAAGGTGGATTCCACCAATGATGAGGTAAAGCGAAGAGCTGCTCAGGGCGAAGAAAGCGGACTTATAATTGCTGCCGAAAATCAGACAGGCGGCAAAGGACGTTTCGGAAGAACCTGGAGCTCCCCGGAGGGCGGTATATATTTTACTATACTGCTGCGCCCTGATCTTCCGCCAAACGCCATTCCATCAGTCACTCTTGCCGCAGGTTACGGCGTATGTCTCGCCGTAAGAGAATATACCGGGCTTGATGCAAGGATCAAATGGCCAAATGATATAGTTATAGGCAGGCGCAAGCTTTGCGGTATTCTTACAGAAATGGCAGCTCAGAGCGATATGCTGGACTATGTAGCAATCGGTATCGGAATAAATGTTAATCATACCGGATTCCCTGAAGAAATCAGAAACAAGGCCACTTCGCTTTACATCGAAACCGGGAAAAAAACAGACCGCAACGATTTTTTCAAGTGTGTCATCAAAAATCTTGATAACACCATATCCTCATTCTTAGTTGGCTTCTCCAGCGAAGATATGGAAAACTTCAAAAGGCTTTGCGTGACTATCGGGAGACAGGTTACTGTACACAGACCCGACGGAAACATCCTTGGAACAGCATATGACATCACACCCACAGGAGAGCTTCTGATAAGGACGGAGGAAGACTCAGAGCTTACTGTAAACTCCGGAGAAGTAACCGTACAGGGAATATATTGAGGTAATATTATAATGTCAAGAACACAGATTTATTTTCAGAGCAGCAACGATCAGCTCAATTACAAGAACATTTGCGATATACTGCAGTACAATAATTTCCGTTATGTATTCGAGAAAAACGAATATGTATGGAAATGGGGAACAGGCTTCCTGACAGCGATAAAATATATCAAGCTGGAATTTCCGTGTCCGGGGCAGATACTAATCCACGCATGGATCCGTCCACTCCTGTTCCCTGAAATGAAGCTGGATAACGGCTTTTTTGGGCTGATACCCAAGCAGGAGCTTCAGAGTATTATAACTATAATCAGCCAGTATATTGTCTGATAATATTTTCAAAAAAAAATATACAAAAAGGCCGGTGAATACGAAACTCACCGGCCTTATCTTTTTTTATTATGCAGCTTTCTTCTTCATAAAGCCAATTCCTGTAACGTGGGTCTTATCATTGCCCACAACAAATCTACCGTCAACAGGTGAGACCACAAGAGAGTTTCCTGCAGGAACCTTTAATTCAGTGCAGTTATAGAGAATAGCCGAACCGGATACCGTATAACCGCTCTGCATTTTGATCTCATAGAAAATATAATTGAAGGTGCCCTTTTCAAGCTCTGTAGACTTTGTTTTCTGCTTCCTGAGTGTGAATGTTATGGATTCAACTCCTGAGCAGCTGAGAACAGGCGTCTGAGCTATCTTCTTGTCATCAGCCACATATCTGTCATAATACTCAAGGGTGGGTGATTCCTGAGCCGAACCGTTTACTGTCATAGGAGTATTGGTAACAATACCGCCGTACATATCCTTATACTTTGTGGTATAGGTAGCTACATCCTTCTGATAGAAGCTGTCGCTCTTATCCCACTTGGTCATATAAGAACCATCATTGGTAAAGAAAACGATCTGCTGCGCCTGTCTTGCATTACGGAGTATAAACGACTCTATCTGGATCGCATTTTCCTGATCTCGTTCTGTAACAGATGCTCTTGAATAGTTACGCATTGCCGTGACAAATATACCAAGACCCATGCCTGAAGTAATCGACAGGATAGTGATAGTTACAACAAGCTCAACCAATGTATAAGCTGCCTTGCTTCTAAATCTTCTCACAATTAATCCCTCCCGTCAATTCTTGAATGCAACAAATGTTTCATAAATCAGAGGTCCGGATGAGGACATGAAACAAGTCTTTATTGTGATACCGTCTACCTCAACCTCTGTTTTGGTTGCAGGCTTGCTTCTCTTGAGCTTTGTTTTTGTCTCAGGGAAAATGGTATACTGATAGTTGCTTTCCTTAGCCTTCTGATCCATATTAAATTCAACTGAATACGTCTTTTTGGTGCTGTCATATTTAGCCTCCACAAAACGTGCTTCAGGAACTGACGCAATAATAGAGGAATGAATAACACTTCCTGCAGGTGGTGTTCCGCCGCCGGTATAGTTCTGCATATTTTTGATCTTGGTTATCTCCTGGAGAACCTCGCTTTTTTCTCTGAACTGCATCTTTCTGACTGTATTCATCAGCACCTCATTTGTGGATGAATTAAGCACAGCCACTTTATTGTCATCCGCATTATATATAGTGGTCTTGAATCCGCCAACCATTGCTCCCAGGGTAGATGTAAAGACAAGAACTATGATTGTAATGCCAACGAGCAGTTCCAGAAGCGTCATACCTTTCCTGGATCTGAGCTTCTTCTTCATTTTCATTGATTTCATATACTATTCCTCCCTGCGGAAGTAAAAATGTTCACATCGAAAAACATAATACACCCATATATACTAATTATACTATAAATTGAATTCAATTCAAGATATTTTCTGAAACATAAATAACAAAATTTTGTGATATACTTTGTATATTATGATTATCAAACATAACGGTACACCGGCTTAAACGTCAATGTACCGTTATTATTCTTTTCCATCGGATTCTGTTCCGCTGGTTTTTTATTTGTTTGTTGCGTCGCCAACAACTGTGTAGAGACCGAACATGGGGAGGATCATTGCAACAACAACTGTACCAACAACGCCGCCGATAACGACTGTCATAATAGGCGTCATAGCGTCTGTAAGCTTCTGAGTAGAGTCATCGCTCTGCTCCTCGAAGAGCTCAGCCATTTTGAAAAGAGAGTCACCAAGCATACCGGATTCCTCACCAACACGGATCATTGATACGAGGATCGCATCAAAGACCGGATGCTTTGCCATTGCTTCGTTAATTGTTACACCGATCTGTACATCATCAAGAACGTGCTGGATCTGCTCTTTTACGAAGAGGTTCGGAACCGCATCTCTTGCAAGTGCCATTGCCTTGTGGATCGGGATACCTGCGTCTGTAAGGGTAGACATAAGACGGCAGAAACGAGCAAGAGCACTCTGACGGACAATAGGACCGATAAGCGGTATCTTAAGCTGGAATTTCGCAAACCACATACGGAATTCAGCGCTGTTCTTATTGATAGTAACAAAGCCAAAGCCGATAGCAGCTGTGATAATGATAAGCAGCCACCAGTAGCCGATAAGAATATCAGAGAACGCCATAAGCGCCTTTGTGATACCGGGAAGCTCGGCTCCGAAGGATGCGTATGTATCCTTAAAGGTCGGAAGAACGAAGCAGCAAAGGATAATTACAAGGGCTACAACCAGAACTACGAGGAAGAGCGGATATGTAAATGCGCTCTTGAGCTTTCCGGAAAGAGCCATATCCTTTTTACAGATAAGCGCACACTGCTGGAATGCTTCATCAAGACGACCATTTGCTTCACCGGCCTCAATGATACTGATGTATACACCGGGGAAGCCTTCAAAGTTTTTCATTGCCTGGGAGAGTGTAAAACCGTTATAAAGATTCTCGTTGATCTCGCGGAGGATCTTCATCATGCTGACATCTTTTTCAGAATCGATCATGATCTGCATGGACATAGAAAGATTGATACCAGCCTTCATCATCATACCCAACTGGTTGAAGAGCATGAGAAGAGTCTTTTTCTTAAGCTTTTTCTTGTGGATATCTCCGCCCATATCCATCTGCCACAGGCTTGTAGGTGCATCCGAGCCGCCTGCTTCTGAAATATCCTGGACAATAAGTCCCTTTTCACGAAGAATGCTTATAGCCTGATTTTGCGTTTCGGCTTCAATGGCACCTTCTTTTTTCTGGTTTCTGGCATTCATCGCCACATATTTATACTTCAATGCAGTTCACTCCCTCTTATCTTCTTGCGTCCGTATCACCTATATCGAAGTTCCAAGCCTTAGCTACCTGCTCTGTGATAAGACCCTGAACAAGAAGATTATCGATACTCTTGCTCATAGTTATCATACCGAACTGCTGTCCGAGCTGGATAGACTGCTGGATATTTGCTACTTTATTTTCACGGATAAGGTTACTGATAGCGCCTGTTACAAACATTATCTCAAACGCTGCAACACGTCCGCCTGATGCTCTCGGAAGAAGTCTCTGGGAGATAACAGCCTTGAGAGAAGTAGAAAGCTGTACTCTGATCTGCTGCTGCTGATCCGGCGGGAAGATATCAACAAGACGGTCGATTGTCTTTGCTGCGCCCTCTGTATGAACTGTGGAGAAAACCAAGTGACCAGTCTCAGTAGCCGTGAGTGCGATCTGAATGGACTCACGGTCACGCATTTCGCCGACGAGAATGATATCCGGGTCTTCACGCATCGCAGCTCTCAGAGCCATCGGATATGAACGGCTGTCCAGACCGATCTCTCTCTGATTTATGATACAGCGCTTAGGCGTATGCAGGAACTCAACAGGGTCCTCGATAGTAAGGATGTGCTTACTTTTGTTTTTATTCAGCTCATTGATAAGAGCTGCAAGGGTTGTTGATTTACCTGAACCGGTAGGTCCGCACACCAGTACAAGTCCTGAATTAAGCTCCAGGGTCTTTTTGATTGATGCCGGGAGGCTCAGTGTTGAAAGCTCAGGTACTACGCTGTTGATTACACGAAGTATAAGAGATGTACCATTACGCTGTCTGAATGCATTAGCTCTGAAACGTCCGCATTCACCGATCTCAACAGCGGCGTCAGCTTCACCTGTCTGAAGGAAGGTCTCAAATCTTGACTGATTGAGCACCGCTTTGATGATAGCTGTTACTTCTGCTTCGTTAAGCGCAGGATCATTGGTAAAAAGCACATTACCATGCAGACGATATGCCGGATGGTTACCCGATGCGATATGAATATCGGATGCGCCTCTGCCTACAGCTTCTTTTACAAGGCTATAAAAATCCATTAATAATCTACTCCCATTCTTTTATAAATTTTATATTCAAAACATTCCTGAATATCATCAGTCATTAGAGATCGTCATTTCAATAAATTCCTCATAGGAGGTCAGTCCCTTGAGAACATCAATACGGACATTCTCCTTCATAGGTATCATACCTTCCTTGATAGCAAGATCTCTGATGTCATCGGTACTTTCACCGGCGGTTATAGCTCTCTTAAGTGTAGTTGTGAGCAGCATTACCTCATGCACAGCGATACGTCCCTTATAACCCTTTTTATTACATTTCTCACAACCGCATTTGCGATAGAGTGTAATGTCCTCAGTGGGATCAAGTCCGAGACCAAGCCTCTCGTTTTCATCCGGAACATACGCTTCCTTACAGTTTACGCAGAGTCTCCTTGCAAGCTTCTGAGCGATAACTCCCAGAAGAGCAGATGAAACCATGTAAGGCTCTATACCCATATCTATAAGACGGGCAACCGAGCTTGGTGCGTCGTATGTATGAAGTGTGGAAAGCACAAGGTGTCCTGTGATAGCAGCCTGTACAGCAATACCGGCAGTCTCACCGTCACGAATCTCACCGAGCATGATAATGTCGGGGTCCTGACGAAGAATACTTCTCAGTGCTGCCGCGAAGGTAAGTCCTGCTTTATCGTTTGTCTGTACCTGCGTGATACCGGGCTGAATCTGCTCAACAGGGTCCTCAACAGTTATGATGTTGATATCCTCACCCATAACCTCATGAAGAGCTGTATAAAGAGTTGTAGATTTACCGGAACCTGTAGCACCTGTTACCAGGATGATACCACGTGTACTTTTTACAAGATGGTTGAATTTTTCAAGATTCTCCGGAAGGAAGCCGATATTTTCCTTCTTCAGCTCCATGCCCAGAGAAGTCGTAATACGCATAACTATCTTCTCGCCGAAAATACTCGGGAGAACGGAAATACGGAAGTCGATATCCTTTCCTGCAACACGGTAGTTTATACGACCGTCCTGAGGGATACGTTTTTCCGCAATGTTCATATTTCCTATGAACTTGATACGGGATGTTACCGACGGTATAAGTTCAGGCGCTGTCTCCATATAAGTCTGCAGCTTACCGTCGATACGGAAGCGGATACGGAGACATTTCTCCATAGGCTCGATATGAATATCGGAAGTCTTTGTGAAGATTGCTTCCTCGATCATATTGTTAACAAAACGTATGATCGGCTGGTCATTTGCGGATGCATCCTGCTGCGCTGCCTCTTCCGCCTCGATCTGCGCCTTTGATTTTCCTCCCTTTGATTCAAGGAACTCCTTAGCGTCATCGATAGCCTTCTGAGCAGCATACATTTCACGAAGCTTATTGGTGATCTTTGTTGCTTCGCCGATGACCGGCTTTATTTTCATTTTTGTCGCAATGGAAATATCCTTCAGGCCCTGATAGTTAAGAGGATCCGCAATAGCGACTGTAAGAAAACGTCCTTCCTGCTCTATAGGCACTACCTGATGCTGCTGCGCAAGATCCTCAGGTATTATTCCGCCCAGCTCATCCGGGATAGTGATCGTATCAAGATCCATATAGGGGATAAAGAGCTGCTTTTCGAGCGCCTTGCAAACCTGCTGTTCGGTTACAATACCGTCCTCAATAAGAATATCTGCGACACGCTTTTTACTTGTTTTCTGCTTTAAAAGCACCTCATCAAGCTGTTCTTCGGTAATATCTCCTGAATTAATGAGGATTTGTCCTATTCTCAAGTTACTTGCTCTCATATCTTCAGCTCCCAATTATTTAAAAAAGATTCAGATAAAGCTTTGCCAGATACTGGATCTGATCAAATAAAACTATGTATGCGCAGGCGGCAATGGCAATATACGGACCGAATGCAAGATATGATCCGAAGCCGATGCCCTCTTCTGCCTCATTTTCCTCCTCGTCTGTTTCCTCTTCGTCCCCTGTTTCTTTTTTCTCTTCAGTTTTCTCCGGTTTTGTTTCATCTGTTTCCTCTTTTTTCCGGAAGAAGATCTTAGCTGCCGCGATAACTATCACAAAGCATACTGTTGCAGTTATCAGCGAAATGATGAATGTATATATTGTTCCGGGGAATCCGGTAAGTATACCAAGGGCAAGGAACAGCTTCACATCTCCGAAGCCCATACCCTCTTTATGGTATATTATCGCTCCCAGAAAATCTATCAGCAGCATTGCAGCTGCGCCTATTCCGGCGCCTGCCAGGAGAGACCACCACGCCGAGTGGAAAATATGATAATCCCTGAGTATATCATACAGGCTGACGCCCAGTGCCAATACTCCCAGCGCTATCGTAAACTGGTCGGGAATGATCTGATATTTGATATCAGCGATAGCAATGATAAAACACACAAATATTATCAGCGCAAGAAAGCCAAAATATATGTCATATCCCTTGTTGAACTGCAGTCTGCAAAGCACAAGGCTGGCAGACATCAGCAGGGAGACCGGGATACCAGTCCATATAAATTTTATTCTTACGCCGCTTGTCAGCTCTTCGGATGGCGTCTCACCATAATCGCACAGCCATTTTGCAGGTATACGATTGATAAGAAGATATCCGAGAGCTGTCATTACGAACCCCAGGGGTATACAGGCTATTATCCATATAAGCCCTGTGGTAGTATTCAGGTAATCAAGTGGCTGCATGGTTCAGACCCCTGTATTATGATGCGCTGGATTCAGCTGATTCTGCGCTTGAGGTCGCTCCCTGGTTCTGACTCATGTCAAAGTAATAAAGCATGATGCTCATTTCAGCCTTATAAAGATCCTCAGCAGGAGCTGCTTTGGAAGCTGTCTGGCTTGTGGGAGCCTCTTTTGAAACGTCTGTTGAGGTTTCAAGATCAACGATTCCCTGATCTGCTTCTACGTTGTTAACGAGGCTGAGGCTCTTGATCTTATATGAACCGTCAGATGTTGTCTCGAAATATTTAAGAGTCTCGATCAGCTTGGGCTCTGTGGTTGTGAATGAGAAGGAAATGCTTGTTGCATAGAGAGGATCTCCTGTTGCGGAAACTCTTCCTTCGCTGTCCGGAACACCCTCTGTAACTGAGAGTGATGAGAGATCATAGTCGATATCCTTCAGCATATCTCTGATATCGTCTGCAGTCTTGCTGGCATTGATATAGAGAGATTCACCCTTTGTTGAGCACTCGCTCTTCATTCTGTCGATATCTGCCTTAACAGAATCTGCTCTGTCAAGGTAGTCTTTATAAAGGTTGATCTGCTCGGTAGCTGACTTGTGATCCTTGTTGTATGTATCTATTTTCTTTGAAAAAGGAAGCTGAAATACGATAAGAAAGATGATACAGATAACCAGAATAGCTGCCAGCACCCATGCAAACTTTGGAATTGTTAATTGCTGTTTCTTCTTGTCCATTATTGTTTACCTCCGTAATATCTCAGTCTTTAGCTGAAATCGATTATGATGCTTTGGATTCCTCGCCGGAGGACTCTGAACCTGATGATTCCTCAGCCTTCTTTCCTTCACCGGCAGCTTCCTTTGCAGCCTCAACTGTTGCCTCAGTCACATACAGAGTAATATCCGCTCTGATCCTCTGGGTCGGATTTGTAGCGCCCTTGGAGGTGTCTGCAACAGCCGAGATGTTATAGGTATCAGACAGCTTGAAGTATCCGTTTTCTGTAATCTCGTCCTTGAGTGTAACGAAAGCGTCCATGCTGTCGATATCAATGCTTGTGGAGATTGAGTATCTCTCCATATCTATTGAATAGTTTGTGCAGCTTACTACCTTATCTCTTACCTGTGTAAAGAGCTCGGTAACAACATCAGCAGTCTTGAGAGCGGTGGTGGGCAGAAGAGTAAGGTTCTGTTCCATATTCTCTACCTGCTTTTTCCAGTACGCCTCATCTGCGATGAGCTGCTTTGCTACGTTATATTTTGTATTGTTAAGCTCTGAATTATCATTGTTCTTCTGAAGCTCCAGAGCGCCCCACCAACCGAGTGTGAGAAGTATCCAGAGACCTGCAACAACGCCCACGCCGGCTGTAATCATATTACCCAGCTTTGAGCCGCTGCCGCCTGCCATAGCAGAAAGTACGTTTGTCTCACCCATAAGAAGGTTAGCTTCTCCGGGAGGCATTGTGAGAACACCATTGAGTGTGATAAAGGAGGTGGTGTCATATCCCTTTTCAGACGCAGAAGCTGCTGCTACAGGAGGCTGTGATCCACCGGAGAACAGTCTTGTGATACTCTCCATAGGAGCAGTAAGACCTACCTGACGGCAATAGTTTGCGATATTCGGGAGCTTGGCAAGTGCATCCACAAGAACGATCTCATCGATATCGAGACGCTTTGTGGAGATTACCATTCTCAGGTTTCTGAGTATCTCGCCCGCAGCATTATCAAGCATTGTCATTGTCTGCTTACGGGTAGATGTGGATTTACATTTATTGCAGACGCCGAGGCCTTCCTGACGGATAAGGTCGATAGCGCCCATCTTACTCATACCAAATTCAAGAGAGAACATCTCTGCGATATCCTCAAGAACGCTGGAGAAGGACTGCTGGAAAACAGGAGCACCGTTATGGAGAACGACAAGTCTTGTTGCTGCAAAGTCCATACTGATAACAGCAATTGCTCTTGTAGCGGAGTTTACATCTGCCTTACAGGTGTAGAGCATACCTGCTATAGGAGGAGTAACCTTGGCGATCTTTATGCCCTCTCCCTCAAAAGCAGCCCTGATATCAGTCAGCATACCTGTATTCATTGCAAAGAGAGACGCAGAGATCTCATCGGTTTTATTTGATTTACCATACTGCTGACCGTATTCAAAATTCAGGATAGTATACTTGTCAACTTCCTGATGCAATACATTTTCAGCCTCAACACGAGCAAATGTAGGAAGGAGCTTCTCCTTAGCGGGAGCGTGCTTATACTCCTTTGTGATAAGAACGTCTTCATCCTCAATGCAGACAAATACATCACCCAGCTCCATGCTGACGCTTTCAGCGCAGCGTTTTACAAAAGCTGCAAGCTCATCAGCTTTTTCAAAGGGGTGATCCTTCAGAGAATCATTCAGCTCAAATATCTGAGGAACATTAAAGCTTGTCGGTAAAGATGAACGTTTGTTTTTGACCGCAAATCCGCCCTCTGGCTTATCATACTCAGCAGGAGTGAGAATAAGCAGCCCACGGGTTATCTGCAGTACTGTAGCTACTGTTTTCATAAATACACCACACTCTTAAAAAATTTTTCTCATTCTTTTCGGATATATAATGTCAAAAGTCTCAACAACAAAAATCCAATCGACTGCTTTCCAGCCTCTTGGATTAATTATACAAAGACCCCTAAGTAAGAATATCCTTTTTGTTATTTTATCACAAAAAAATATAAAACACAATGACTTTTTTATAATTGCCAATTTTTTGTGCATATAGCTGGTATTTATATGGTGTTTTTTGTTATATTCTACTATTTTGAAAAAAATAAAAAAACAGCAGGCTCCTGCGAGTCTGCTGTATATATCAGCTTACATATGCCAGATCATTGAAGGTCGCTTTTCCGTCTACAGGAAGCTGGGTTATATCCGAATTATTTTCATCGTAGACAACTATAGTCCCGATCTTGTCATATCCGAAATCCTGGAATCTGTCTTTGATGGCGCCATACATTTCGCTGTACTCCAGAGCGCCTGCCACGGTACATTTTCTCGCCCAACTCAGGCGCTTGTCGTGGGAAGCGTGGAACTCGGGTATCTTGTCTCCGGACTCAGTCGCTTTAAAATTATTCGCATTTATCTTTCCGCTCTTTATTCCCATATAATATGTCTTGCAGGCCTGATCCATAGACTGTGCTTCAGCCTCCCGCTTTGAGGTATCAGCATTATTGATTATCATTATTACTGCCGGTATCGCAATAGCCGCAAGAATAGCAATGATAGCTATTACTACCACAAGCTCTACCAGAGTAAAGGCCTTCTTTTCCCTGACTCTTTTTTTCAGGTAATTCTTATTCATGATACCCTTTTCCATGCTATCACCCTCAATTCAAAGACTTTACGCACAACGTATATTATATTAATACATCCGAATGTTTTTTACAATATATAAAGTGAACTAATAAAATGATAGTTTTCATTCAAATTCATTCACTTTGTAATCCAGCCTGCTTGATCAGAGCGCCTGATAATTTTCTGAAAAAAGCCCGAAGCATAAGCTCCGGGCTTCAGATCATTTGTCTTTAAGACTCTTATTCAGTGCCTGTTATCAGGTTGTAGCTGCTACGCCATTGTAGAGGGTGCCGAATGTGAGGTTGTTACCAAACTCGTCGTCGCCTGTAGGAGCAGAAGCATTGATCTTGTTTACGTTAGTTAAGTCAAGAGAGTTGTTCTTGAATACAGCGGGATCTTCCTTGTAAAGGATTGTGCCTACTGTGAAGCTGTCGAACTTCGTTTTAACATAAACCATATCCTCTGTCTTTATAGCAAGACCTGAATAATCCTGAGCGTCCTTAACTGTGAGAAGGTCAGCAGCTGACTTTCTTGCTGTTGTAGAAGCTGTCGGTGAGGGAAGTGACTTTGTGATGCTGCCCTTGTTGTTATTATTGATAGAGCCAGATGTTACACCTGCGTAGAACTCTTTGCAAGCGTTGTTAAGAGTTGAAGCATCGGACTGACCTGAAGATGTGTTAGCGCTGTTGATGATGCTAACAACTGCAGGAATTGCGATAGCTGCAAGGATTGCAAGGATTGCAATAACAACTACGAGTTCAACGAGTGTGAAACCTTTTTTGCTGTGCTTAGCAATGATTTTCTGCTGGAGTGTCATGATAGATTACCTCTTTCTTTAATAAAATTTTTTTTCAGAACAACCACCTTGAAGGGGAAGTGGTTCGTTCTTTGTTGAATATATATTAACTCTTTATTAACAAAATGTCAATAGGTTTTTTAATTTATTTTATATTTTTTTCGTAAAAGGTGGTGCTTTATTTTTGTGCATATTGTCGTGATTTTAAAGTATTTATAATTTTTTCCGTCATTCAGACCGTTATAGCATAGCTTTTATCATCCGATTTTGTTGAATACTAACAACAAAAATTGAAAACAGACTATGAACAAAACCCTTTTTTATTAATAAATTATTCATAAAATTAATAGATTTTAAAATTTTTTCTTGATTTTTCGTTAATATTCTGCTTCTCCGGGCATAAAAAAGCCGCCTTCCGGATGAAAGCGGCTCCTGGATTATTCTCGATCAGCAATAAAGCGGGAATTCTCTGCAGATATCCTCTACTCCTGCCTTGATCTTCTCTGAATTATTATCGAAATCGTTAAGAGCCAGAGTGATATACTCTGCGATCTTATCCATTTCCTCTGTGCCCATACCTCTTGTGGTAACAGCTGCTGTTCCAAGACGGACGCCGCTGGTAACAAAGGGGCTTCTCTTTTCATTGGGAACTGTATTCTTGTTTGCTGTAATTCTTACAGCGTCAAGTCTCTGCTCCAGCTCCTTGCCTGTGACCTCGCTGTCTGTGAGGTCAAGAAGCATAACGTGGTTGTCTGTTCCGCCGGACACCAGCTTGTTTCCTCTTTTTACAAGGCCGTCTGCAAGTGCCTGGGCATTCTTTACTATGTTTTCGCCGTATGTCTTGAATTCCGGCTTAAGTGCCTCGCCGAAGCAAACTGCCTTTGCTGCGATCACGTGCATAAGCGGACCGCCCTGGGTTCCCGGGAACACTGCTTTATTTATACCCTTAGCAAGCTCCTCATCATTTGTGAGGATAAGTCCTCCTCTGGGGCCTCTGAGGGTCTTATGTGTTGTGGTTGTGGTGAAATGAGCATAGGGTACCGGGCTGGGATGAACTCCGGCTGCCACAAGTCCCGCTATATGAGCCATATCCACCATCAGGTATGCGCCGCAGGCATCAGCGATCTCGCGGAAACGCTTGAAATCAATTATTCTGGGATATGCGGAAGCGCCGCATACGATAAGCTTCGGCTTTACTTCCATTGCGGTTTCATAGACCTTATCATAATCGATCCTGTGTGTTACAGGGTCAACTCCGTATGAAACAAAGTTAAAATATTTACCTGAAATATTTACCGGTGATCCATGGGTAAGGTGGCCGCCCTCAGAAAGGGTCATACCCATTACTGTATCGCCCGGCTTGAGTATTGAGAAATACACTGCTGTATTTGCCTGAGCGCCGGAATGGGGCTGTACATTTGCAAACTTCGCACCGAAAAGCTCACAGGCTCTGTCAATAGCTATCTGCTCTGCAACATCCACATACTGACAGCCGCCATAATATCTTTTTCCCGGATATCCTTCTGCATATTTATTTGTCAGAACAGATCCCATTGCAGCCATTACTGCAGGTGAAACGATATTCTCAGATGCGATCAGTTCGATATTCATCTGCTGTCTCTTAAGCTCGTCAGCCATAGCATCAGCAACAGCGCTGTCATATTTTCCTAAAAAGCCTATACTATCCATAAGATCACTATACATTGGTCATTACCTCTTTCCTGTTATATTTTACTTCCGACCATTATCCTAATTATACATTATCCCACTAACAAAATCAACCCCACCACCAGCGTGACGGCAGCGTGACGCTGCACCCGATTTGCGTAGTCGCTCATTCCATTCGCTCGGTCGTGCGTGCATATACTCTCGTGGCGCGGCGACCCTCATTTTACATTTGAATGGGCGACGCGTCACACTGCTTTACGCCTTCAGCTCTCCGTGCTTCTCGTATCTTGCGACCCGGACTGCTTTGTTATTTTCGTCCACAAAGACTACTCTGGGGGGATTTTCGGATATCTCCTCCGGCGTCATATCGGCATAGGACATAATAATAACTATATCACCCTTCTGACCGGAACGGGCAGCTGCGCCGTTGAGGCATACTGTTCCGCTGCCTCTCTCTCCGGCGATCACATATGTTTCTATACGGCTTCCGCTGTTTACATTTACTATGTGGACGTGCTCATATTCATAGATGCCGGCAGCATCCATCAGATCCTCATCTATAGTAACACTCCCCACATAATTGAGCTCAGCCTGAGTTACCACCGCTCTGTGTATCTTGCTTTTCAAAAACGATATCTGCATAGCCCGACCTCCTCAGATGTCCTCTGTAAAGAAATTATCTATAAGCCTTGTTTTTCCGATATATACAGCAAGAGCGCAAAGAGCATCCCTGTCCAGTGTTTCTATCTGCTGCATCGTTGCGCAGTCAACTATTTTTATATAGTCCGCTCTTGCAAGAGGCTCTGCGTCAATAACGGCTGACATTTCTCTGATAATTACACCGCAATCCTTTTCTCCGCCGCGGATAAGTTCAGTTCCCTTATTCACAGCCCTCCAGAGTACAGTTGCGGCCTTTCTCTCCTCGGTGCTGAGATATGTATTTCTTGAGCTTTTAGCAAGTCCGTCTGCCTCTCTGACTATAGGACATCCCTTTATTTCGATATCCATATTCAGGTCATCCACCATATGACGGATAACTGCCAGCTGCTGAGCATCTTTTTTACCGAAGTATGCCCTGTCCGGCTTTACGATATTGAAGAGCTTGCTGACCACTGTACACACTCCTCTGAAATGCCCCGGACGGCTGAGACCACAGAGTTCTTCTGTGAGGACTGTCATATCCACAAATGAAGAAAAGCCCTTATGATACATCTCCTCCGGTGTCGGATGGAATATCATATCTCCGCCGTTTTTCTCCACTACAGCAGCGTCGTGCTCGATATCTCTCGGGTAGCTCTCCAGATCCTCAGAAGGTCCGAACTGCATAGGGTTTACAAAATCTGATACCACAGTCCTGTCATTTTCCCTGTGGGAAGCAGCGATAAGACTTGCGTGACCCTCGTGAAGATATCCCATAGTCGGGACAAGACCCACTGTCAGCCCCTGTTCTCTCCATCTTCTGACCTGATTGCGTACCTCATCAACAGTATTAACTATCCTCATTTCATTTCCTCCTTTATCCTTTTCATTATTTCATCATCTATTTTATAGGTATGCTCCGGTGCCGGAAATTCTCCGCTTTTTGTTTCGTTGATATAATCGTTTATCCCTTTTCTCATAGCTTCTCCTGCGGCTGCGAATTGCTTCACAAACTTAGGAGTATGGCCTGTTGTAAGCCCCAGCATATCCTGATACACCAGCACCTGTCCGTCGCAGCCCTTTCCTGCGCCTATTCCTATAGTTGGTATCATAAGCTTCGAGGTAATAACCTCTGCCAGTCTTGCAGGGATACCCTCCAGTACAACAGCGCAGGCGCCGGCCTCCTGTACTTTCAGAGAATCCTCTATAAGCCGGGCCGCTCTCTCATAGCTTTTACCCTGAACCTTAAAACCGCCGAAAGCATTTACCGACTGGGGTGTCAGACCAATATGAGCAACAACAGGTACAGACGCATCCACGATAGCTCTTATCTGCTCGCACACCTCAGCGCCGCCCTCCAGCTTTACTGCGTGGGCTCCGCCTTCCTTTATAAGTCTGCCGGCATTCACGACCGCATCATACACACTGGTCTGATATGACATAAAGGGCATATCAGCAACAATAAATGCATTCTTTGCGCCTCTTGCCACAGCTGCAGTATGATGGATCATATCCTCCATAGTAACCGGCAGTGTATTCTCATACCCAAGCATTACCATCCCCAGGGAATCTCCCACAAGTATGCAGTTGACTCCGCATTCGTCCTCGATCCTGGCGGTGGTGTAGTCATATGCAGTAAGCATCGTTATCTTATCTCCGGATTGCTTCTGCTCCATCAGCGTAGCTACAGTATTTTTCATTTCACTCACTCCTGAATAAATGTTACCTTTCCCTTCCGGGATAAGATACAGTTTCATTCTAAAGCATAAATATGAACAAATCATTAACAAGCTTCTTTTATCAGTCGCTCACATCATTATCGAGAGTAATCCTCAGCTCATAATCCTCATATTCTTTTTTTACATCGGAATATATATGTTCATAAAGCGCCTTCCGGTCCACTGCAAAATCAAGGATAACATCGAAGGATATACGCTTTTTTTCCAGATCCGCATAAAACCCGTGAAACTGCAGTACACCCTCGTGAGAGCATACCAATTTACGGATAGCCGCGCGCATATCCGAAGCTTCGCTGCCGTCATTATCTCTTGAGTATATTCCCACCGCTGCAATAATCACTCCGGTTTCCGTAATAACCCTTTCCTGTATATTCCGGGACATAACATCTATTTCATCCGCTGTTTTATCCTTATCTATCTCTATGTGAACGCTGGCAAGATGCTTATCGGGACCATAATCGTGTATAAGCAGGTCATATATGCCATATACTCCGTCCTCTTTGGCTACGGAGTCTTTCACGGCGCTTGTAAGATTTTTTTCCTCCCGGAGACCCAGCATATCGCTCACAGATCCCAGAATAAGCTCCAGACCTGATTTTATTATTATCAGCGAGATAACAACTCCCACATATGCCTCCAGGCTCAGACCGAAGATAAGATAGATAGCTGCGCTGACAAGCACAGAAACAGAGATCACCGCATCAAACAAAGCATCCGTACCGGAGGCTACAAGAGTTCCGGAGGAGACCTCTTTTCCCTTTTTTCTCACATATAGACCCAGCGCAAGCTTCACAACCACCGCAGAAGCGATTATTATCATTGACAAGGTATTATAATCCGCGCTTTCCGGATATATTATTTTTTTTACAGACTCTACCGCAGAGGTTATTCCTGCATATAATATAAGCGCCGCAACGATAAGCTGGCTCATATATTCCAGTCTGCCGTAGCCATAGGGATGCTTTTTCGTAGGCTCCCTGTTTGCCAGCTTTGTTCCGATTATCGTAACTGTACTGGAAAGCACATCGGTAAGATTATTGACGGCATCGAGGATAACAGCTATAGAGTTTACAGCAATACCTATCATTGCCTTGAAAATCACCAGTACAATATTTGCCCCGATACCCACAAAGCTGGTGCGGACAACTATTTTTTCTCTTTCACTTACCGTTCTTGACAATACAATTCCTCCCGGTTAATTTATCAGAATACCACATACACATAATGCAGGCATTCTGCTGTAAGCAGAGTAAAGGATATCACGCAGTAAAGCGTCGAAAGCCCTGCCAGACAATATGCAAGCCTCCGTGATTTTTTAGTTTTTCTTTCAAGAAGCCGCTTTACCGTAAGTCCCGTACAAAAGGCTCCGATAATTATAAGCATAGACGCATATCTGATCTCCTCTGTGCAGAGATTAGGATATTTAAAGCAGAACAGGACATATGATATATATGTAGCGGCATAAAAGGCTCCCATTGCAAGCTTCCAGACAACCGGTATACTGCCCTTTGCCGCAAGTATATATATCAGGCAGGCAAAGCTGACGATGCCCATAATTATTGTTATCCAGTATATATAAGGGAACGGTCCCTGTGCAGTATTTCCTGCCGCTGTCTTGAAAAGGCATACCAGAGGATTATAATCATTGTAATCATGAGGAGGAGGCATTTCATCCGCCTTGCACATCGTCATATGATGTGTGAAGTGAAAGATGCGGAAGTCAAACAATCTTTCAGCCGCGCTCTGAGTGATCAGCTGATCCTTATCCTCCGTTACCGGAACATATCCCAGAGGCACACCAAAACGCAGATAATTTCTCAGGCTCCAGTAAAGGGAAAGAGGCGCAGCCACAGCCACAAATACACACATCTGTCCGAAGCTTTTCCTGAAATCCTTCATATCCTTCTTTCTGACAGACGAAACAAGAGCTGCAATAAAAAATATTCCTATAGGCAAAGCTGCCAGTGATACCGAAAGCTTTGTGAACATTCCCAGTCCGAAGGAAAAAGCAACAAGGAGCATATCCTTCATTTTTCTCGTTCTGTTCCACCTTGCAGTATAATAGATTGCAAAGGAAATGAACATTACAGAGAGCATATCGTTATTGAGGTAATTTCCCATCAGAACAAATGCAGGACAGAAGGCTACAAGCCCTGTCATCACCATCAGAGCCAGCTTTGGCAGACCGGCTTCTCTTCCTGCACGATAAATATTGTAGATCATAAACATACAATACAGGAACGGCATATACTGCAGGTTAAAAATCGCCGTAGCAAAAGGTACGCCCAGAAGCATCTGGATTTTAAGCAGCGACGCTGCAAGATAATGATTCAGCGGAGGATGGTAATACTGCCATTTAAGCCTCGGGTCAAATTGTGCCGGAAGAATATTTTCGCTGAGATATTTTATATAGCCCAGATGTCCGTTGCCGTCATTTCTGACAACTCCCATATCTCCCCCCAGATCCCACTGCTGCAGAAAGGCATAGCATACAAAAAAGAAGAGATGAAAGAAGAAGGCCGCCCCGAACATATACACAAAGCCCTTTTTATATGTCCACTCTCTGCGGAAGGTTATCACAAGGGCTATGACTACCAATGCAAGGATCCCCGAAAAGAATACAACTGCAGAATTTCTTCCCTGCAATGCTGTCATAATTGGTACCATATTAAAGATATACAAGGTGACTACAACATATACAAGAGCTCCAAGGGTCATCAGTCCTGTCTTTATCAGCTCTTTTTTCTGCTCCGCCTCGTTCATTTTCTTCCTGACAAACAGCATATCCATCATCAGAAAGCCTCCGGAGAACACCAATGCCGAATAATAATTAAATGGCACCACCTTATCAATAGCGAACCTTCCCAGCGTGCACAAAGCAAAAACCCAGAATGCAGTTATCGTAAGAAAGGGATGTTTTTTTATCCCGAATTTCAACAGCTCCATTATCTCACTTCCGAAATTTATTTTTTCCTGTTCTCACATCACAATCAGTTAATCGGAATTTAATCATTCCAAAGAAAGCTTATTCACAATGTGTTTACAGTTAGTACCAAGTGTTTTAACATATTACGCGATAAAGCCTGATATAATGACCTCAGGAACTATGGGATGCTATCTTCTGTTCCTCTATAAACCCCAGGCAGTAAGCAGCAGTTATCTGCTGCTTTATTGTTTTATACAGTATAATCAGCGTTAACAAATTATTTACTATTTAGAAAATAATTGTCCATTGACTTTAATTCTGAATAATCTTATAATTTAACCATCAGGAATAAAGGTCCTGACAGAAACATAATAATTAACAGAGATCCGATTTAGGAGTGTTCGGATCCCTTCTTTCTTAATACTATGGAGCGTGTCAAAGGGGAGATACGCTCCTGATTATTTTTTATAGACTGCCGGGCAGATCACGCCTGACAGTGTTCCCCGAAGGGTTTTTCAGATATTTGTACCTGCTCCGACGGGGCAGTGCAGTCATAATATAAAAATTTTCCGGAACCTTATTTCCACAGGTTCCGGAATTTTTTTCAGTTTGCCCGGCCTGCTGTCACAGCACATTTTTTGATATTTTAAGAGGCCTTGTATACTTTCTTTTCAGGAAATACACGATCCCCACCAATATCATTGCAGCCAGACCTATTGCAAGATCAAGGATCATCGTTTTCATATAATCCCCGTCAGACAGGAACGTATTCGTCTGATATATAGCCTCAGAAACAGCGATGCCTCCGCCTTCATTTTCGATATATATAGCCGTCTTTGCGACATTTGCCATATACTCGCCGGCTGCAAATATCAGGAACGACAAAGCAACGCATATCACGCCGCTTTTCTTTGTCGCTCTTTTTCCGGTAACAACAAATCCGGCAAAGCTCAGCGCAGCCACAGCTCCGCCCCATATCCCGAACAGCGGGTTCCACTGATACAGGATCATATAGAGCATTGTTCCCAGTGATGCTCCGAATACTGCACCCATCAATCCTGCCGGCATATTCTGTTTCTTTTTTATAAACATATTTTTTCTTTTTTCATACTGCCGTCGTTTTCTTGATATACAGCTGTCACAAACCGGAACAAGCTCTCTTCCTATTACATACAATCCGGTTTTTCTGTTTCTGGAGCAGGCGCTGCATATCGGAGTCAGTATCTCGCTCTTGCAAAGCTCCAATACAAATTTTGTGGTTTCCTTCAGATGTTCTCTGTCGATCTCAGAATCCACAGTCATTTTTACAGATATCCTGATTTTTTTCTCTTTATAAACCGCTTTGGTAACAAACGACTTATTCGCCAACGCAAAATTCCTCAGCTTTTCGTTAAGCAGTGATATCTCATTGCACTGGGCGCCCATGGAAAGTGCATATCTGTTCTCTTCATTATTCAAAAATATTATTGTATGAAAACCCTCAAAGCTATTGAAGGCAGATTTCGCTTTTGCATTGTATCTGTACCCGACAGTTATCAGAAATTCCTGAAACTCACTCTCAGTCAAATTATCACCCTCCTGTCTTTTATATCACTATTATAATCTATCCATCCCTCTTTTTCAACCCCAGCAGGCAGCGTCGGTGCGTGCTCGCACTGAGCGTGTTCGCGTTATCGCTCATTCCATTCGCTCTGTCGTGCGTGTATATACTCTCGTCGCGCGGCATCCGGGCAGCGTCGACGCTGCACCCTTGTTCGCGGTGCGTGCTCGCACTGAGCAATTCGGCAGCGTCGACGCTGCACCCTTGTTCGCGTTATCGCTCGCTACTCTCGCTCGGTAGTGCATACATATACTCTCGTGGCGCGGTTGTCAGATCTGTGTAAAGAGGATACCGACTATCTTTTTGCCGCGGGACAAAAGTGTCCACACGCACGACAGAGCGAATGGAATGAGCGAACCCCGCGAATCGGGGCCAGCGTCACGCTGGCCGCCGCACCCCTTACGGGCTGCTTTTCGCGGCTTGTTTACTTTGACTTCTGGCTTTTCAATCTTCTGACAGCAAGCGCCTGTTTCTCCCAGAATTATTTTGCAGCGTGACGCTGCACCCCTTACGGGCTGCTATACGGGGCTGGTTTATTCGGACTTCAGGCTTTTCA
>CAMVQZ010000023.1 GCA_947169745.1 uncultured Clostridia bacterium
ACGCGAACACGGGTCCAGCGTCGACGCTGGGTGATTGAAAATCCGAAGGATTTGTACTATAATAGAGCCATCAAATCTACTGCAAAGAAGGAATGAAAATGGAAATCAGAAGGATCAGCGCTGCTGAGATCACTGAGACAGTCAAAAAGCTCTATATGGATATGAACTATTTTATCGGCGAGGATATACTGGACGCTCTGAAAAAGGCTGAAAACAACGAGACCTCACCTATCGGAAAAAGTGTTCTGGGACAGCTCATCGAAAACAACAGGATCGCTGCAGAGGAGGAGATCCCCATCTGTCAGGATACGGGTATGGCTGTGATGTTTATTGAATACGGCGAAAACGTGGTCATTACCGACGGCAGCTTTGAGGATGCTGTGCAGGAGGGTGTCAGACAGGCCTATACCGAAGGCTACCTGAGAAAATCCGTTGTGGACGATCCTGTTTTTGACCGGGTGAATACAAAAGACAACACTCCCGCTATTCTGTATACCACAATCGTGCCGGGAGACAAGATCAGGATCCTTGCCGGCTGCAAGGGCTTTGGAAGCGAGAATATGTCTGCGATAAAAATGCTCACTCCATCCGCCGGTATTGAAGGCGTGAAAAAATTCATTCTTGACGCTGTAAGATATGCGGGACCCAATCCATGTCCCCCTATCGTTGTGGGAGTAGGCATCGGAGGAACCTTTGAAAAGGCTGCCATGCTGGCAAAAAAGGCTACGCTGCGTCCCATTGATACAGATAATCCCGATGAGCGGTATGCGGAGCTGGAAAAGGAGCTTCTCGGAGAGATAAATAAAATGGGCTTCGGCCCGGCAGGTCTCGGCGGAGACAATACTGCTCTTGGGGTCAATGTGGAATACTTCCCCACTCATATTGCCGGAATGCCGGTTGCGGTAAATATCTGCTGTCACGCTGCAAGACATAAATCTGCAGAAATATAAAGGAGGCGGAAGGATATGACTAAAAAAATCACACTTCCTCTTACTGATGAGGTTATAAAGGATCTGAAAGCCGGAGACAGTGTTCTTATCACCGGAACAATGCTTACCGGAAGAGACGCTGCACACAAGAGGCTTTTTGAGCTTATTGAAAAGGGAGAGCAGCTCCCTGTGGACATAAAGGGCGAGGTCATATATTATGTAGGCCCTGCTCCCGCAAAGCCGGGTCATGCAGTTGGTCCTGCCGGTCCCACCTCCAGCTACAGGATGGACAAATACGCCCCGGCTCTTCTGGACAGAGGGCTTAAGGCTATGATCGGAAAGGGCAAGCGCAGTCCGGAGGTAGTGGAATCCATGAAGAAAAACGGCTGTGTTTATTTTGCAGCCATCGGCGGCGCTGCGGCGCTGATATCCCGGAGCATAAAAAGCTGTGAGACACTGGCATATGAGGATCTGGGAACAGAGGCGATCTACCGTTTTACAGTGGAGGATTTTCCTGCCATCGTCGCCATAGATTCAGAGGGCAGAAGCGTTCTGGTGGAGAAATAAGAAATATAAAAGCTTACCCCCCGGCAGTTCATTTTGAACTGCACCATAACAGCCGCCCCTCTGGCAAATCCCGGAGAGACGGCTGTATTTTTATAGTATTATGCATATCAGGCCGTTGCAGCCGTCGTTGATTATCCTTTCAACTGTTTCCTTCACCTTTTTCCTTGCGTCTGCCGGCATCCTGTACAGCTTGTTGTGCAGACCCTCATTCACAAGCTCGTGCAGGGATTTTCCGAAAATATTTGACTCCCAGATCTTTGAGGGATCCTCCTCAAATTCCTTCATCAGATAGCTCACCAGCTCCTCCGACTGCTGCTCCGAACCGACTATGGGGGTTATCTCTGTCTTGATGGTAGTTTTCATCATCTGTACCGATGGCGCATTTGCCCGGAGACGTATGCCGTATCTGCCTCCCTGTCGGATTATTTCCGGCTCCTCCAGGGTCAGCTCCTCCATTGAGGGCATAACGATCCCGTAGCCCGTTTCATTCACGTCATTATATGCCTCTCTCACTCTTTCCAGCTGTTTTTTCATCACCGAAAGCTCAGTCAGGGCATCCATCAGACCGCCCTCATCTCCGATCTCCAGCCCGGTTTTTTCTCCGATGACCTTATAGAACAGTGAGGGCTGCAGCTCCACCCGGATTCTTGCTCTGCCTGTTCCCAGATCCGCTTCGCTGGTCTCTGCAAGGGTGACATATTCGCATTTTCTGATCCTGTCTGCAATATCCGCTGTCTCCCGTATCCGTACAGCACCGGCGGCAGCGTCCCTCACAGCCCCCACAACAGAGCTTCTCAGCCAGTGCTCCATATCAAGGGAGGTGACCCACTTCGGCATATCCACCTTTATTTCCTTTACAGGAAATTCAAAAAGCACTCTTGCAAGTATTCTTTTTATCTCATCCTCGTCCAGCTGAGCGCAGCTCACAGTCTGCACCTGAACTCCGTATTTTTCACTGAGGCTTTCCGCCAGCTCCAGCGCCTCCCTGGAATCAGGCTGAGTACAGTTAAGAAGCACTACAAATGGCTTATTTATTTCCTTTAATTCATTTATAACCCGTTCCTCAGCCTCTTCATATTCGCTCCTGTCAATATCACTGATGCTTCCGTCTGTGGTTATAACAAGTCCGATGGTGGAATGATCCGTTATTACCTTTTTGGTTCCGATCTCCGCAGCCATATTGAAAGGTATCTGCTCATCGAACCAGGGGGTCTTTACCATTCTCGGTTCTTCCCCTTCGATATATCCCAATGCACTGGGAACGATATATCCCACGCAGTCGATCATCCTGACGCGGAAGCTTGCTCCACCCTCCAGCTTCACCTGAACTGCGTCCTCCGGGATAAATTTCGGTTCAGTAGTCATAATAGTGCGTCCTGCCGAGGACTGAGGCAGTTCATCGGTTGCTCTTTCTTTTCTGATATCATCCGGGATATTCGGTATCACAAGACAGTCCATAAATTTCTTTATGAATGTAGACTTTCCTGTTCTGACAGGACCTACTACTCCTAAATAGATATCTCCCCCTGTCCTCCTGGCAATATCCTTGTAAATATTTCTTTCTTCCAACCCAGCTGCCCCCTCTTACATCGGTATCACTAACATTTTTCTCCCGGAGTTATCATCTCCGGACATATCATTTTCCAGCCTGATCGCCTCAGCCGAAGTACAATACATCCGCGCAATATCCCAGAGGCTCTCTCCCGGATCTGCATAATAGAGAGTGAGAGCTGCCTCAGGATCTTTTATTCTCGGTCTGTCACCGGGAGCCTCTGCAGAATTAACGCACCGGCATTTCCTTGTATCATAGAGACATCCTCTGAGTCTCAGAGCAGCCTTCAGTTCAACTGAATCGTCCGAGCTTATGACATAGGATATCAGCTGCGGTGTGACGGACAGATCAGCGCTGAGATCTCCGCTGTTATCAGGAGGGGTAATATCAAATTCAAAATCTGCCGACTTCTCTCTGCAGAAGGGTACTCCGTCTCTGTCCTCACCAAGGACACAGAAAACGATCTTTCCCTTTACCGCAAGCTCACCGCTGTCGCTGCTGAAAGCAAAGCTGATGCTGTCGCACCAGACATCACTGATGCGGGATACTCCTGCGCCATCCATGGTGAGCTGGGAAGAAACAGTATTTTTAAGCTCAGGGAGAGAAAACATCCTTGTCAGGGTCAGGCTGTCAGAGGAGGTCTCCAGCTCATAGTCTGTAGAATATACATCATCGATAAGTTCTATTTCTCCCTCTTCATATGCAAAAGCAAGCGCCGAAAGCTTTGCTTCAAGGGAAACGAGACCTCCCCTTTCCTCATATTCTGATCTCAGGCTCACATCATAACTCATAATATCAAAGGAGATATCGTTTATTGTGTTTTCACTTATCCCCATAACATCTACCACCTGGCTCACAGGAAAATCAAAGGTCATAGTCTCCTGAGAACCGCTTTCGATATCAGTTACATACAGAAGCTTCAGGACTGCGTCGCCCTTTATCATCAGCTTGTCATCCACAGCCCTGCATTCTCCCGGAATCACGGAAAGCTCGCTTCTGAGTATTGTCTCCGGTATCTCTCTGTCCTGACCCAGATCAAAGACCTCGCTGACTGTAAACTGCTGCTGCCCGAAGCCCTTGAGAATACTCAGCTTTTCTGTGTGCTTCTGCTGCTGGATATCATCTCCCCGGATATCGCTGCAGTATTCAAGGTTCCCTCCGCGAAATACTCTGGCATAAACAGAAAATGCTCCGTGGATGTCAAGGCGTCTGGGGCCTACTGCGCGGCAATTCAGATATTCTGTTTTAAGCTTTACCGACGAGACGCCGTCCTTCTGATCCCCGGTAAGCCTGAAGGAAACAGAAAACGGTCTGCTGTGCTCGCAGCACCTGATGGTCTGTTTTTTACTGTCAAGATAATACAGACTGATAATAGTATTGCCGTCCACACTAAGCCTGTCGCCGGTAATGCTCTTAGAGATGATGCAGGGTCTCAGCCTGCATTTAAGTATCCTCTCGATATCCGGACAATAATCCGGAAGATCCATATCAATATCTACCGGCACCTCAGAAACAGCGTCAAGCTCAGTCAGCCTGATATTGCAGCTTTCCTTGTTAAGGGCATATTCCATAGATTATCCTCCCCTGTCTTTTCGGTTTGTCATCTATGAATTTATATTCTGCCTCTTGCACCGTTATGACTGCATCCTTCAGATAAGCCTGCTGCGAAGTCCGGAGAGTATCCTTCTTTCCCTTCTTGATACCTGCACCTGGGTCATTCCCAGTATTTTTGCAGCTGCAGCCTGGGTCTTTGACATAAAAAAACGGAGTATCATCAGACGCCGGTCATTTTCCTCCAGCTTCATCAGCTCCGAGCGCAGAGCCATGAGTTCGATCAACTTTCCGTCACCGGAGCATACAGGTATATCCATCTGCCTCTCCTCTCCGTCCTCCTCCAGCTCAAGGGATACCACCGGCGAGCCCGCACAGACAGCCTCTGCTACCTCCTCCTCAGATCTCCCCAGAATATCTGAGATCTCGCAGACAGAAGGTTCCCTGCCATTTTCCCGGACAAATTTCTCCCTCACCTGAAATATCTTGAGTCCCAGTTCCTTCAGCCCTCTTGATACCTTTACAGCTCCGGTATCCCTGAATTCCCTTTTGATCTCTCCCAGTATCACCGGTACGGCATATGTAGAAAACTTATATCCAAGGGAAGGGCGAAACCTTTCCGCTGCCTTGATAAGTCCTATACAGCCTGTCTGAAACAGATCGTCATATTCGATACCTCTGCCTCTGAATCTCCCGGCGCAGGAATGAACCAGGCCCAGGTTTTCACTTATAAGCCTGTCCCGATCACACATCCGACACCCTCGGGCTTATAGTTTTTCTGAGAGTGACAGTGGTCCCTTTTCCCACCCTGGAGCGGACGCTGACGCTGTCGCAGAAGTTCTCCATCACAGCAAAACCCAGCCCGGCTCTTTCCTCCTCCGGAGCTGTCGTGAAAAGAGGCTCCATTGCCGCCCTGATATCAGGAATACCGCAGCCGCTGTCTTTTATCCTTATACACACCTGGTTGTTATCCAGTATCCTTACATTCATCCTGACAATGCCTATATTGTTTCCGTATGCGTGAACGATGCTGTTTGTTACTGCCTCGGATACGGCAGTCTTTATCTCACTCAGCTCACCTACTGTAGGATCAAGCTGCATCAGGAATGCCGCTGCGGCAGTTCTGGCAAAGGCTTCATTTGCTGACCTGCTCTCAAAGGTCAGTGTCATTTCATTGTGTACATTCATCAGCTGTCTACCTCGCTTTCAAGAACATTAAGGCTTCCGAGACCGGACATTTCCATTATCCTCCTCAGGCCGGACGGAACATTAATGACCCGCAGGTCTCCGCCGTAAAGCTTCATCATTCTGTATCTTCCCATAATAAGGCCTATCCCGGAGCTGTCCATAAAGCTCACTCCGGAAAAATTCAGCCGCAGCAGCCTGGGCTGGGACTGCTGTATCATTGAATCCGTCATTTCCCGGATATTTCTGGCGCTATGGTGGTCTATTTCTCCCGTAAGGTATACCGTCAATTCATTCCCTTTCAGAACAGTTTTCGCAGACATTTCTCTCACCCCCTTTTTCAGGATACTACTAAGGGAGCGATTATTTTAGCACAATTTGTCCCCGGTATTATACCGCCACCTTCATAGCAGCACCGGGACAGGAATGGTAAATACAAATCAAAAGGAGCTGTCGCATAAGAGAAAATTCCTAGTGCGACAGCTCCATTTTTTTGGTCTGTTATGTCCGGACTTCCGGAAGCTTCTTTATCCTGAACATCTTCCTCAGAACAAAACTGAAAAACTTAGGATTATCCACTACAACAAATTTCATAGGCTACCTCCTTAGCAGCAGCATTTCCCGCTCCGCCTTGTGACTACCAGCGCAATGACAAAAATCACCGCTGCCAGCACCGCAGTCCAGCATACAGGAAAAACCATCCCGGCTAACAGACCAAAGCCAAAGGCTGTAAGATGTCCATTACACAGACATTTCTTCATTCTTCTCACTACCCTCTGCTTGTCGTTTGCTCTCTACACTAACATAATATACCGTTCTCTGTTTTTTGTTACAAAGCCTCCGGAGATAAGCTCTGTTCTTTTAATGCTCCATGATGCAAAATAATGTTTTGTGAGTGTTACATAAAAAGCAACACTTCAAACTGAAAATTTCGATAAAATTACAAAAAGCATCTGTACAAATATCAAATATCATTGTATAATCGATAATAGCGGAATGTGTTTTTTTATCAAGAAATGCATAACTCGGATAATTTTTCCTCCTGCCGTCAGACGGGAAATACATATCACAGAAAAGGAGTGAACTGCGTTGAAAAAGATGCTTGTTGCTGATGATACAGAAATGAACAGATCAATTTTGCATGAGATATTTTCGTCGCAGTATGAAATAATACAGACTACAAGCAGCGAGGTCGCTTACGGCATCCTTACCCAATACAAAAATGCCCTGTCTATCGTTATTATCAATGAAAACATTGCAAAGAACCTTTCGGACAAGCATATCGAGACTCTTTCAAATTTCAAAATATTTGAAAATGTACCTATAGTGCTGATAATAAACGGGGCAACCGTTGCCGGTAAAAGCAATAATGTAGCTCTCCCCTTCAGCGACGTCATACCCTCGCCTGTCAACCCCTTTGTCATAAAAAAGAGGGTGGCAAACCTGGTAGAGCTTTATTCCCACAAAACGGAAATGGAGGCTCTCATTGAAAAGCAAACTGCAAAGATCCTTGCTCAGAACAAGGCTCTTAAGCTTCAGCAGAGAAAAATCAATACGATCAACAACGATATGCTGGACACTCTCAGTACCGTTATCGAGTACCGTGACGTGGAATCCGGCAGACATATCCACAGAATCAAAAAGTTCACGGAAGTTATGCTGCGGTCACTGGCAGTAAAATATCCGAAATACAATATGACTGAGGAAAGGATAAATCTCATAGCCTCAGCTTCATCACTGCATGACATCGGAAAGATCGCCATACCTGACTCCATTCTTCTGAGTCCGAGACGGTTGACATATGAAGAATTCAATATAATGAAAGCTCACACTGTCAAGGGCTGCGATCTTCTGAATCAGCTGGATTCGGTTGAAAGAAATGAATACTTCACATATTGCTATGACATCTGCAGATATCATCACGAGAAATACGACGGCAGAGGCTATCCCGATGGTCTCAAGGGAAACCAGATACCCATATGGGCTCAGGTGGTTTCTGTGGCAGACTGCTATGACGCTCTGACCAGCGACAGGCCGTACAAATCTGCATTCAGCCACGAGCAGGCAGTGGAAATGATACGCACAGGAGCCTGCGGTGCCTTTTCCGATGAAATGATGGATTGCTTCGGCTCTGTGCTTCCTGAATTCAAGAGGCTTGCGGATGAATATGCAGATATCAACCACAACGACAGCAATATCTCCACCCCGAAGGAAAAAGTCTCTGCGGAGGCAGCATCTGATAATTCCACTATTTACAATAAAATGGACAGAGCGGATCTTATCCGCACTATTGAAAACCAGAAAGCAGAGATACAGGAGGCATCAAAAAGGAACAACGATATTCTTAACAAAGTCTCTGATTTCGTATTTGAATTTGATCTCGACAAGGATATAGCACTGGAGCGCAAAAGCTCCTTCAGTGTCCTTTTCGGATATTCCCCGAAAAATTATTCCGAGGCAGTTACCCTTTTCACAGACATCTGCCCCGATGAATTCCACAGCAAGCTTGTACGCACTATGAGACTGGAAAATCTTATGAAGGAGCTTCAGGCCGGCAATGACAGAGTGGTTCTTGAATGTCCGATGAAGGCCGGAGGCGATATCTACGAGGCTGTGCGCTGCACACTGGTGCCGGTTGCCGATGAAGCAAGGATATCCAAGGTGTTCCTCAGTATCCAGACTCTCAATTTCAGCAATATAACCGCCGGTCTCGGCGAATTGAATACCGACAAGGATACTGTGACCGGTCTGTGGAATTTCAATGGTCTGCAGAACGAGGTTACAGATTTCATCGAACACAGCGGAAAGAACGGCCAGCACCTTCTTATACTGGTAGATATAGACGGCTTCCGCTCAATAAACCGCCGCACAGGCTACCGCTTCGGAAATGAGATACTCCGGGATATAGCTGAAGTTCTCAAACAGAATTTCAACGACGGCAATATCATTGGCAGGGTTGAGGATGATAACTTCATCGTCTTTATCAAGGACTGCCCCAACCGCGAAGAAGGTATTGCGGCAGTTGACAATATTTTCAGACGTCTGCACAAGACATACACCTTCAACGAAAAGACCTATCCGGAAATCACGGCAAGCATTGGCGTTTCATCGTATCCTGTCCACGGCACTACCTTTGACGAGCTTTTCTCAAAGGCCTCAAAGGCTGTAGACATTGCCAAGATAAACGGCAAGGATATGTATCTCTTCTATAACGAAGCTATGAGGGAAAACTGGGAGCTTTCTGTTCCTTCATCCACCTCAGAGGAGCTTATCACCACAGGCAAGGATCTCGTAAGCTTTGAGAAATACTTGATTCCCTCAGTCGATTCCCTGTCAGACAGGATAATATCCTATGTCATTATCGAAAATTCCTCCGAATACCGGGATGAATTTCATTTTGATGAACTTTATTCTGCACTCCATGAAAACAGAAACATCACTGCTGTGAGCCTGAACAGCCTGCGCCGCATATTTGCATCCGTATATGAGCTGGAACAGGAGGGCCTGCCCCTTCCAAAGCTTTCTGTTGTGACTATGTTCAAGGGCGGGGATTCTGAAATTGTCATAAAGGCTCTTGACGAAATACTTCAGGTATATCCCGTAAAATGCAGTAATATCTGTCTGAATATCACTCAGGATATGCTGAGTACAATGGATATGCGTCAGCTTGCAGAAATAAGCGAATTCCTTAAAAACAAGGGCTTTGAACTGGGCGTCTATAATGTGGGACTTGAAAGCATCAGCACAAAGTGCTTTACAAACCGTCTCTTCAGCAGAGTCACACTCTCCAATTCCTTCCTTCACAACATTTCGGACGGCCTTGTTCCTATTGAGATACTTGTTTATCTTATCGACTGCTTCACAGGCCTCGGAACACAGACCTTCCTGCCCTTTGATGCCGACGCCGAGATCATTCACCAGCTGAAACAAAAAACTGATGTTTCCTTCGGCATACACACAAATGATTTTGTTTCCTTTGCAGATTTCAAAGCTTCTCTTTCAGAGACAAGAGTCACTCCTGAATATCTTGCTCTGGAGCACGAAAGAAATTCCCTGGTCCTCAGCGATCAGCTTTATGATGAGATACTTGAGCAGACCAGATCCTTTATTATGGAATGGATACCAAGGCTGGATAATGTGAAATTCTCCGGCTCCTTCGAGAAGATGTACGGCTACAACCCAGATGGCTTTGACTTCGTGAGAAACATCCGGGATAAAAAGCTGATCCATCCCGATGATATCAAAAAATTCCTTGAGAAACTGAATTTTGCCAGATCCGAAACCACCGACGCCGAATGTCTTATCCGTATATTCAATATGAAAACCGGAGAGTATGTCTGGAATAAAATACACTTTGTTTCTATACGGAATGCCGCCGGAGTTCCCTCGAAAATTATGGCGGTCTGCGCCGATGTTTCTGAGGAGCGTCTTTCATCTGCAGAAGAAGAGCTGAAAAACGGCAGAACAGATTTTATTACCAGCCTCTACAACAAAAGCGCTACAGAAAACAAGATCAAAAAGTATCTTTATGATGAAGGAGTCTCTGATGAGCATTCTCTCATGATCGCAGAGCTTTGCGGTATGGATGAGATAGAAAAAAGTCTCGGCAAAAAATTTGCTGATGCTGTTCTGAAACGGGCGGCTGAAAACATCAAGGATATGTTCAGGGATTCTGATATCATCGGCAGAGTTCACGGATATCAGTTCGTAATATTCGTCAAAGGCCTCAGCTCAGAAGAGGTTCTCAGAAATAAGGCCGAGCAGATCAGGACTGTAGTCAATACCGTCTACAACGGCGAAGAGGGCAGCTTCAAGATAATCGGAAAGATCGGTATCAGTCTCTTCCCCAGAGACGGCCGTTCATATGATGAGCTTTATGAATCCGCTCTAAAGGCTCTGTATTTTGCAAAGCACAGTGTAAATCTGGATGTAGCTATCATTCCTGAACACAACAAAAAGGAGCTCCCGGAATAAAAATCAACAAACAATAATACAAGGAGCTGTCGCACTGAGCAATTTCTCTTATGCGACAGCTCCCTTTCTTGCAGTCTTACGGCTGCATTGATATTTTTTCAGAAATGTAACAAGGGGACAACCTCTTTCCCAGGTCGTCCCCTTTACAAAAACAGTCCACCGTACTATTTTTGAATTCCCCCTTGCCGAGGGATCCGAATAAAAGTGTTTCGCACTCTGCGGAGTGCAAAGCCTCTGACATACATTGCTTCATAATTAATGCTTCATATTTTGATTGTCTGTTATTAATTTTATAATTATATTATATCTGTACCAGAGCGGTTTAAGAACTGTATGAAGCCTGAGTCAGATACTTTTTTCTGTTTATCTCTTCTTTT
Organism: uncultured Clostridia bacterium; assembly: GCA_947169745.1. Taxonomy (GTDB): domain Bacteria; phylum Bacillota; class Clostridia; order Oscillospirales; family Acutalibacteraceae; genus UBA1213. The sequence goes on from CAMVQZ010000023.1 coordinate 11,136, forward strand.
TGCTTCCGGGCTTCTGAGACGGTTTTGAAACAGAAGCAGCCGGCTTCTTCTCAGCTTCGGCAGCCGCAGGTGCAGCTTCTTCGCAGCCTGCTAAAAGCTTATAGACCAGCGCAGCAAGAACACCGCCTACCAGGGGAGCAACGATAAATATCCAGACATTTGTGAATGCTTCTCCGCCTGCAAAAATAGCGGGGCCGAAGCTTCTTGCCGGGTTAACAGATGTGCCTGTGAAGTGAATGCCAAAAATGTGGACTAATGTCAGGGTCAGACCGATGACAATGCCTGCAACTGAACCATTCTCAGTCTTTGAGGTAACTCCCATTATTGCGATTACAAATACAAATGTGAGTATTATCTCGATAAGGAGAGTAAGCCAGATGTTGCTGTCGTATACACCGTTTGTTCCGAGACCACTATCCTTGCCGAAAAGTCCGAGAAGCATTGCGCCTCCGGCTATGCCCCCGATAAACTGAGAGCAGATGTAGGCAAGAAATTCCTTGATAGTCATCTTACCGCTGCAAAGAACAGCGATGGAAACCGCCGGATTTATGTGACATCCGGATATGTTTCCGATAGAGTATGCCATTGCAACAATTACCAGACCAAAAGCAAGCGCCGTCATAAAATATGCGGCATTGATCTGATTTCCTGCACACCCCAGTGCGACAGCAGTTCCGCAACCGAAAAGCACAAGAACAAATGTTCCTATGAATTCAGCTACACATTTTTTGAGCAGAGCCATAATATAGCCTCCTTAAAATAAATTTTGCCGACAAACGGCTTTGGTTAATGATATAATATCATAAATGTTCCGGAAAATAAAGGCTTTTTTGTATAATTTGTGTATTTTTTATTTTATTATTTTCTGACTCAGTCCGAAGTCTCGAAAAAAGCAGTGATATATTTTTATAAAAGAATTGTTGACAGAAGCATAAGTCTTGTGTTATTATTCAGTTAGTTCAAAAAATAAAGAAAGGAGACAACCATCTTATGTCAGGAATACTTGATGCACGATTTAGCGGATATTACTGGTTTGGTTCATGTGAGTTTTTTTACATGGATATGCTTTCGTGCGCTCCCGACAGAGATATTGTCTTGAAGCAGTAGTATCATTCTTACTCTTTCTTTAAGAACATAAAGCTGTTTATTAACGGGACTCGCATATGAGTTCCGTTTTTTTATTTTTATTTTCAGGAGGTAATCTTATGATAATCGTACTCAGACAAGGATCAACAAAGGAACAACAAATTCTTCTCAAGGCTGCCCTGGAGGAAAAATACAATGTCACAGTCAATACCTGGACTGGCGTTGAGTCAACTGTACTGGGACTGATCGGCGACACTGTCCACATAGACGAGGACTGGATAAGCGCTCAGGAAATAGTTGAAAAAGTCAGGCGTGTGCAGGAGCCGTATAAAAAGGCAAACCGGAAGTTCCACCCGGACAATACTGTCATCACACTTCCGGGAGGACAGAAAATCGGAGACGGCAGCCTCTGTATTATGGCAGGACCCTGCTCAGTTGAAAACGAGGAACAAATCAATTATGTTGCAGAAAGAGTAAAGAATGCCGGAGCTGGCTTCCTCAGAGGCGGAGCCTTCAAGCCCAGAACATCTCCCTATTCCTTCCAGGGACTGAAGGCAGAAGGGCTTGATCTCCTCAAGGGAGCAAGAAAAGCTACTGGTCTTCCTATCGTCACAGAAATTATGAGCGCCGCGCATATTGAAATGTTTGAGAGCGTGGATATAATTCAGGTAGGAGCAAGAAATATGCAGAATTTTGATCTTCTTAAACAGTTAGGAAAAACCGATAAGCCTATCCTGCTGAAACGAGGACTTGCAAATACTATAGAGGAATGGATAATGAGTGCAGAATACATTATGGCAGGCGGCAACGACAATGTCATACTTTGTGAAAGAGGCATACGCACTTTTGAGACGGCCACAAGAAACACCCTTGATCTCTCTGCTGTTCCGATTGTCAAAAAACTCTCTCATCTCCCTGTGATAGTTGATCCCAGCCATGCGACAGGAAAGGCCGGGCTTGTAGAGCAGATGGCTCTTGCAGCAGTAGCTTCCGGCGCAGACGGTCTTATGATCGAAGTACATAACGATCCCCGCCACGCCCTCTCAGACGGTGCCCAGTCACTCACCCCGGATCAGTTCGACAGTCTGACAAAGAAGGTCTTTGCCCTCAAAGCAGCATATGACGGAATAATGAACGGAGAAATCATATAATTTTCCGGGACGATGGTTTTATGCAGTGTGCTGCACAGCCGGATTGTTTTCCCAGGCGATAGCTTTGTGCAATGCGTGCCTTCGGCACGGAGCCAAAGGGGGCGCGTGCTCACGCTGCAAAATAATTCCGGGAGAAAGCAGGCGCTCACTGTCAGGGGAGTGAAACTCCGGAAGTCAGAGCAAACCAGCCGCAAGAAGCAGCCCGTGAGGGCTGCGGCGGCGGAGGGTGGGAGTATTGTCTGAGGCAGTGAGCGGTGGATGCCGCGCGACGGTAGTATATGTACGCACGACAGAGCGAGTGCAAACGAGCGATAACGCGAATACGGGTGCAGCGTCACGCTGCCGAATCGCTCAGTGCGAGCACGCACCTGGTTGATTTTTGGGTGGGGATTTGATATACTTTTTTAGGATAAAAGGTTAGAAGGAGGCAGAAAGATGCAATCTCCATTGGCAGACAGAATGAGACCGCAGAAAATTGACGATATTGTGGGGCAGCACCATTTGTTGGATAAGGGGCGCCCGCTGAGAAATATTATCGAATCCGGGCAGATACCGAATCTGGTTTTTTACGGTCCATCCGGTGTGGGAAAGACCACTCTTGCCTCGATAATTGCAAAACAGACAAACAGAACCTTCCGCCGGTTAAACGGAACCACTGCCTCCACCTCTGACATCAAAGATATCTTCGGAGAGCTGCAGGGCTTTTCCGGAATGAACGGGATACTACTTTATCTGGACGAGATACAGTATTTCAATAAAAAGCAGCAGCAGACTCTTCTTGAATATATCGAAAACGGCAGTATAACCCTTATAGCTTCTACTACAGAAAACCCCTATTTTTATGTGTACAGCGCCATACTCAGCCGCGCTACGGTTTTTGAATTCAAACCGGTAGAAACTAAGGATGTGGTGTGTGCAGTAAAAAGAGCCTATGAGTTTATCGAAAGGGAATCCGGTATAAAAACAGAACTGGAACCGGGAGCTGCAGAATATATAGCGGCCTCCTGCGGAGGAGATGTGCGAAAATCCATTAATGCTGTGGAGCTTTCAGTAATTGCCGGAGAAAGAAATACGGATACTGTAAGAATAACAAAGGATAGTATTTCCCAGCTTACTCAGAAAAGCGCACTCCGATATGACAGAGAAGGCGATGAACATTATGATCTGCTTTCTGCCTTCCAGAAATCAATGAGGGGATCGGATCCGGATGCAGCGGTTCTTTACCTTGCCCGGATACTGGCAGCAAATGATCTTCCCTCTGCGTGCAGGAGACTGATGGTCTGCGCCTGCGAGGATGTGGGACTTGCAAATCCTCAGATAATCCCCATAGTCAAGGCGGCAGTAGACGCTGCAATGATGGTCGGTCTGCCGGAAGCAAGGATACCTCTTGCGGATGCCGCAATACTTGTGGCACAGTCACCTAAATCAAATTCCGCATATAATGCTATTGCAAGAGCTATGGCGGATATCGAAGCCGGAAAGGCAGGAGGCTTCCCCCGTCAGCTGCAGAATAAGCATTATGACGGCGCAGATGTAAAAAACAAAGGTCAGTTTTATCTTTATCCCCATGACTACCCGGATCACTGGGTCAGTCAGCAGTACCTCCCGGACGGCGTCAAAGATGCAGTCTATTATGAGCCGGGAGATAATAAAACAGAACAGGCTTATAAAACCTACTGGCAAAGAATAAAGGGAAAAGGAACGGGAAAATAAATAATATGAAGATAGGAAACGTGGAAATAAACGGCTTTGCTGCTCTTGCTCCTATGGCTGGAGTAACAGACAAGGCTTTCCGGGAACTTTGCGTGGACTTCGGCGCTGCTTATACCGTAAGCGAGATGGTCAGCGCAAAGGGACTTGTGTATGACAGCTCAAAGTCCTTTGAACTGCTGGAGCTGTCAGAAAAGGAACGGCCGGCTGCTGTGCAGCTATTCGGATATGAACCGGAGGTAATGGCTCAGGCGGCAAAGGCAGCAATGAAATATTCTCCTGATGTTATAGATATAAATATGGGCTGTCCTGCTCCGAAAATAGCCGGCAACCATTCCGGAGCAGCGCTGATGAAGGATCCAGAGCTTTGCGGCGAGATAGTGAAAAATATCTGCAGCGCCGTTGATGTTCCTGTTACTGTAAAGATAAGAAAGGGCTGGGATAAAAACAGCGTCAATGCCGTAGAGGTAGCTCTGATATGCGAAAAGGCAGGTGCTTCCGCAGTCACTGTACACGGAAGAACAAGAGAACAGCAGTATATGCCCTCTGCGGACTGGGATATAATCCGGGCTGTAAAACAGGCTGTCAGTATCCCGGTGATCGGAAACGGCGATATATGCACTGCCGCGGATGCAGCAAGAATGTATGAATATACCGGCTGCGATCTGGTGATGGTCGGGAGAGGCGCTTTCGGAAACCCCTGGATTTTCCGGGAGATAAACAGCCTTATCGGTCACGACAGACCGTCTCTCCCTGTCTCGGCTGCAGAAAGGATTACTGTTCTGCTGCGCCATATAAAGACTCTCTGCGAATACAAAGGAGAATACGTCGGAATGAGAGAAGCAAGAACCCATGCCGCATGGTATTTCAAGGGTATGCCCGGCGCAGCTTCACTCCGCAAAAAAGCCGGCAGCCTTTCTTCATATGATGATCTTATAGAGCTTTGCAGATCTATTGATATCTGATAAGGAGATCAATGAATGAAATATATAGTATTATCTGTCCTTGCACTGGCTCTGACTGCAGGGTTTGCCTTTGCGGTAACGGGGCTTATACGAAGAAACCTCACAAGAAAGCCTCCTCTTTTCCTGCACTGTATTATCAGCCTCCTGCTGATGACCACTATCTTTGCAGGCGCAGCGGCTATTTATGTCAGTATCCATTACTCAGCAGATGATGAAGCCCTGAATACGTTTTCCGGAGCAGATACACCATCCCTCAGCAAGACGGAAGGCTCATATTTTATAGACGGCGCCGGAGAGGATACTGCGCTGATATTCTATCCGGGAGCAAAGGTGGATCCTGAGGCCTATTTCCCCCTTATGAAAAAAATAGCCGAAAGGGGCATTGACTGCTTTATTGTAAAACCGCCATTCAGAATGGCAATACTTGATGCAGATGCCGCCGGAAGAATAATGGATAAATACAGGTATAAGCACTGGATAGTTTCTGGACATTCCATGGGCGGTGTCGCAGCAGCTTCCTTTTCATCAAAGGCTCCGGACAGAGTGGATGGTCTTGTGCTTCTTGCCGCTTATCCGAATCAACAGACAGACAAAGGCATCCGCCTGCTTTCTGTATACGGCAGCGAGGACAAGGTTCTGGACAGAGATCAGTATAATAACTCCCGCTCCCTTTTTCCTCCTGACTCCTGCGAGGTAGTGATAAATGGAGGAAATCATTCCGGCTTCGGTAATTACGGAGAACAGCGGGGAGACGGCACTGCACTTATCTCACGAAAAAAACAACAGGAGCAGACTGCAGACGCTATAGCGAAAAGCTTTTGTGAATAAGCTGTAGCAGTCAGAGGCTCCGGACCCCCGACTGTCGGCTCGTCCGATGCCGCTGCTTCGCTATAAAGAAATCCCAAGGACAAAATATAATACTTACAGAGAAAACCACTTATGGTCAAGCATCCATAAGTGGTTTTTTTATAAAAGACCTGCTGATGAACAAACGGGTAAAATGTCAAAGCAGGCTTTTACCGGAGCAGTATCTGCCCTTTAACCGGCTGTGTCAATACACAAGCTTTCCCACACACAGCCGCGGCAGATGTTTTTTCGTTTCCCGGTTATTATTATATTGTGATATGCCCTGTCCTTCAGAAGTCTCCAGGTGATCTGGTCTCCCGGACTCAGCTTCAGCTCCTCACCGCAAAGCCTGTCCATACGGCTGACTTTTTCCGATGATGAACAGGTGCCGCTAATGTTCCGGGGACACCGGGCACAGACAGAATCGCAGTTATCTGTTATTGTCACTGCCGGATTTTCAGCTTCAAGCCGGCGAAGTATTTCACTCATACCCTCAACAAAATCATCACTGTACCCCTTGCCGGAAAAATACCTCAGACAAAGACTGTGATGGGGTCTGAGAAAGATCCTTCCGTCACTCACAGACGTACAAGCTTAGAAATCCGGTTTACAAGAACGGCAGAAACTGCGATCTTCACACCGTCAGGTATAAGAAACGGGAAAACACAATAGCCAAGTGCTGTCATAAGTCCCATATTTCCGCCGCTTCTGTTGGTCATAAATATAAACCAGGCGGTTCCCAGAGCATAGCATACAAGCAGACCCACTATCATTGAGATGATAAGAGCCAAGGGGTTTTTCTTGAAAAGATCGCTTCCCAGACCTGTAATAAATGCGGTAAATGCAAATCCCACAATATATCCCCCTGTAGGTCCGAGAATTACTCCCATACCTCCGGAAAACTGCGCAAATACCGGAAGTCCCAACGCTCCCAAAAGAATATACAGCAGCAGACTGAGAGTTCCTCTCTTTGCCCCCATCAGACCGGAAGCAATAAAAATTGCCATCGTCTGCAGTGTAAAGGGCACCGGACCCAGAGGTACCTGTATCTGGGAGCACACAACTATCACAGCGGTAAACATCGCAATGCAGATGAGAGAAAAAAGCGCTGTGTTATTTCTCTTTTGTTCCTTTTTGTTTTCAACCTTTTCCATTTTTTATTCCCTTCCTTCCTATGGGTCTATCTTACCACATTGTCAACTGGTTGTCAACCATTCGATAACAAATAAGTTGACAATTTATTTAAAAACAGAACTTACTCCGCAGAAAACTACGGTAAGTAAGTCCTGATATCCTCAAGGCTGCCCTTGATAAAGCTGTTCTTTTTTATATAATGCATAGACGAGTTGTCACTGATAATGACAAAAAGATTCTCTGTTTCCGATGAAGATGAAATATGACTGTATAGCATTTCCACATTTCCCATAGCTCTGTGTACTATGAGCCTGTCCTCAAAAAATTCCGTTGTATCCTCCGGATCCCCGATCTTTGCATAGCGCTTTTCAGCGTTTTTTGCCATACGGGCGACAATAAGGGGTCTCCTGATAAAATGCCACAGGATCGACATTCCCACCACAACAGCGAAAGCGACAGAATAAATGCTTATCTCCCGGTTAACAAAAAACACTATAACGGAGCATACGGCAAATACCGCACAAAGAAAAATATATATCAGGTCTATGATGATCCTTTTTCTTGTCCTTTTGAAAATCAGGCTTTTATAAAGCTCCGTGAAATCGTTGCCCTCCCTGGCATCCCTTGTTACAGCTATTGGCTCACTCATTTTCATTTCCCCCGATAATATCCTTCAGTTCCTTTATTTCCCCGGCTTCAGGAGAAATACTGTATACAGTTTCCGTGTTGTTTTTGCTCACCACAAGATATGCCTCTGTATCTGTAAAGGTTATGATAAGCTGGTCGGTCTCTGTTTTCCAATCATCCTCCGGCTTTGCTTCAAGACATACAGTCCAGCCGCTGTTATAGACTTTATCCAGATGTTTTCTGGATACATCAGCAGATTTCTTGCCGCTGTTTTTCAAAAGCTTTCCGGCAATACTTCTGACGCTTGTCTCCTGTCCGGCGGACAGAGCTTTTTCCTTGCCCCGGAAAAATATCTCCGTATCCTTCCGTGACGCAGCGGTGCTGTCCTTTTTCTCAGCACTCTCCTGCCGGATGTTATTGTCTGCAGGCGCTTCTGCTGTCGGTTCTTCCTCTGCCGGCTCTTCGGCAGGAGCTTCCTCGGTGTCGTTGTCTACAGTAGCCTCATCCTTCCGGGTATCCTCTTTTTCGTCCCCTTTGACACGGTTATTATATGTGATGCTGTCAGGGGATTTTTCCCCTGAGCTTTCCTCTTCTCCGGCGCTGGCGGCTGCAAGCTGTTTCTGCTCCGGCGCGGAAGCTACGTTTTCCGGAGCTGAAGGCATATTGATAATAACCCTTGCAGACACAACTCCTATCAGCAGGACTGCAGCAGCTGCTGCAACGAAGGAAATCATCCTGAGCCGGCTGTTCTTTTTCTTATTTCTGATCACAGCGTTCATCCTGCTTTCAAAGCCGGGAGAAAAGATATGCTCTGTATCAGGATATTCCTCATAGGTATGGCCATATTCCTTCACCGTATTTTTCAGGAGCATTTCAAATTCCTTATCTGTCACTGTAACCATCTCCTTTCAGTCCGGATTTCAGGAGACCCTTTGCTCTGTGGAGACGAACCTTGACATTTTCAAGGCTTATATCCAGAGCCTCTGCGATATCCTTATCCCGGAGGTCACAATAATATTTAAGGATTATGACATCGCCGTACTTTTTATCAAGAGACCGGATAAGCTCAAACAGCTTTTTATAAAGCTCCCTGTTTTCTGTATCGCAGGGGATATCAGAGGTATCCTCACCGTCAAGGAAAATATCCTCTGTGGCTATCTCTCTTTTTCTTTTATTATAGGTCTTATAGCAGAAATTCCTCACGCTTATAAGAAGATAGCTTCTTATCTGGCTGTCATTCATGCTGCCGGTTTTTTCAAAATTCCTTGCAAGAGCTAAAAAAGCGTCCTGAACAGCATCCTCTGCGGAAGGGCAGTCCTTGAGAACAGAATAGGCGCAGTTATACATTATGCTCCTGTTCTTTTCATAGATGTCCTCAAAGCTCTTTCTGTCCTCTTCCGTTTCAAGAGCACCCAATAAAAGCATTACCATACGGATGTCACTTCCTTTGGTTCTGTAATAATAATCCCCGGACAAGGAAAAAGTTACAGATAATTTTAAAATCCTGAAACAGATGCCCTCACATAGCTATCTGTTATTTAGTATATATTTCTTTATACTTTGCAGCAAGCTCCGGATTGATTTTTTCCAGCCCCTCCAGATATTCTCTTCTCAGCTTCATAAGCTTTTCATATTCCTCAGGCTCTGAGCTCATAAGTTTTCTTGCGAAATGATTCCGGCGCGCCTTCAGCCTTTTCAGGAAATCAGGATCCATTTTCAGCATACGGTTTTCGATACGTTCTCTTCGGCTCTCCAGAAGCTTTTCTATCCGGATTATCCTCCGGGGCTCACCCTCCAGCATTTTCAGAAGCTTCAATTCCAGTATATCAATGATTTCTTCCTCATCAAAAAGATTTATTCTTCCCCAGACTGTATTCTTTTCAGCCTCAACAAAATCGAAGCTCCCCGGTTCTGCTGAAATCAGATCCCGGAGAAGCTCATCTGCGATAAGCTCCATATATTCCGGAGCCTGTCTGCCGAATACCCATTCCAGCTCCGGCTGCAGACCCTTTGATGACAGAGTGATATTTCTCGGGTTTCTCCGGGTACGGGAGCGGCTTCTTTTCTGACCTGCGATCTTGTAGGATACTGAGGATCTTTCCAGGGGATAGGGATAATTTATCCCGGCGTCCCTCAACGCAAGCTTGACTGTCATTCTCACCGCGCCGCTTTTCAGAAGCTCTTCTGCACCATATCTTCTGAGCATATCATTGACTTCCCCCGGATGCTCGGTGATATAAAAGCTGATGCCCCTGTCCCTGAAGCTTTTATACATAATAAGAAGTCTTTCTGCAGCGGTAGTATCTATATTACCCACAGCTCCTGCATTAACGATTATAAACTTTGTATCCTCCCTGACTGCATTCTCGATATCATTCTGAAAGGTATCAATATTTGCGAAAAACAGATTGCCGCCGAAGCGGTAAATCACCGTTTCCTTTACAGGTCTTGCATCCTTGTTTCTTTCAAGCGCATAGAAATCATCCTTGCCCCTGATAACTCCCAGAAATGATCTGGGAGGAGTCACCGCACTGATTATAACAGCAATAAAGGAAAGCACTACCCCGATAATAACTCCGTATACAGTTCCGAAAAGAAGCACTGCTGCAAATGCTCCCATAAATATGTAAAATTCCTTCTTGCTTGATTTCCAGAGATGAAAAGCCTCTCCGAATTCACAGGCATTCATAAGGGCGCTTACAACTATCGCAGTAAGCACCGGCACAGGAAGATACCCTATCATAGGTGTCGCTGCAAAAAGTACAACTATCATACTAATACAAGCTGATACAGACATCCACTGGGAGCTGACCCCGAACTGACGGACTATGCCTGTTCTGGAAACGCTGGCATTGACAGGGCAGCATCCGGAAAGAGCCGCCGCAAAATTAGCCGCGCTGTAACCCAGTATCTCCCGGTTGCTGTCCAGCCGGTATCCGTCCTTCATCGCATTCCCTCTGGAAGCAAGAAGAGATTCCGCAAGGATAACCAGCGCAATGGAGAGAGAAGAAAATATATATTCGGTTATATTACCCGACATATTATCTGCAGAAAACGAAACAGCTCCTCCAAAGCCTCTTTCCACCTCCGGCAGAAGAGTGACCCCCATATCCTTTACAGGGCACAGCACAGAGAGCAATGCTCCGGCTCCCATGACAATAACGGACACAGGCACCTTGGGAATAAACGCCTTTCCCAGCATTATCAGCACAATAGTTGTTATTCCAAGAGCAAAGGACAGGAGATTGAATTTGCCTGCCTGACCTATAATGTGCATAACAAGCTCCGGTGCCTCCCCTGTTCCGGGAGCGCCTCCGAAAAGCTTTGGTATCTGCATCAGTATGATAGTACAGCATATTCCCGTCACAAAGCCTCCCATAACAGGAGTGGAAATATACTGGACTATTCTTCCGGCCTTTAACAGAAAAAACAGCAGCAGCCATCCGGCTATCATAAGGGTCAGTACAGGAACCACAGTCTTTGCCTGATCCGACCCGGACTGTATCCCCATAGATGCGATAGCCGAACCCACAAGGGCAGCCGGAGCAGCATCCACACCAAAGACAAAATCCCTGCTGGTAGTCAGAAGGGCAAATATCAGTATAGGAAACACTGATCCGTAAAGTCCGTACTGCATGGGCAGACCCGCTATCTGGGCATATCCCATTGAAATAGGTATGGATATCAGCGCAATAATTGCTCCCCCGAAAATATCCCTGAAAAGATTCTTCGGGGTTATGGGGAAAAATTTATTTCTTTTTTCTGTATGCTCCGTCACTGACAAATACCAACACCCCCGGTCAGTTCTGTTCTTCGCCTGTTTTCAAAAGCTCCCTTATTCTGTCTGTCCTGTCTGAAAGGTAGAGATACCCTATCAGACATTCAAAGGCTGTCGCCATATGATATTCCGCCATAGTAGCATTTTTCGGTGCATGAGATACGTGTACATTCCTGCCCCTTCTCAGAACATCCGCCTCCTCTTCTGTGAGAAAAGGCTCAATTCTTTTCGCAAGCTTTGCCTGAGCCTGGCACCGGACATATTCCACTTTTTTTACATTAAGCTCTCCTACCGGCCTGTTAGCGTCACAGACAAGCATTTCTCTGATAATAAGATCATAGACCCCGTCTCCCACAAAGGCAAGCCCCAGAGTGCTTATTTTTTTCGGGTCACAGCCCTGGTCTGAAAATACCGGCATAGCGTCCCTCCGTTATTCTATAAATTCAAATTCAAAATCATAAAGGCTGACAGTATCTCCCTCCTGGATGCCGGCTTCCCGGAGAGCGTCTATCACTCCTGCGCCGATAAGCACTCGCTGAAAATACTGCATTGAATCACTGTCATTCATATCTATCATTCTGAGAACTCTCAGTAACCAGTCTGCCTCCACGAAATATACTCCGCCGTAGTTTGTAACCTTTACCTCCCGCTTTTCTATCTCATCCTCCGCCGGGAGAACAGGGGGCTCAGCCTCATATCTTGCGATAGGCGGCAGCTTTGAAAGCTGCTCCTGTATTTCCTTCAGAAGCGGCTCCACCTCATATGAGATAGCAGCCATAATGGGAAAGAATTTATACCCCTGATCCTCAATAAATTTCCGGAAATCCTCAACTACATCGTCCTCGGTCAGGTCACATTTATTTCCGGCTACGATCATCGGTCTCTCTGCAAGCTCCGGGTCAAATTTCTTGAGTTCCTCATTGATGATACGGAAATCCTCCTTCGGATCTCTGCCCTCGCTGCCGGAAACATCCACCATATGAACCAGAAGTCTGCACCTTTCTACATGGCGCAGGAACTGATGTCCCAGTCCCACACCGTCTCCGGCGCCCTCGATAAGTCCGGGGATATCCGCCATTACAAAGGATTCCTCCGGCCCCATCCTGACTACTCCCAGAACAGGCGTTATGGTGGTGAAATGATAGTTCCCGATCACCGGCTTTGCTTCGCTGACAACAGATATCAGAGTGGATTTTCCCACATTCGGGAAGCCCACTATTCCCACATCAGCCAGAAGCTTCAGTTCCAGCTGGACTTCATATTCCTCTCCCGGCTGTCCGGGCTTGGAAAACCTGGGAGTTTGTCTTGTAGGGGTGGCGAAATGAGTATTTCCCCATCCGCCCTTGCCGCCCTTTGCAACAATGACCGGCTCCTTATCTGAGATATCCGCAAGAATCCTGCCTGTAGCTATCTCTCTTATTACAGTTCCTCTGGGGACCCGGATCACAAGATCCTCTGCCTTTTTGCCGTTACATCTGGAGCTTTTTCCGTTTTCTCCCTTTGACGCCACATATTTTCTCTTATACCTGAAATCAGCCAGCGTTGAAAGGTTATCGTCAGCTACAAAAACGATATTTCCTCCCCTGCCGCCGTCTCCGCCGTCAGGTCCTCCGGAAGCCACATATTTTTCCCTGTGGAAAGCCACCGCACCATCTCCGCCGTCTCCGGCCTTAATAAATATCTTTGCAATATCAACAAACATTTCTTTTCTCCTTTCACGCCAGCCGGAATATCTCAAACCGTCCCTTCATAAACAGATACTCTCCGGCATATTCCACTTTCCTCACATTATCCAGCTTTTTTATTTCACTGAAGTATTCGTCCTCATATATATTTTTTATACCATAGCTGCCGTCATTGTTTTTTCTTTCAAAGCACATATATCTTCCCTTTTCATCCTTTCCGGCATCCCGGACATTTATTGCGATATACAGTTTTTTATCAGAAGCTCTCCTGTCTATCTCCGGAAGATCTCCGGCAATATCCTCCGCCGACGTAACAAACACCTTATCTGCGTCATATAATTCATACGAATACTCAGAGAGCGTCCCGTATTCATTACTGTTCCTCAGCACAAGTATCACATCGCTGTCACCCACAAGCTCCCTCATACTGACATCATTATTCTTTGTCCAGCATCCAAGTATTCTGGTATTTGTCAGCATATTGACCGCCATCAGGAGCACAAGGACTGTAATTCCTGCCCTTCCTGACCATTTCCCCGGCAGCAAGGACAACAGTCTGTATACCAGATAAAAAACAAACACAAATCCCACCGGATAAATCAGAAACAGATATCTGTTCACATAGAGATTCAGAAAGGAAACTGTATACGCTGTCACTGAAATAACTGCCGCGGCTGAGAGTGCCAGAGCTGCCGGCAGCGGACTCAGCCTTCTTATACCCCCAAAAGAGGGTCTCCTCCTGAAAACACCGCTGATCCTTCCGGGTATACTTCTGATCCTTCCGGCAGCTGAGATCACAGCCCTGCTTTTCCTGAAAAGGAACAGTAACGGCAGGCTCATTATAATAAGTATACCCAGAACCGGGGGTATCGCAAACAAAGCCCATGTCAGGTCTGATGTACTGAGGGAAAAAACATCCAGGAAAAAGTATCTGAAGGCTATTTCCAGCTGCCTCAGGAACATTTCTCCCACCGCATTTTCTCCTTCGGAAAACAGCTGTCTGACCCCGGCAGGAAAAGCTGCAAAGGACAAAAGTACTCCCGAAAGAACAGAGCAGCCGTATTTCAGAAGATCCGGACCTCTCTTATTCACTGCGTAATAAACACAGAAGCACACCGCCGTCACGAATGCCGGAAACAGAAACAGATGCTGAGTCAGCGCCCCGAGTGCTGTTATTATTGTCAGGGGAATGAGCTTTCTGATCTTAAGCTTATGACTGACTTCCGTCAGTCTTGAATGATACCAGAAAAAAATCACAGTCCACATCGTAAGCATATCATACATTCTGACAAACAATGTAATATCAGCCGCCGCAGAAGTAACGCTCCACAGCCCGACGGCTAACAGGGAAGCATACCACGAGCCTGTAAGCTTACGGACAAGCAAAAACAAAAAGAACTGCGTCACGGCAAATATGACCAGATTCAATACAAAGCCGGTCACAAATAAAAAGCTTCCCGGATAAAATGAGCACAGGGTATGAAGAACTGCATAGTAGAGAGGGGGATGTCTGTCACACGACTGGTTATACCAGACAGAGTCATACCGGAACTGCTGTCCTTCCCTGACCGTGAGATAATCCCTGTGAAGCGAAGCCGGATACCATTCGCCTATATAGTCGTTATTTTTCGCATAAACGTCATCACTCTCCACAAAAGGGCGATAAAAGCTGTTTGAGAGTCCATAGCTATACAGCTCATCGCAGTGATACAGCTTCTTTTCACCCACGAAAAGCACGCACATCCGCAGTATTCCCAGCCCGATTACAAACAGCAAAATCCCGTAAGCAAGCCATCTCTCTTTCTTTATCCTTTTCACTCCAGCCTCGCCCCCTTCCCCTTTTTCCACACATATACTATATCATATCTCCCCCACATTATCAACCAGGCAGCGGTGCGTGCTCGCACCGTGCTATACTCGACTGATTTATTCTGACTTCCGGTTTTTTCACTCCCCTGTCACTGAGCGCCTGCTTTTATGCACATAATAATTAAAAGCTGTAAGAACCTCTGTCACACACAAGCTTACTATAAAAGGAACATAGCAACAACCAGATTTTATCATTTTCAATTATCCATTTAATCTGAAAACAAAAAGAGCCCCGGAGATTACTCCGAAGCTCAGCTTATTTACTGATAATTACTGTTCAGCAGCATAAACAGAGACCTGCTTGCGGTCACGGCCTACACGCTCAAACTTTACTTTACCGTCAATCTTGGCAAAAAGTGTATCATCAGAACCACGGCCTACATTGTTGCCGGGATGAATCTTTGTTCCTCTCTGCTTTACAAGAATATTGCCTGCGAGAACAAACTGACCGTCTGCACGCTTTGTGCCGAGACGCTTGGATTCGGAATCACGACCGTTCTTTGTAGAACCGCCTCCCTTTTTATGAGCGAACAACTGTACATTAATTCTAAGCATTATATTACACCTCCGTTATTAAGACCTTTAAATTATTCGGATACTGCTTCTCCGTCTCTGACAGATGAAGCTTAAGTCCTTTCAGTATTTGCTGACAAGGATCAAGATGTTTCTCAGCTACCTTAAGGATCATATCGCCGTCCTCAGCCGCCGCATCTGCGTCAGCCCTGATTATATCGGTTATCGTATTAGCGGTCATATAAGCTGCCGATGAAACAAAGGCACACAATATGTCCTGCCCCTTTTCAGCAGTCCCTGAATGTCCGCTGATATGAAAGCCCCTCAGGCGATCATCCCTGCCGAGAAAAAACTCCGCTCTTATCATGCTTCGATGGACTCGATCTGTACCTTGGTATATCTCTGTCTGTGACCCATCTTGCGCTTTGAGCTCTTCTTCGGCTTATAGGTAAATACTGTGATCTTCTTACCCTTGATGGTATCGAGAACCTTTGCTGTTACCTTTGCTCCCTCAACATAAGGAGTTCCTGCCTTGAAGCCATCGTCTGTGCTGACTGCAACAACCTTGAAGTCAACAGTTGAGTCGTTCTCAGCGTCCAGCTTTTCGATATATACAATATCACCGTTAGCGACCTTGTACTGCTTTCCGCCTGTTTCAATTACTGCGTACATATTGGCACCTACCTGTTTATTAAACTCGCTACCGGAGGCGGAGCATTGCTCTCTTGAAGCCCACAGTATGCGGCCTTATAAGTATATCACACTATTCCCGCCACTGTCAAGCGATTTTTTACACGCAGGCAGCGTCGACGCTGCACCCGTGTTCGGTGCGTGCTCGCACTGAGCAATTCACGTTATCGCTCGCTTACTCTCGCTCTGTCGTGTGTACCTATACTCTTGTGCCGCGGTTGTCAGCTCTGTATGGGACGGATGCCTTTCCTATTTCCGCCGCGGGACAAGGGCATCCACACGCACAACAGAGCGAATGGAATGAGCGAACAGCGCGAATCGGGTCCAGCGTCGACGCTGGCCGCCGCGGGACAAGGGCATCCACACGCACAACAGAGCGAATGGAATGAGCGAACAGCGCGAATCGGGTCCAGCGTCGACGCTGGCCGCCGCGGGACAAGGGCATCCACACGCACAACAGAGCGAATGGAATGAGCGAACAGCGCGAAT
>CAMVQZ010000024.1 GCA_947169745.1 uncultured Clostridia bacterium
CGAATGAAATGAGCGATAACGCGAATCGCTCAGTGCGAGCACGCACCGCGCTGGAAAAATATTTGAAATATTAATTTGTTTGTGTTATAATTAATCTTGTATAAGTGTTTGCCGTTGTAGAAAAGAGATATATTATGATAACATCCGGAAGAAAAGGTAAAAATCATAATTCACTTCTGAGAAAACGGGAGCATACGGCACACGGGATAATAATATAATAGGAGACAGGTAATCTATGGATTCATTTAATGAAGCTTGGAGCGTAATATGCGAATATTGCAAACAGAACATTACGGAAGTTGCATATAAGACATGGATCAGTAAGATCGAGCCGGTAAAGATGGATTTTTCGGAAGGAAAGGCCATACTTATGGTTCCGGGAGATTTTCACAGACAGACTCTTATCAGAGGATATATGCAGCTTCTCAATGATGCATTTGCCAGTGTATTCGGAGAAGGAATAGAGATCGTTTTTACTGTTCCGGATGAAATAAATACAAAGGAAAAAGAGGTCGTTGAAAAAACTGTTATTGATGAAGACTATGAATTTACCTTTGATACCTTCATAGTAGGATCTTCAAATAAGTTTGCACACGCTGCTTCTCTTGCTGTAGCCACAAATCCCGGAAGAGCATATAATCCTCTGTTCATATACGGAAATTCAGGACTCGGAAAAACACACCTTCTTTTTGCTATAAGAAATGATATACAGAAAAATGATCCTGAAAAGAAGATAATATATGTAACAGGAGAGGATTTCACCAACGAAATGGTGACAGCTCTTATGACAAAATCCAATATAGAATTCCGTCAGAAATATCGTCAGTCTGATGTTCTGCTTGTGGACGATATCCAGTTTATAGGAGGAAAGGAATCCACACAGGAGGAATTTTTCCATACCTTCAACACACTGTATGAATCAAAATGCCAGATAGTACTTACATCTGACCGTCCTCCGAAGGAAATCAAGACCCTTGAGGACAGACTGAGAAGCAGATTTGAGTCCGGACTTATCGCAGATATACAGCCGCCTGATTTTGAAACAAGAATAGCTATCATCAGAAGAAAAGCCGAGCTGCTGCAGATTGAGCTTCCGAATGATGTAACCGAATATATTGCAACGAGACTGAAGAGCAATATAAGACAGCTTGAGGGTGTTGTAAAAAAACTCAAGGCAAAGAATCAGCTGTATGGAGATAAGATAACAATAAATGTTGCTCAGAAAACAATCTCAGAAATACTTAATAACGATCAGCCGCCACCGCTTACAGTGGATATGATAATAGATGAGGTTGCAAGACATTTCGGTATTTCCAGCGAAGATATCAGATCATCAAAGAGAAATTCAAACATTTCAAATGCAAGACAAATAGCAATATTTGCCGTAAGAAAGATAACAGGTATGTCAATGAACCTTATCGGCGCAGAATTCGGCAACAGAGATCACTCTACCATAGTATATGCGCTTAAACAGATAGAAAGAAATATGTCAAGGGATCCAAAACTCAAATCTACGGTAGACGATATAATAAATAATATCAAGAACAGATGAGTTGAAAACATTTAAACAATTCAACATTTATATGTTAGAACACATATTTTTATATGTCTTGTTTTTAAACCATTTTCTTAACATTCAACTAACATCATTCAACAGCAATGTTAAATGATCTGAATACGATAAAAATTATTATCGCTGTTCAAACAAAAAATCAACACCGGAAAATAATCTCTGATAAGGATATATTCTGAAAAAATTCCAGTTTTCAACAAATTAACCGTTCTTACTACTATTACTAAAATATATCTATTCTATATTATTATTTTCCGGAAAAAGGGATGATATAAAATGAAATTTGAATGTAACCGCCAGAAATTAACTGAAGCAGTTACAAATGTTCAAAGAGCAGTCTCCTCCAAATCTACTATGCCTGCTCTGGAGGGTATACTTATAAAAGCCAGAAACTCTTCAATAAAGCTTTTCGGATATGATCTGGATATCTGCATCACTACATCAATAGATGCAAGAATAATCCAGGAAGGATCTACTGTAATCACAGCAAGACTTTTCTCCGAGATAATAAGAAAGCTTCCTGAGGATACAATAACCATTGACGTTGACGAGAAAAATATAGTTTATATTTCCAGCGGAAAGGTAAACTATAAAATAATCGGAATGCCTGCAGAGGATTATCCTGAAATACCTGTCATCAGAGAAACTGATACTATAAAAATAGAGGGCGGTATTCTTTCAAGTATGATAAGGCAGACTATATATGCCGTATCCGATAAGGATACAAAGCCTGCACATAAGGGCTCTCTCTTTGAAATAGAAGGCGGAGAAATAAAAATTATCTCGGTAGACGGTTATCGTCTGGCTATCAGATCTGAAAAGGTTGACTATCAGGGAGAAAGAAGCTTTATAGTACCCGGAAAATCTCTTTCCGAAGTAACAAAGCTAATATTTGATGATGACAATACAGTTGAAATGATGTCCAGCGGAAGACACATTATATTCAGAATCGGTGATTATGAAATAATATCAAGACTTCTTGAAGGCGAATTTATGAATTATAAGGCGTCAATACCTGTAAATCATTCAACAGAACTTGTGGTAAATACAAGAAAGTTCATTAACACAATCGAAAGAATGTCACTTCTGCTTACAGATAAGATAAAAAGCCCTATAAGATGCCTGATAGACGGAGGTATCATAAAAACCTCCTGTAACACTCCTCTCGGACAGGCGGATGATGAAATAGACGTTATAATGAACGGAGAAGGAGTAGAAATAGGCTTCAATAACCGTTTTCTTCTGGATGCTCTCAGATACAGCGAAACAGATGAGGTCAGACTTCAGCTCAACGGTGCACTAAGTCCTATGGTGGTTACTCCTACAGCAGGAGACAGTTTTCTTTTCCTGCTGCTGCCTATGAGGTTGACACGATGAAAACTGAAAAAATAGAAATAAAAAGTGATGAGGAATATATAAGGCTGGACAATCTTCTGAAGCTTTCGGGATGTGTGGATACCGGGGGACAGGCAAAATTCGTTATCCAGAACGGAGAAGTAAGTCTCAACGGAGAAATATGTACAATGAGGGGAAAAAAGCTCAGGAGAGGCGATATAGTAAGCTTCGACGGAGAAGCTTTTGAGGTGTGTTGACTTGTTTGTTAAAAGCCTTGAATTTGTTAATTTCAGAAATCTTGAAAATTTTTCAATAGAACCATCTCCCGGAATCAATGTGATCTGCGGAGAAAATGCCCAGGGTAAAACAAATATAATAGAATGCCTGTGGCTTTTCACAGGAGGAAGATCCTTCAGGGGAGCAAAAGAAAGTGAAATGATCCGCTTCGGAGAAAAACAGGCAATAATAAGGCTTCTTTTCAATTCTGAAGAAAGGGATCAGACTATTGAGATAAATATAAGCGGAAAGACCAGAAAAGCAATACTCAATGATGTTCCGAAAAACTATCTTTCGGAAATAGTGGGAAAATTCTGTGCTGTTGTGTTTTCTCCGAATCACCTGAGTCTGATAAAAAACGGACCTGAGGAAAGAAGATCATTTATTGACGGAGCTTTGTGTCAGATAAATCCATATTATGCTTCGGTACTGGGAAGGTATAAGAGAACTCTCAATGAAAGAAATGCTTTGCTCAAGGATATCCCAAGACACAGAGAACTGGAGGATATGCTGGAAATATGGAATGAGAAGCTTTCGGAAGAGGGAGCAGAGGTATCACAGGCGAGAGCAGCTTATGTAAACAGTCTGAAGGATCCTGCTGTAAAATTCTATAATGGAATAAGCGGCGGCAGGGAGGAAATGAGTATCGAATACAGAAGTGTAAGCGGTATCTCAAATTTTCCGGGAAAGCCGGAAATGAAAAGGATAATCCTTGAAAGTCTTGAAAAAAAGCAAAAGGATGATATTTACTGCGGTTATACGACTTCAGGAGTTCACAGGGACGATCTGATAGTAAAGATCAATAACCTGGAAGCAAGAAGCTTCGGGTCGCAGGGACAGCAGAGATCTGCTATTCTTTCTCTGAAACTGGCGGAGGCTTCTGTAATAAGCAGTAAAACAGGAGAGACTCCGGTGATTTTGCTTGATGATGTACTCAGCGAGCTTGATAGATCAAGACAGGAGTATCTTTTGAATAAGCTTGATGATATGCAGGTATTTATTACCTGCTGTGAGGATAATATCAAGGCTGAAAATCTGATATATATAAGCGGAGGAAAAATATCCGCAAAAAATAACGGGGAGTGAGCCTGATGTATCTCCATATAGGCGGTGAAACTGTTATAAATACAAAGGATATTATAGGGATATTTGACCTTGATACTTCTACAATGTCATATAAAACAAGAGAGTTTTTATCTCTGGCTGAAAAAAAGGACAGAGTGGTCAATGTATCATATGAACTGCCTAAATCCTATGTTATATGCAGTGAGGGAAAGGACTTCAGAATATATATCTGTCAGCTTTCTCCGACAACGATACTTAAAAGATCCTCTGGTTATTTAACAGGAAAATAAGAAAGGAATGGTTTTATGGCAAAGAGACTGCTTACCGAATGTCCGTATTGTCACAGAAAGGTGTCATTTTTCGGAGCGTCTATATTAAAAACAAAGGGTGAACATTGCTGCGCCGGATGCAAGTGTATATCAAATGTTGTAATAAATAAGTCAATATACGGTATCGCAAGCGCTGTTTGTGTTATATCCTTCCTGATACTGTTTTTGTATTCTATTTTCGGGGATCACGGAGATCCGAAGGGTATATTGTTTGTTTTTATCCCGTTCCTGCTTTTTTATATAATGGTTCCTTTTTTTGTGAGGCTTGAACCATGCAAGGATAAATCCGCAGTCAAAAAGCTCCACAGAAAAATAAGCCCTATCCCGGAGGAAAAGACTGAGGTTATCAAAGAACAGCCTATCGAGCTTAATGTGGGAGATGATTTCAGCTCCAGCTTCCTTAAAGCTAAAAGCAGCGCAAAGGTATATGAAAACGAGGAAAATGAAGAAAAAGATGACAGGATAATTGAAGAAAACGAGGAACCGGATAAGGCTGCTTCAGAGCTGGATCTGGATATTATGGGGATCGTCAATAATCCTGACGCAGAAATAGACGCAGATGAGGTAAAGATATTTGATGACAGCAAATCAGTCGGTGAGACGCCGGTACAGACAACTCCGGCAGAAGAACTCAGTGATGAAGAGCAGAAGGAAATTTTTCCTGAGGAAAGCGAAGAGGTATCCTTCATTATCGGCAGGAGAGACTGATCTTTCATATCTGGATCATATGTCTGGAGGTGTGATCACGGTTGTTTAAGCTTCCTGTATGTCCTCATTGCAAGGTAGCATACAGCTATAAAGAAATTACATTTATCAAACAGGGGATACATATATGCTATCACTGCAATAAAAAATTCAGAGTGATAAAATACAGAGGACAGTTTTTACTGATGCTGATAGTGTGTACCCTGCTTGTTGCTGTAAACGTTTTTATGCTGTTCAATAATGATAATATCAATCTTGCGGTATTAGCTATAGCCAATACTTCAGTTGTAACTGCAGCAATACTGATGTTTCCGCTGATGGTGACATTCAGGCCGGAAAAGATAACAAAATCAGAAAAGAAAGAATTAAGAAAAAACAAGACCGGAAAAAATAACAAGTGATTTTCCGGGTAAATGCAGACCGACGATATTGACGGAGGTAAAGAAACATAAATGGATAACGTTGATATTTCTCAGACTAATGAACAATACGGAGCCGATGATATACAGGTCCTTGAAGGACTTGAGGCTGTAAGAAAAAGACCGGGTATGTATATCGGATCCACAGGACCAAGAGGACTTCACCATCTTGTCTATGAAATTGTGGATAACTCTATAGACGAAGCGCTTGCCGGCTTCTGTACAAAAATAGATGTAGATATACTTCCTGAAAATATTATCAGAGTAAGCGATAACGGAAGAGGTATCCCTGTGGGAATACAGCCAAAGCTTGGAATACCTGCTGTTACCGTTGTATTTACTGTGCTTCATGCAGGCGGAAAATTCGGAAACGGCGGCGGATATAAGGTTGCCGGAGGTCTCCACGGCGTCGGCGCCTCTGTTGTAAATGCTCTTTCCGAGTGGACAGAGGTTGAGGTGTACGACGGGAGCTGTATCTATCGCCAGAGATTTGAACGGGGAAAAACTGTAACCGGTCTGGAAAAGATAGGGGATACAGACAAAAAGGGAACTATAGTAACCTTTAAGGCTGACCCGGAAATATTTACTGAAACCACAGTCTATGATTATGATACTCTCAGCACAAGACTGAGAGAACAGGCTTTTCTTAATGCAGGTATACATATCGAACTCAGAGATCTCAGAAATGAGGAGGATATCCAGACAAATGATTTCTGCTATGAGGGCGGAGTTTCAAGCTTTGTAGAATACATCCATAAAAAGAGAGCTCTTGATGTGATACATACTGATATAATGCATTTCAAGGCAAATAATGAGGATGATACTGCTTCTGCTGAAATAGCTATGCAGTATAATGACAGCTATAACGAGCTTATACTGTCCTTTGCAAATAATATACATACAAACGACGGCGGTACTCACGAGGAGGGCTTCAGAAGAGCTCTTACAAGGGTAATGAATGATTATGCCAGAAAATTCGGTATTCTCAAGGATGATGATAAGAATCTCAGCGGAGAGGATATCAGAGAAGGTCTGACAGCTATAATCAGCGTAAAATTAGAGGATGCCCAGTTTGAAAGTCAGACAAAAGCAAAGCTGGGAAATACCTCGATCAGAACCCTTGTGGATAAGCTTATCAGCGATAAGCTGGAACAGTATCTTGAGGAAAATCCGGCAACAGCAAAGGCAATTTTTGAGAAGGCAATAACTGCCGCTAAGGCACGGGAGGCTGCCAGAAAGGCAAGAGATCTTGCCAGAAGAAAAACTGCTATGGAGGGGGCAGGACTCCCCGGAAAGCTTGCTGACTGTCAGTCAAAGGATGTTGAAGAAACAGAAGTATATATCGTAGAGGGAGATTCTGCAGGCGGCTCTGCTAAAAACGGCAGAGACAGGCGCTTCCAGGCAATACTTCCCCTCTGGGGCAAGATGCTCAATGTAGAAAAGGCAAGACTGGACAGGGTATACGGAAATGACAAGCTTATGCCTGTTATTACCGCTCTGGGATGCGGTATCGGAGATGAGATAGATCTTTCAAAGCTCCGTTACGGAAAGATAATAATAATGGCGGATGCGGATGTCGACGGCTCCCATATCAGGACCCTGATGCTTACCTTCTTTTTCCGCTTTATGCGTCCCCTTATCGAGGAAGGTCATGTTTATATTGCACAGCCGCCTCTTTACAGGATAACTAAGGGTAAAAACGATCATTACTATGCTTATTCCGATGAAGAAAGGGATAAGATAATGTCCCAGCTGGGAGGAAAATATGAGATCCAGAGATATAAGGGTCTTGGTGAGATGGATCCCCAGCAGCTCTGGGAAACAACAATGGATCCTTCAACAAGAATAATGCTCAGAGTTGAAATGGAGGATGCCGCAGCTGCAGACGAGGTATTCACAATACTTATGGGAGATAAGGTAGAGCCACGAAGAGAATTTATAGAGAAAAACGCCAAGTATGTTCAGAATCTTGATGTCTGAGCCTTAGGCTTTCAGAAATAAGAAAGGATTGTAACGGATGAGTGATCACGACTCTACAAAGCCTTCAACCGAAGATGGATTGAAGGCAGAAGAAATCAATAAAATAGCTCAGGAGATAAAAGAAGCAGAAAATGATGATAATCCTGAATGGGACGGATCCGAGGCGGAATTTGTCAGAGATGACGACGCGGAGGAGTATGAGATACCCGAGACAGGATATAAAATATCCTATGTTCTCACTCAGGATGAGATGTACAAATGTCTTTATCACAGCAATATGATAAAGACAAAGGGATTAAGAGCAGTAGTCCAGAGTATTATTCTTGCAGTGGCGTCTGTTGCATTTTTCTTTATGTATTTTGCAACGGATTCTCAGTATAACGGTTATAATCTGGTATTCGGAATACTGTGTCTTATAGTTATTGCGATGATATGGATAGTTCCCCACCTGTACCTGAAAAGTATGTCCAGGATGGCTTCAGACGGAAAGACGATCGAAGCGGAGATATATCCAACACATATTGATATAGGCAAGGATGACGGAGAGTGGAGCATTGAGCTTGACGGCACGGCATCTATACGGGAATTTGATAATATCATAATGATATATACAGTCAAGGACAGGGCATTTGCAATTCCGGAAAGAGTAATCGAGCCGGAGGTTTATAATGAAATAAGGGCAATACTTCTTTCGGGAACTGAACCTGCATAAGGGATGATCATATGGAAAAGATCAACAGATTAAAAATTACTGCAAGATATGCGGAGACTGATATGATGGGAATAATACATCATTCGGTATATCCGGTATGGTATGAGGCAGCAAGAACAGAATTTATAAAAATGACGGGAATTACATATTCACAGCTCGAAAAGGACGGCATTATGCTTCCCCTTTCGGAGCTTCAGTGTAAGTATATGATCCCGGTACATTATGAGGATGAGGTCACAATTGAAACAAGACTTTCAAGGCTGACCTTTGCAAAGATAGAGTTTTCCTACAGAGTTATGCTTGACGGCAAGGAAATGGCTCACGGAAGTACTCTTCACGGCTTTGTGAATTCAGAGAGCTTTCGTCCGGTAAATCTGAAAAAGCATATGCCGGAATTATACGAAAAGCTTAATGAAATGATAACTGACAGGTGGTGATCAGATGCTGTCAGCAACGGATCCCATACTTCTGATAAAAAATAAGATCAGCGAAGAGGAATACGGGAAAGGATGCAGGATCTATGACCTGAGAAAAGGCAGATCTGCAGGAAGAGAATGGAAAGCGTCTGTTTTTTTTGCACTGGCAATGCTTATGCTTTTTATACTTATGAGAAGCGGCTTTGATATTATCCAGAATCCTCTCAGCCCCGTAATACTCGGAGCCTGTGTATTTATGTGTATTTTTTATATTATCATACTTCCTTTTGCTGCAGAAAAAAAGGGAAGGGATACCTTCAGAAAAAGCAGCCTTCTTTGTAAGGAATATGAAATCAGAATATACAGGGACAGGCTTGAAATGAAAAATAAAAATGAATATCTGAAAAGATATTATACGGAGATAACTGATTGTATTGAAACAAATGAAATATTTGTCCTGATCGGAGGAATAGAAAAAAATCTTCTGGTGATCTCTAAAAATGGCTTGCAGGAGGATGAAAAGGATCAGCTTTCCCGGATATTCAGGAAGGAAATGATCCGACAATACCGGAAAACCAAAAAGGGAGAAAAAAAGTAATGAAGCAGGGATCAGTGTCAAGCTTTCTTATTACGGAGAAGGATTATGTAAATATGTCTCTTGAGAGACTTAAATATATCACTCCCACAGCAAATAAGATTTTTCTCACAGCAGCCGGTATGCTTGCTATAGTTACCGGTTCCTCGTTGTTTATATTTTACCGGGGCGGTGTTTTCTTTATAATATGCCAGTTGATTCTTATTGTCGCCGGACTGTATATGGTGTCATATTCTGACGTTATTAATCCTTACATTACAAGGACGGCTGCAGTAAAATATTACAGATATTATCAGAAGTCAATATTTTCAAAAACTGTTATCATTTCAGATGATACGATAAAGATCAGGGATGAAAGCCACAGTCTTGTTCTGACAGGTGATATGATATTTCATATTGCTGAAGGAAAATATACGATATTTATATATACGGACCCCGGTGAATTCACCTTTATTCCTAAGAGAGCAATGTCAGAGGAACAGATGGATCTTCTTAAAAAGCTGATCCCCGAAGACAAGGTCGTAAGAATATGACCCGGATCATTTAAAAACCGCAAAATACCCGGAATTGATTTCCGGTACTGATATATGACCGAAAGAGGTGCAAAAATTTGGATATTCAAGAAGCTCTGTCAAAATCAAAAATAATAGATGTGGATATAGAAAGAGAAATGAAAAAGTCATTTCTTGATTATTCCATGTCGGTAATAGTTTCGAGAGCTCTTCCCGATGTTCGAGACGGACTTAAGCCGGTACACAGGAGAATACTTTATTCTCAGTATGAGGATAATCTTACTCCTGAGAAGCCGTATAAAAAGTGCGCTACAACGGTTGGTAACGTTCTCGGACGATATCATCCTCATGGTGACAGCTCTGTATATGAAGCTCTTGTGCGTCTGGCTCAGGACTTCTCAATGAGATATACCCTTGTTGACGGACACGGAAACTTTGGTTCCGTAGACGGAGATCCTCCGGCTGCTTATCGTTATACAGAGGCAAGGATGAGCAAGATATCCGTAGAAATGCTTACGGATATTGATAAGGAAACTGTAGACTTCATACCAAATTATGATGACAGCAGAAAAGAACCTTCTGTTCTGCCTTCAAGATTTCCGAACCTCCTTGTAAACGGTTCAAAGGGTATCGCAGTAGGTATGGCGACAAATATACCTCCTCACAATCTGGGAGAAGTAATTGACGCGGTAAACTGCCTGATAGATAACCCGGATGCGGACTTTGATGAAATAATGCATTATATCAAGGGTCCGGATTTCCCCACCGGCGGAATAATAATGGGAAAGAGCGGTATCAGAGCCGCTTATGCTACAGGTCGCGCAAAAATTACAGTCAGGGCAAGAGCTGAAATACAGGAAGAGAAAAACGGAAGATTCAAGATAGTTGTTACAGAGATACCTTATCAGGTCAATAAATCCGAGCTTGTTCTCAGTATCGCTGAGATGGCAAAGAACAAGAAGATAGAGGGTATCTCAAATATAGAGGATCATTCCGACAGGAATGGTATGCATATTGAGATAACTGTCAAGAGAGAGGCTTCTCCTCAGATAGTTCTCAATAACCTTTACAAGTATTCACAGATGCAGGTGACCTTCGGTATAATAATGCTTGCAATTGTGAATGGAGTCCCGAAGGTTCTTAATCTCAGAGATATACTCCAGAATTATATTGATTTTCAGGTGGATATAATTACCAGGAGAACAATATTTGATCTGAGAAAGGCAGAGGAAAGAGCTCATATTCTGGAAGGTCTGAAGGTTGCGATTGATTTTATCGATGAGGTAATAAGCATAATCCGCAGTTCTAAGGATCAGCCTACAGCAAAGCAGAGACTTTCAGAACGCTTCGGCCTTGACGAGGCTCAGACTCAGGCTATCGTATCTATGCGTCTCGGACAGCTTTCCGGTCTGGAAAGAGAAAAGATAGAATCCGAGCTGGCTGCGCTTATTGAAAAGATAGCTGATTATAAGGATATACTCAGCAACGGCGAGAGACTTCTGGGAATAATCAAA
Source organism: uncultured Clostridia bacterium (assembly GCA_947169745.1). GTDB lineage: Bacteria > Bacillota > Clostridia > Oscillospirales > Acutalibacteraceae > UBA1213. Next base: position 11,432 of record CAMVQZ010000024.1, read on the forward strand.
AGTGAGCTTGAAGAAATAAAGAGAAAATTTAATGACGAACGCCGTACAGAGATTACTGCTGTGACCGGCGAGGTTGATATTGAGGATCTTATCCCGTATGAGGATTGTGTTCTCACTATGACAAATATGGGATATGTCAAGCGTCAGAAAATGGATACATACCATACTCAGCGCAGAGGCGGACGAGGAATCAGCGGTATGAACAGACGTGAAGAGGATGTGGCAACTGATGTGTTTATCAGCGGTACCCATGACTATGTATTGTTCTTTACAAATATAGGAAAGGTCTACAGACTCAAATGCTTTGAGATACCGGAGGGCTCCAGAACCTCAAAGGGTATGAATATCAATAACCTGCTTCCTCTGGCACCTGATGAAAAGGTTACCTCAATGATAAGAGTTCCCGAAGAGGGAGACGAAAATATGTACCTTGTGATGATAACCAAGAAGGGTATTATCAAGAGGACAGCAACAAAGGATTTCTATACCAACAGAAAGGGCGGCCTTATCGCTATTGATCTGGATGAGGATGACGAGCTTACATGGGTAAGACTTACAGACGGTAATTCCCAGCTTCTTGCAGCTACAAGAAACGGAATGGCTATCCGGTTCAGGGAAACAGATGTAAGAGCTATGGGAAGAGGCGCAAGAGGCGTCAAGGCTATTACTCTCAGAGATGACGACAGGGTAATAGGAATGTCTATTCTCAGAGAAGGCTCTCTTATACTTACTGTTTCTGAAACAGGCTACGGCAGACTTTCAAATCAGGAGGATTACCGTGTACAGTCAAGAGGCGGCTACGGTCTGACAAATTATCATACGGATAAATATGGTAAGGTTGCAGCTATAAAGGCTGTGGATCTGGATGATGATATCATTATTATTTCTGACAGCGGTATAATAATCAGAATAGAGGCTTCATCAGTAAGAATATGCGCAAGACCCTCAAAGGGAGTTATAGTTATGAAAACCGGCGACGAAAGCAAGGTAGCAACTATTGCGAGAGTACCCCATGAGGATCCCAATGACAACAGCGAAAGCATTGAGGAAGAAAATAAATCCGATGAGGCTGAGACAGAGGAATAAGTAATTACATAAAAAAGATCCGGAGCCTCTTTGGGTGTCCGGATCTTTTTTGACATAATATTTTTGATATAAGTGGATACAGGATCTGAATGAAGGGGAAGCCTCGTATCAGGAGAAAAAATGGAAATAAGAAATAAGCTCAGAAAAAAGGATATAAGAAAAATAACTGAATTTTCGGCTCTTGGGATGGGAGTAAGGAATTATACCGACAAACCCTCTGAGATCAGACTTTACAGCAGATATTTTATGTATATGGAGCTTTGCAGGGCTACAAGAATAATCGGAGCATTTGAAAATGACGAGCCGGTAGGTCTGCTCCTGGCAGATATAAAGGGAGAAAAAAAGGCATTCAGATCAGTATTTGCAAGAATCATCATAGGTGTTTCCGAATTTCTTATGAGAATATTTTTCAAGGGAGGCGCTCAGAGCTACAGTGATGCAAATGAGGATATGTATAAGGAATTTGTCAGATATAAAAGCCCGGATGGAGAAATAGGCTTTCTGGCAGTGAAACCTGAGGAGGAAGGAAAAGGAATAGGTACAATGCTTCTCGGAAAGCTTGAGGATTCTGAAAAGAAAAAACTATTATACCTTTTTACCGATTCAAACTGTACATATCAGTTCTACGAGAGGAGAGGCTTTACTCTGGAACAAAAAAGAGAAATAGAGCTGTATCTCCACGAAAAGAATATACCCCTTAGTTGTTTTTTGTACAGCAAGATAATATGATAGAATAAATCAGACGGACTTTTCAACAATGGGTGACCATATGTTGAAAGATCCGTCTTTATCTTTCCTTCATATTGTAATCCGGATCCTCATCCATCATTTCAAGCATAACATTTGCGATGAAGGGATCGTGCTGTGTGCGCTTTGATTTTTCTATTTCGCTTCTTACCACACTCTGTGGAAGAACATCCCTGTAGCTTCTTTTTGAGGACATAGCATCATAAGCGTCTGCAACCGCTACAATCCTTGCTTCAATGGGTATCTGATCGGCTTTGAGCCTGTCGGGATATCCGGTTCCGTCATATCTTTCGTGGTGCCACCTTGCCCCGTAATAGAGATTGGGCATTTCTGTGATATCAGAGAGCACCTCGGCTCCTATCTCAGGATGGGATTTTATTATATTGAATTCCTCATCGGTGAGCTTTCCCTTTTTATTGATTATGGTATCCGGTATGCCTATCTTTCCGATATCGTGAAGAAGTCCCATATAATATATTTCCCGCTGGAATTCCTCGGATTTGTTAAGCCTTCTTGCAATCTCTCTTGAATAATCTGCAACTCTCTGGGAATGACCGTTAGTATAGGAATCCTTTGCATCCACAGTCCTCGCAAGAGCTGTTACCATCTGCAGATTAAGATTTTCCGACATTTTTGTCTGCTCAATGTGTTTTTCTATTATTTCATCCTTGTAGATAGCCGACTGGAAGAACATATAATAAATATTCAGGCTCGCAACAGCGGCACATCTGAGTACAGCATAGCACCCGAACATTGTTTCGGCTAATATCCCTAATGTGAGAACAACAGATATGGACAATATAATGTATCTCTCAAATTTTTTCTTTTTTCCTGTTTTGTTAAAGCAGAGCATTACAAGGAACATCAGATAGACCATAACAATAATATGAGGCGTCCAGCCTAAGGGTCCTCTGTGAAAGACATTCTTGTCATCATAGAAATAAGACAGTTTTGTAAAAAATGTGGACAGGGCATAGAAAATATTAAGCACAAAGGGAAATACAAGAGGTATCTTGATCCCCTTTTTCGTTTCATCTCTGATTACGATCAGAATGAAAAAATATATCATTATCGGCCTCAGACAATACCCGATGGCAGTGACCGACGTCAGTATCATTGTATAACCTGTTATCCCGGAAAGATATAATTCCAGATTATATATCATAAGCTCTATGCAGATAAGTGCTGACAGAAGATAAAAGTTATTTCTTATCTTTTTATCAAGATGAGAATTCCGCCATAAAAATGCCATCAGGAAAGATAATCCTAACAACGGATAAAAATTGATAGTAAAATAATCGTAATTCAAATATCAGCACCTCCCCTTTTTAAAGTCTACGTGGTAATTATAACATATTCTTTGTTGATTTTAAATTATAAATAATGATTTTTTTAAAAAAAAATAAACAAAATAATAATTGTGGTTGTGCCTTTGCTCCTTTTGTAGTAAGTCTGTTTTTTGGCAGAGGGTGAGAGTATTGACTGAGAAAATGCGCGCCGGATGCCGCACAACAAGAGTATTGGCACTCACGACAGAGCGAATGGAATGAGCAATAACGCGGATCGACAGCGGAGGCGCTCTGCTGTCGGCTTTATTAATTTAAATGATAAAAGTATTGACAAAGGAATAAACATACAATATAATTTTATTGGAAAACCAGAAAAAAGAAATATGTATCAATATAGTTTCCGCCCTTGAAATGTCTGTGCTTTTAAGTACTTGTGTTTTTCCCGCAGATGGGTTTGAGATCACTATATCACAAAGGAGTTTTTATTATGGCAAAGATACCCTATAGATTCTATCTTTCAGAAGATCAGATGCCAAAGCAGTGGTATAATCTTCGTGCGGATATGAAAGAGCAGCCCGATCCTCTTCTTAATCCCGGAACTCTCAAACCTATAAAAGAAGAAGAATTATATCCTATTTTCTGCAAGGAGCTTGCTCATCAGGAAATGGACTGTAAAACAAGATATTTTGATATCCCGGAAGAGATACAGGAAATGTATAAGATATACAGACCTTCACCTCTTATCCGCGCTTACAATCTGGAGAAGGAGCTGGGAACTCCTGCTAAGATATATTATAAGTTTGAGGGCAATAATACCTCCGGAAGCCATAAGCTCAATTCTGCAATTGCTCAGGCTTATTATGCGAAAAAACAGGGACTTACCTCTCTTACAACAGAGACAGGTGCAGGTCAGTGGGGAACAGCTCTTTCAGAGGCTTGCGCTTACTTCAATATTCCCCTCACCGTATATATGGTAAAATGTTCATTTGAACAGAAGCCGTACAGAAAGGCTGTTATGCAGACCTTTGACGCAGACGTTATACCCAGCCCTTCAGATACAACAGAAGTAGGAAGAAAGATACTTGCTGAGAATCCCGGAACTACCGGAAGCCTGGGATGCGCTATTTCAGAGGCAGTGGAAAAGGCTACAACAACAGAGGGCTGCAGATATGTTCTCGGTTCTGTTCTTAATCAGGTGCTTCTCCATCAGTCTATTATCGGTCTTGAGGCAAAGAAGGCAATGGAGATACTGGGCGAATATCCCGATGTTGTAGTAGGATGCGCAGGCGGCGGATCCAACCTGGGCGGACTTATCGCTCCCTTTATGAGAGATAAGATAGTTGACGGAAATAAAGTAAGAATCGTGGCTGTAGAGCCGGCATCCTGCCCCTCCTTTACAAGAGGAAAATATGCATATGACTTCTGCGATACAGGAAAGGTAACTCCTATGGCTAAGATGTATACTCTTGGCAGCAGCTTTATTCCCTCTGCAAACCACGCAGGCGGACTGAGATATCACGGAATGTCTCCCATCCTTTCAAAGCTTTATCATGACGGTCTTATGGAGGCTGTTTCATATGAGCAGACAAAGGTATTTGAGGCAGCAAAGCTCTTTGCAAGAGTCGAGACAATACTCCCGGCACCTGAGTCATCACACGCTATCAAGGGCGCTATCGATGAGGCTCTGAAATGCAAGAAAACAGGAGAAGAAAAAACAATCCTTTTCGGACTTACAGGAACAGGATATTTCGATATGAGCGCATACAGCGCTTTCCATGAAGGAAGAATGAATGATTATATCCCCACAGACGAGGAGCTTCAGGCAAGCTTTGACAAGCTTCCCAAGGTAGAGCTTTGATAATTGATTGCCGCATCCCGGAACCAGACATCCGGTGTGCGGCAATGATTTTTTGAAATGGAAAGTGAATAGTCGCTCCTTTTATAGTTTTTTTGAGATGAAAAGTGACTGTTGTTTCATTGAATTGATGCGGAGGTTCGTATGTAGCCACGGATTTTCATACAGACCTACCGATTATAGCTATGGTCTGCCCGGCTCATACCCAGCCGAAATAGCCATATAAACTTCCCTGACCGCACAGCAGGGAGTTTAAGGAGGGGGATTTTCAAAGGGGGCAAACTCAAAGGGGGGCGCAGCCCTCCTTTGTGGGTCCCCCTTTGACCCCGTGCCGGAGGCACGCCCTGCAGAGAACCGGCGGTTCATCAGGACAAACCAGACGCGAAAAGACTACCCCGGCAACATTCAACATTACCTACCGCCGCGCCGCGAAAGTATATGCACGCACGACCGAGCGAATGGAATGAGCGACTACGCGAATCGCTCAGTGCGAGCACGCACCGCGAATATGGGTGCAGCGTCGACGCTGCGTCACGCTGGTTTACAAGGAGTGGGGGATATGGTATAATTGGGGGGAGAAGAAAAAAAGGAAATGGGATGAGAAGATGAAGATATGTAAAAACTGCGGATTGGAATTTGATGAGGATAAGAAGGTCTGTCCCGGATGCGGCAGCATTGGCGGTGAACAGACCGAAAATGACGTATCTGTAATAACGATCCCGAAACCGGAGCACGCATATATACCGGGGGCTGAAAATAATAAGAAGCAGGATGAAAAAGAAGAAAAGCCTATATCAAAGCTTACATATTTCTTCATTATTATTTTTGCCATAGTATTGATAGCAGGAACAGCATTTGCTACGACCTGGCTGCTGTCCTTGTCTGATAACGGCAAAACAGAAAATAATCCGATAACTGAAGGGGTAAAAGAATGAAAAAATGTGAATTTTGCGGCAAGGAAATCAATGAGGAACAGGAGGTTTGTCCCTTTTGCGGAATAGCTGTTCCGGAGGATAACGCAGAGGAAAAGGAAAATAATAAAGGACTTGTCATTGCAATCATTATAATGCTTGTCCTGCTTGTTGCCGGGATCATTACAGGCGTTGTTATTATAAAAGATAAGCTTTCGGAAAATGAAGAGAAACAGCAGACAGCATACGGAAAAAAATATTATGCTGAAGAAAAATTTGAAAAAGCTGCAGAGGCCTATGAAAAGGCTCTCGAAATAAAACCGGATGCGGAAAATTACCTTAGTCTTTCAAGATGCTACCTTGGTATGGGAGATAAGAATAAGGCCGTAAAAAAGCTTGAAGAGGGATATGAAAAAACAGGAGCTCAGGAGCTGAAAAAACAGGAAAAAATCATCAAGGGCGTTGATGAGGCATATATGAAGCTTGCATCAGAGCTTGCTGCAAAATACGGCTCGCCGAGAGCAGTGGAGACTGAAGGAAAAAATCAGGGATATTGCCTCACAGGAGTGACAACTGTCAGAAAATATGATTTTGACGGTGACCAGATAGATGAATTTATCTGTGCCTGGGGAGAAACAGATAAAAAGAATGAATATAAAAATACGGTGCAGGTGTATTCCTTTGACGGAAATAAAACAGAATTGATCTATTCCGGTATTTCTCCGGAAGAGGAGATAAATATTAAAGCCGATAAGGAACTCATAACCAGAGACAGGTATTATCTTGAATATACCAAAAGACAGGGACACAGATACCTTCTGACAAAAAAATCAAAGGACGAGCCTCTGTATGAGGAATGGAGCGAGCTGAAATCGGGGAAATTCTCAGTGGAGAAAACTCTGGACGGAAGAAAAGGAAAATCAGAGGAATTTAAAAAGGAAAGCGGAGAACTGGAAAAATCAGCACAGAAGGTAATATTCAGCGGATGCAGTAAATCTGATATCAAAAAATCTCTCGACAGAGCAAGAAAAGAACTCCTTCAGTTCGGCTATGCCGTGCCCTCAGCCGACTGGAAAAGTCTTTATAAGGAAACAATCGAAAAGGCCGTTGAAGAGGATAAGGATAAAAATATGGACGGCTTTGATCTGTTTGATGTGGACGGAGACGGAATACCGGAGCTTTTCATTTCTGAGGGAATGAATTATGAAAATGAATGCAGGATCTACAGTATTATAGATAATGATATTGCCAGACTGCCCCTCTCCTCGTGCTACGGCCAGATATATGCAAACGGGGATAAACATTATTTTATGGATAAGGCACTACATAACGGCACTGACAGAATGATAGTCTCTCAGAAAACAGGAGATGAGGTAAAGGAAATGTTTACCGCTTCAAATGACGAAGGAGCAGGCTACGGCGATGACGGAGGAGCTGATTATTATGTAAATGATAAGAAGGTCTCCAAAGAGGATTATGAAAAAGAGACAAAGAAATATCTTGAGATCGAATGGCTGAAGCTTGGAAAAAGATATGAGTTTGATCTGAAAACAGCCAGGGAAATGATAGATATATGGAATGGAAATGTTATCTATTCTACAAGAAGAAAAACAACAACCTGATAGCAGACAGAACCGGAGAGTGATAACTCCGGTTTTTTCTGTATCATCATATAAAAAAGACAGATAATAATAAGGGTATCAATAATAGGAAAAGTATCCGCATAAGATGTAATACTGATATCCGGGCATCAATATTACAATAATTTAATAAAATAAATGTTGACAATTTATGAAAATGGTGCTAATCTAATATTAGATTAGCACTCAGACATCGAGAGTGCTAACAGAGAGGTGGCTTATATGGAACCGACTCAAAGAAAAATGAAGATCCTTGAAGCGGTCATAGAAAGTTATATCCGCACAGGTGAGCCCGTCGGATCAAAATCTCTCAGCGAATCGCTGGATTTTAATGTTTCGTCGGCAACCATAAGGAACGATATGGCTGAGCTTGCCTCTATCGGACTTCTGGAACAGACCCATACATCATCAGGCAGAATACCAACAGAGCTGGGATACAGAATATATGTAGACAAGCTTATGAAGAATTCTCCGCTGAGCAAATATGAGCAGACAAAAATAGATGATACTCTGTATCTGAGCTCGGACGCTCCGGAGCACCTGCTTGAAAATGCAGCATCACTCCTGTCTGCAATGACAGGCTGCGCCGCACTGGCAGCAGCGCCAACAGGCGACAGCGCAGTGATACGAAGAATAGAGTTTGTCCAGACCGGCGGCTGTACAGCAATGGCTGTGCTTGTGACATCAACAGGATCTGTAAAGACAAGACTTTTCCGGTGCGATTTTGTTATCACGCCGGAGCTGATAAAAATGTTTTCTGACACTGTCAACGAGCATTTTTCCGGGCTTCCTGTAACTGGTGTTACACCTGCATTCATGCAGAGTACAGCGGTTTCCCTGGGAGAAATGTCAATGCTTATGTCAAATGTTCTTCTTGCGGTGAGTGAAGCCGCAAAGGAGGCTGCGTCAACAAGCGTTGCTATCAAGGGACAGTCAAATCTGTTTATCATGCCGGAGCTTACCTCCAGTGACGGTAAGAGGGTAATGGAGTTTCTGGGAAGATCAAATGAGCTTTCAAAGATATTTTCCTCAGCCGGAACAAAGGCAAGCATTCTTATCGGCAGCGAGATCAATAATCCTGCGCTTTCAAACCTGAGTGTGGTAGTATCCAGATATACGGCATCTGAGGAATGCTCCGGAGCACTTGCACTGATAGGACCGGTCAGGATGGATTATTCGAGGATAACCTCAACCCTTGAATATACAGCGTCCGTTGTGGGCGAGCTGCTGGGAGAAATAATATCCGGATGATATCATGATCCGATGTACGAAAGGAGAGAATTAATCTTGGCAAGGAAAAAATCTGCTAAGACGGAGTCAAAGGCTTCTGCTAAGACAACGGCTCCGGAAAAACAGGAAGAAACTGTAAGTAAAGAAGAATATGAAAAGCTTAAGGCTGAATTTGATTCACAGAAGGATCAGTTCCTGAGAATGGCTGCGGAGTATGATAATTTCCGCAAAAGAACAGAGAAAGAAAAGCTTGCTACATTTGATAATGCAGTGGCAACCACTGTGGAGGCATTTTTACCGGTAGCTGATAATTTTGCTCTTGCGCTTTCATCAGAGACCAGTACCGGAGATGATTTCAAGAAGGGACTTGAAATGATCCAGAAGCAGCTTGAGAATGCATTCAAGCAGCTTAATGTTGAAGAATTCGGTGAAAGAGGAGAAGAGTTTGATCCCCAGTTCCATAATGCTATTTCAAGAGTAGCTGATGATGAGCTTGAAGGAGATCATATAGTTTCTGTCTATCAGAAGGGCTATAAGATAGGCGATAAGATAATCCGCCATGCAATGGTGCAGATATCAGAAGAACAGTGAAATAACGGCATGAGCCGAAAATAATAAATCAATAATAAAATACAAACTGGAGGAAAATTACTATGGCAAAAACAATTGGTATTGATCTTGGTACAACAAATTCATGTGTTGCAGTTATCGAAGGCGGCGAGCCGGTAGTTATTGCAAATGCAGAGGGTTCAAGAACCACACCGTCAGTAGTTGCATTCGCTAAGAACGGAGAAAGACTTGTAGGTCAGGTTGCAAAGCGTCAGGCAGTTTCAAACCCTGATAATACAATAGCTTCTATAAAGAGAGAAATGGGTACATCCCATAAGGTAAAGGTCAACAATAAGGAATATACTCCTCAGGAGATCTCTGCAATGATCCTGACAAAGCTCAAGAAGGATGCAGAGGCTTATCTCGGAGAGACAGTTACACAGGCAGTTATCACTGTTCCTGCATACTTTACAGATTCACAGCGTCAGGCAACAAAGGATGCCGGTAAGATCGCTGGTCTGGATGTAAAGAGAATCATCAACGAGCCTACAGCAGCTGCGCTTTCCTATGGCGTAGATAAGGAAAATGACCAGAAGGTAATGGTATATGACCTTGGCGGCGGTACTTTCGATGTATCTATAATCGAAATGGGCGACGGTGTTCAGGAGGTTCTTGCAACCGCAGGTAATAACCACCTGGGCGGCGACGATTTTGACCAGAAGATCATTGACTGGCTGGTACAGAGCTTCAAGAATGACAACGGAATAGATCTTTCCGGAGATAAGACTGCTATGCAGAGACTTAAGGATGAGGCTGAGAAGGCAAAGATCGAGCTTTCAGGCATAACCTCAGCTGAGATCAATATCCCCTTCATCACAGCAGATGCAACAGGTCCCAAGCACCTCGATTATACTCTTACAAGAGCAAAATTCAACGAGCTTACAGCTGATCTTGTTGAAAAGACAATGGGTCCGGTACGTCAGGCACTTTCAGATTCAGGTCTGTCTATCGGTGAGATAGACAAGGTTCTCATGGTAGGCGGTTCTTCAAGAATTCCTGCTGTTCAGGAGGCTGTAAAGGGTCTTATAGGCAAGGATCCCTTCAAGGGCATTAACCCGGATGAGTGTGTTGCTATCGGCGCTGCTATCCAGGCAGGTGTTCTTTCAGGTGATGTTCAGGGTCTCCTCCTCCTCGATGTAACACCCCTTTCACTGGGCGTTGAGACACAGGGCGGCGTTATGACAAAGATCATCGACAGAAATACAACAATCCCCACAAAGAAGAGCCAGATCTTCTCAACAGCTGCCGATAACCAGACACAGGTTGAGGTCAATGTTCTTCAGGGTGAGCGTGAATTTGCAAGAGACAACAAGCAGCTGGGTCTCTTCAAGCTGGACGGTATCGCTCCCGCTATGAGAGGTGTTCCTCAGATCGAGGTTACATTTGATATAGACGCAAACGGTATCGTTAATGTTTCTGCAAAGGATCTGGGAACAGGCAGAGAGCAGCACATTACTATAACATCAAGCACAAATATGAATAAGGACGATATAGAGAAGGCTATCAAGGATGCTGAGCAGTATGCATCTGAGGATAAAAAGCGCAGGGAAGAGGTTGACAAGAGAAACGACGCAGAAAACCTGGTATATGCTGTTGAAAAGCTCCTTTCAGAAAACGGAGATCATATCTCCGATGAGGATAAGGATACTCTTAACAGCAAGGTTGCTACAGTAAAGGCAGCTCTTGCAGGAACAGATATGGATGCTATCCAGTCCGCTAAGGATGATCTCCAGAAGTCAATGTATGCAGTTTCCGAGAAGCTTTATCAGGATGCTGCTGCTCAGGGCGCAGCTGCACAGCAGGCTCCCCAGACAGATGATAACGGCGTTTATAATGCTGACTTCACAGACGTTGACGATAACTGATTTTTTCGTCAGAAGTATTCAGTCGGGAGGGAAAGCCGGATAAAAGGTTTTCCCTTCCGGTAATGATGAGCAGGATGGGATGATGTCCTTGTTCATTACAGATTGTACTGGGGTGGTATTGTTTGGCAGACAAAAGAGATTACTACGAAGTGCTTGGCGTGGGAAAAAGCGCTTCTGATGATGAAATAAAAAAAGCATTCCGTAAGCAGGCAAAAAAGTATCATCCTGATCTTAATCCGGGAAACAAGGAAGCAGAAGCGAAATTCAAAGAAGTCAATGAAGCTTATGAGGTCCTTTCCGATAAGGAAAAAAGATCGAGGTATGACAGATACGGCTTTGCCGGTGTCGATCCGAATTTCGGAGCCGGCTCGACCGCATACGGCGGCGGAAATCCCTTTGGTCAGGATATAGATATCGGCGATATTTTCAACAGCTTTTTCGGAGGCTTCGGCGTAAGAAATGCAAGGAATCAGAATGCGCCGAGAAGGGGCTCGGATGTTGAGGCTACTCTTACCATATCCTTTGAAGAGGCGGCTAAGGGCTGCAAAAAGGAGATTACATACCAGAATGTAGAGAACTGTAAGGCATGTAAGGGAACGGGTGCTTCAGAGGGCACAAAAATGAAAACTTGTCCGGATTGTAAGGGCACCGGACAGGTAACTACTCAGAAGAGAACTCCCTTTGGTGTTGTCCAGACCTCTCAGGCCTGCGATAAGTGCCGCGGCAAGGGAAAAGTAATAGAAAAACCATGTCCGAAATGCTCAGGCGTGGGCAGAAGCCGCAATTCAAGGACTGTTACTGTAACAGTACCTGCCGGAATAAGCCAGGATCAGATAATAAATATCGGCGGTCACGGCAACAGCGGCTATAACGGAGGACCGGCAGGAGATCTTCATATTTATGTAAATGTCAAGAAGCATGAGATCTTCGACCGCAAGGGTGATGACGTATGGTGCGAGATACCCATAACCTTCACCCAGGCTGCCCTTGGTCACGAGGTCATTGTTCCGACACTGGACGGTAAGGCAAGCTATATGGTGCATCCGGGTACTCAGCCGGGAGATATTTTCAAGCTCAAGGGAAAGGGTATACAGCATCTTAATTCCCGGGGCAGGGGTGACCAGTATGTGAAGGTCACAGTTGAGGTGCCGAGAAATCTTTCCGAGGATCAGAAAAATATCCTCAGACAGTTCGACAGCTCCTGCACTACAAAGAATTACCAGAAACGATCCAGTTTCTTTGATAAAGTCAAGAGTCTTTTTAAGGATTGATATAACATTATTCACCATCAAAGCCGAAAGACTTTGGTGGTGTTTATTTAAAAGGAGGTTGTTCCGGTTGAAAAGATCTGCCAGATTGACTGCAATATTATTCTTAGCAGCACTGATGTTTACCGGATGCGGTGCGGAAAAGGGAGAGACTTCCTCCGATACACGGGAAAGTCAGACTTCATCCGCTTCCGGCAGCACAGATACTGCTTCCTCACAGGCCGGGAGCAGTGCTGTTTCTGAGGAAAGCACTGAAACATCTCAGACTGATGCTTCTCAGATAGTAAAGACTCCGGAGGAGGCAAAGAAAATGATACTGACCGGCGGATGGCAGTATCTGGACGGTTCAGCCTTCGGAGAGGATCCGGAAAAGGTGGTACCGGGAGCCGACAAGAACGCCTGGTATTACGGCAGCGCCCTCTGGTTCAAGGATGACGGTACAATGATACTCACATCCGGGGGCAGCGATATCAACGGATCCTACAGGATAAATGAGGACTGCACTATAGAAATCGAAGCAGAGGGCGTTAAAGAAAACAAATATGCCCTTTGTGAGGAAGAAAAGTACGGAAATGTGCTTTATTCAAAAACAGATAAAAATATCAGATTTTATATGACCAGGATCTGAGGCAACACCGCACAAAGACTGCCTGACGGCTTGGCGCCACATTTTTGTGCGGTATTGCCCTGATACTAATACAGGAGGATTATTAATATGGGAATGACAATGTCACAGAAAATTCTCGCTGCCCATGCAGGTCTTGATTCTGTAAAAGCGGGACAGCTCATTGAGGCAAAACTGGATATGGTACTGGGAAATGATATCACATCCCCTGTTGCTATCAATGTTTTTAATGACGGCGGAGCCTGCCAGGTCTTTGACAACAGCAGGATCGCAATGGTAATGGATCACTTTACACCTAACAAGGATATCAAGGCAGCTGAGCAGTGCGCTCAGGTAAGGCGCTTTGCTGATAAATATGACATCAAGAACTTTTTTGATGTGGGACAGATGGGTATAGAGCATGCTCTTCTCCCGGAAAAGGGTCTTGTAGGCCCCGGTACACTCTGTATCGGAGCTGACAGCCACACCTGTACCTACGGCGCTCTCGGAGCTTTTTCCACCGGCGTTGGTTCAACTGATATGGCTGCCGGAATGATAAGCGGAAAGGCATGGTTCAAGGTGCCCTCTGCTATAAAGTTTGTTCTCACCGGAAAGCCGGCTGAATTTATCAGCGGAAAAGACGTTATCCTTCATATCATCGGTATGATAGGCGTTGACGGCGCTCTTTACAGATCAATGGAATTCTTTGGCGACGGACTTAAATATCTTAATATTGACGACAGACTCTGCATTGCCAATATGGCTATCGAGGCAGGCGCGAAAAACGGCATATTCCCTGTTGATGATATCACAAGAGAATATATCAAGGATCGCTTCCAGGGCGAGCCGGTGGAATATTTTGCTGATGATGACGCTGAATATGATGAAGAGTATGTTATAGATCTTTCAAAGCTTCGTCCTACTGTTGCTTTCCCCCACCTTCCGGAAAATGCAAGAACTGTTGACGAGATAGGTGAGACAGAGGTAAAAATAGATCAGGCTGTTATCGGATCCTGTACAAACGGCAGAATATCTGATCTCAGAGCCGCTGCGGATGTACTGAGGGGCAAAAAGATCGCAAAGGGTGTGCGCTGCATTATTATTCCAGGCACACAGAATGTTTATTTACAGGCTATGCACGAGGGTCTTTTTGATATCTTCATCGAGGCCGGAGCAGTTGTATCAACTCCAACCTGCGGCCCGTGTCTCGGCGGTCATATGGGTATACTTGCAAAGGGCGAAAAAGCTATTTCTACTACAAACAGAAACTTTGTAGGAAGAATGGGTCACGTTGAGTCCGAGGTATATCTTTCAAGTCCGGCTGTTGCAGCTGCAAGCGCAGTTACCGGATATATCACAGACCCCGGAAAGGTAAAATAATCAGGAGCAGACGCTCCGGGAAAGGACATATATTATGAAAGCAAAAGGTACTGTACATAAATACGGAGATAATGTGGATACCGATGTTATAATTCCTGCAAGATATCTGAATACCAGCTCTCACAAGGAGCTTGCTTCCCACTGTATGGAGGATATTGATAACGAATTTACAAGCAGGGTAAAAGAGGGAGATATAATGGTGGCTGAGAAGAATTTCGGCTGCGGTTCTTCAAGAGAGCACGCGCCGATTGCTATCAAGGCTTCCGGCATCAGCTGCGTTATTGCGTCTACATTCGCAAGGATATTCTACAGGAATTCTATCAATATCGGACTTCCTATTCTTGAATGTGATGCTGCTGCCGCTGAAATAAAGGCAGGAGACGAGGTTGAGGTTGATTTCGATACCGGTATCATTACCGACAATACAACAGGAAAAACCTATCAGGCAGAGCCGTTTCCGCCCTTTATCCAGAGCATAATCTCAGACGGCGGCCTTATAAAGCACGTTACAAAATAATAAAACATAAAAAACTGCCGGCAGATCTTTAATTGAGACCTGCCGGTTTTATTTATGCTGAGACTTTTTAAAATTTAAAAAAATTCTGGTTGTAGCTTTGATGCGTATCTGGCTTGTTCTGATATACCGATAGCTTTATGCGGTGCGTGCCTTTGGCACGGAGCCAAAGGGGTGAACCAA
>CAMVQZ010000025.1 GCA_947169745.1 uncultured Clostridia bacterium
CGCAGGGACTGCTCGTTGTTGTAGTTGAGGACAGAGCTATTCTGTTCGTGTACCCGTCTGATACAATCGGCAACCACATCCGCTTTTCCTGCAAGAGTATCTACAAGAAGCTGCTTTGATTTCAGAACAGCTTCTATTGTTTCCTTCCATAAACCCTTTGCTCTCATACTTGCAACATATTCATCATATATCTCTTTGTTCGGAATATAGGCTGTTTTTTTATCCGATCTGTAACCCAAATAGCCTAAATGAATAAGCAGTGTCAGAATATCATCCTTGTTTGCAAATGTTACCATATCATTGGAAAAAGTCCTGGTATCAACAGACTGTTCCTGACCTGCAAGAAGCTTTTCTATCGTCTCATGCAAGCCGTCAAAATTCATGGAAATATATTTTGCAAGGGCTTCATAGGTTTCTGTCTGCGTCCAGTAGTTTGAAAAGGCTTTCTTATCAATAGCTGCAAGAACAGACCTTGGACAATAAAGCTCGGTACCGTTAAGCTCATATCCGTCATACCATGCCTTCATACTCTCAAAGTCAACACCGTACTCGTCACAAAGAGACCTGACTTCTTCCCCTGTAAATCCTGTATAATTCTGGAAGGGCAGGGATTCAAGCATAGAGTATTCATCAAACATATTAAGTGCCGAATGTGTGCCGTATTTTTTGATCGGCAGTATGCCTGTCATATAGGCAAGGGCAACGTAAGTCTGGTCTTTAAGGAGATTACGGATAAAATCAAGGTATGTCTTTTGAGCATCCTTGTTATCCATATTCTCACGCATAACGCAATCCCATTCATCTATCAAAAAAACAAACGGGTTTCCGGTCTCGTCATATATTTCTTCAAGGCTGAATGTAATATCATCATCCGGATCGGATATTGCTCCGGGAAACTCCTTTTGCAGATCTTTTACCAATCTTTTTTTCAGCAACCGGAGCATAGCGTCAATATCATCACTGCTGCTGAGAAAACGCTGCATATTCAGATAAATAACATTATACTTATTCAGATGCTCCGTATATCCTTCCATTTTTGAAATAACAAGATTGTCAAAAAGCTCATGACTTTCGCAGCCCTTGCTGTAGAAAGCAACAAGCATACCCAAATTGAGTGACTTACCAAATCTTCTCGGACGGCTGACACAGATATACTTCTGCTTAGTTTTTAACCTATGATTGATTACAGAAATCAAACCGGATTTATCCACATATATTTTTGAATTCAAAGCCTCTGTAAAGCTTGCATTTCCCGGATTTACAAAGATACCCATTCCCCTCACCTCCTGAGAGCTTCTGCCATAATTATATACCATCTGACGGAGCAGTTCAAGATGGAATGTGCAAACAAAAGAAAAACACTCTGTAGGCAGCCTGCATCAGCCCTGTAAGCGTTCTTTTACTGTTACGAGTATAGTTTACCTCTCTGTTTTTCTCCGTACTGCCAACACCACGAAGTGCAACACGACAATTCCATAAAACGGTCTCCAAAGAAACCTCTTTTCCCTTTTTAACTGCTTTAGCCATCTCCATACCTCCGAAAAGTATAGCAAAATTATATACATAATAATTCTATCACATTCTACATAATTATACAAGTTCTATATTTTCTTTTATGTCTAAAATGTACAATAAAATGCACTATATTCAACTCAGTACATCTATGATCCTTAACCCTTTCTTTTCCGCCTTCTCCCTGAATTTCACCGCACCGCCAGTGATATTATTATGATTCTGCGTGATCTCTGTAATACCGCCAGACCTTTGAGTGATCGGCTTCTCCCACAAAATGACAGATTTTTTCAAGCTGCCAATATCTCAGATCGTCTTCACTTTTTGCCCGATATACTGCTGTGTCCGATCCTCCTCGTTCTCCCTCTGACATTACGGTCAGCCCGGCCAGATAGTATCCGGAGAATATATCTAACGGTTCATCTGCACAGTCCTGCGGAAGATGCGCTCTTATCCATTTTTCGTCAAACCTCATGATCTCTTCACCTCATAAGCGTCAGTTATTTCAAAATTACGCAAGTTCAGACGAGTTGTTTTTATCATGCTTTTCTCCTGTTAATTCGTATTTATATTATTTTAAGCCATTCAACCTGATATCATCAAGTTCTTCTGTTGTCAGGCAGCCTGATCGGTACAAACGCAGGTATTCCTTCGATACATCGGAATCAAAAATAAGCACATCGTCAGAATTGATAGTGACATTTACTCCTTTACGATAAAGCTGTGCTATAGGGTGGTCAGCCATATCCGGTACACGACCTAACAGGACATTACTCGACGGGGTGATGTTCAGTCTGATATTGTTTTCCACAAGAAAATCGACCACATCTTCAACAGCAGCAATACCATGCTGTGCTTCATCAAGGTGTAATGCTTTGACGGCAGTGACAATATCCTGCGCAGTTCCCCATTCACCGACATGCGCTTTCAGAACCAGCCCGTTTTCAGCGGCTTTTTCATAAACAGGGATAAAGTTTTCAATAGGCTGTGCCAGTTCATCGCCGTACAGCTCGATTGAATAAAACTCCTTACGTCCCCAGAAGTGTTTCAGGCAATCCTGCAAATAATTGATCGGACAATGCCTTGACAAACCGATCTGCAGGCGCAGTTCAACTTTGGGCGCAATTCTGCTATTTGCATCATGAAAGGCATAGATCAATTTGCCGATATCATTGTCAAAAAATTCGCCAAGTCCCCAGACAACTTCGCCGATCTCTAATACAGCGACGCCGTCTGTCTTTGCCTGTATAAAGGTCGCCTCAATTAAAAGCTTTCTTCCGTCCGGACTATTAAGGCAACACCGCACAGAGATTGCGCGTCAGATTTCGAGCATAATTTTTTGTCAGATTGACAAAATCGACGCAGGAATACTGACGTATTTCAAGGAGATTTTGGCGAAAATGACGGAAAATTTGCCGAAAGATGGCGTGCAAAGCCGTCAGGCGGTCGCCCGGCGGTGTTGCCTTAAGTAAAATTATTATTGTCGTTTACTATAAAAAGAACGCTCCTGCAAAAAACTTACGGGAACGTTCTTTTATATAGGGGGAACATATAGGTGGAATAAATATTATTATCGGGAGGCTGAAACGGTTTTCAGACTGATACTGTTATTTTTTCAATAAATTTGAGGATATCGTCATAAACCAGTACCTTAAATCTTTCATGCAGGATATCATGGCGCATACCGGGATAAAGCTTACAGCGCACATCCTTATATCCGATAATACTCAATGTACGCAAGGCTTCGACATACTTTCCCTTTGATAATGAACAGGGATCATCCTCTCCTGAAAAGAAGCGTATCGGCATATCGGGATTCTGAGGAACATAATCTCCGGAATAGGTGAGCATAGCCATTTTTATCATTTCCTCATATCCGCTTATCGTGAATAAAAATCTGCACATAGGATCATTATTATGCTCTATTACAGCCTCACGCTCGGAATTTGTCCATGCGTTATGCAAATGCTCATTCCAGAATTTCAGTTCATAGGACACACCCATTATCAGCAGCTTTGCCAATCGCGAGCGGTATTTTTTTCCCTCTATTTTACCGAGGACCTTAAGGATAAGGAGTCCCTCCTTCATCATATCCGATTTTGAAGGACAGCCGATTATTACCAGCTTATCAATATCCGCGTCATATTTTCTGATATAGCATCTTGCGGCTAAGGAACCCATGCTGTGTCCGATAAGAACGACAGGCAGTTTTTTCTGTCCGCATTTTTTCGCCGCATATTCCTTTACCTCAAGGGTTATCTCGTGGACATCCTCTATCAGAGCCTGAAAGCCTCCTTCATACATATAGCCTCTGTCATTTGCATCACGGACACTTTCACCATGCCCGCGGTGGTCGTTTGCAATGGCAATATAGCCGTTGGAGGCAAGGTATCTCATAAAAGCGGCATATCTTCCCTTATGCTCATTTTTTCCGTGGATTATCTGAACGATACCCTTGATATCCTCAGACGCTTCCGGTTCTATTCTGAGAACTGCAAGCGGCAGTCCGTCTGTACCGGAAATATGCTGATAAGCTGTTTCAATAATATTTATAGCTTTATTCATGTACTCGGTTCATCCCTCAACACTTCGTGACGTATTATTTTCTTGGAAGAATTCTTAAGGAAAGGATTCTCCCTGATTACAAGTCTTGAAAGCTGCTTATAGGTCGGCTGCTTCTTATTGTAATCATCAAGAATTTTTTGCAGAGCATCCTTAACTTCATCAGGCGTCATATTTTCAATTGCCTGCGGTTCCGGATAAATTCGCGCTGTGAGCAGATTATCCTCACCCGTTACTATTATCTCGCTGATAAGGTCATTAAGAGCAAGCTTTGTCTCAATTTCCTCAGGAGAAATATTTTCGCCGTTTGAAAGTATAATAAGATTCTTAACTCTGCCGTTTATAAACAGATAGCCGTCTTCATCAAGATAGCCCTTATCGCCTGTATGGAGCCAGCCGTCCTTAAGCGTTTCCTCGGTCTCCTTTTCCATTTTGTAGTAGCCCTTCATAACGCTTGTACCGCGGACGAGTATCTCTCCGTTTTCAAATTTTATCTCAACATTGGGAAGAGGCTTGCCGATAGAACCGGGCCTGCCTTCACCTATCTTATTTGAGCTTATTACAGGCGAACATTCCGACATACCGTAGCCTTCATAGACTTCTATGCCGTATTTTGCAAATTCATCAATATAATAAGGATCAAGATGCGCTCCGCCGGTAAAGATATATTTCAGATTTCCGCCGAATACCTTTTCTGCGATGACCTCGGCAGGAGCCTGTCCCTCAAGTGATTTGAGCCTTTTATAGATAGTTTCCACCATAAGAGGAACCATCAGCATAACATAAGGCTTATAAATAGCCATATTTCTTACAATATGGAAAAGCGAGTCATTTATGCAGAGAACAGCGCCCATCCAGAAGCCGTTCAGCCAGTCCATTGACAGACAGAAGGCATGGTGTACAGGAAGCACGGTCATAAATACAAGACCGGGATCGAGGTCATAAAGGATTGCTTCGATATTGCAGTAAAGATTGCTTTGTGTAAGCATAACGCCCTTACTCTTGCCGGTAGTACCGGAGGTATAGACGATCATGGAAATATCGTCCTCTGACGGCTCCTCAGGCTCGGAGGCATCCGCTCCGCAGGCAATAAGACCTGAAAGCGTATCTGTTCCGTCAACGGCATCTCCCGAAAGCATCCATATTTTTCTGACAGCAGGGCAATTAGTCCTGATCGGCTCTGCAAGAGATACAAATTTCGGATCAAGGAAAACACCC
Organism: uncultured Clostridia bacterium; assembly: GCA_947169745.1. Taxonomy (GTDB): domain Bacteria; phylum Bacillota; class Clostridia; order Oscillospirales; family Acutalibacteraceae; genus UBA1213. The sequence goes on from CAMVQZ010000025.1 coordinate 5,293, forward strand.
TCGGAATCAGAACGGTTTATAAGGTCGATAAGATCAGCGGCAGGCAGAGCAGCGTCAAGAGGAACAGCAGTATTATTGCTTGTTACAATGCTCATATATGCTGTGATCCATTCAACTGAGCTTGTTCCTACAAGGGCAATATGCTTATGCGAAAAGCCGAGGGCGTTAAAGCCCTTTCTGATACCCGTTACATCGGCGCCAAGCTCGGCATAGCTTCTTTCGAGAACATCCTTCTTTGCAAGCCAGCGCACAGCAGGAAGCTCAGCATATTTTTCCCCGCATCTTTTCCACATCGTATAGATAGTTTTTTTCATAATGCTCACCTGTATATTATTCCATGTATTCCTTCAATAATTCCATTGCGCTTTCAACTGTTGTAATACCCGTAAGCTTCTGCTCATCCTCGCCGAAATTGAATTCTACATCAAATTCATCCTCAAGGTCGCCGAGGAATGTCATAAGATCAAGAGAACTGAGTCCGAGATCATCACGGAAGCTCATATCGTTTGTAATATCCTCTGCTTTAACGGAACAATAACGTGCTGCGATCTCCTTAAACTGCTTTTCAAATTTTTCATCCATGGTAATTTTCTCCTTCCTGTGATCAGATCATATCGATTATTTCATTTATAGTTCTTCCGGGATCCTCTATGCCTCTGAAAAGAATACGCATCATATAATAATACATAAGCTCGGCATCCTTTTCAGTAAGCTCTGCTGTCTGATAATGATAAGAGAAGTTGAGCTTTCTGTCGGGCAGATGTGAAACCGTAAGATACATTTTCTTTGTTGCTGCGCCGTTAGCGAACCACTTGATATGTGTACGGAGCTTTGAGGAATTAGGATCAAGGTCGCTTGTATTCATTGGAGGCTGATAGGTCAGATAAACGCTTACATAGGTTGTATCGTCAGGTGTATTGTAGCGCTTCTTCATTTCCTCTCTGATAAGCTCAGGATCATATCCGCTGTACATATAGATACGGTTCTGATGATTCTGGATCTTTCTTGCAGCGTCAATAAAGGTAGTATCACCCGAAATAACTGTTCTGCAGGGGAAGCAAAGCACACGGCTTCCGCCTGATGTCATTTCATCCTGTGTTGAACGTCTGGAAATAAAGTTTTCTACTGTGATATCCTCCTGACCGTCATTCATCTTTGAAAGATATGTACGGATAACAAGAAGTATCAGGTTTGTCGGGGATATCTGGTTATAGAGGCAGAAATTGATAGCTCTCTGCATACTGTCTACCTCAAGCTGATAATCCTTAACTGCAACAAAAAGCTCTTTTCTTTCGATATCGGCTGCTCTGAGGTTGGGATCATTATGCTTCTTTCTTGCCTTTTCGAGCACGGACTTGCCCTGGATATCGGAATAAAGCGGTTCGCCAAGCTCATCAAGCTGTTCGTCCCAGAATTTCTTTGCTCTTGCAACACGCTTTTCATTTGAAGCCTTTTCAAGATCGGAAATAAGCACCTTTTCAAAATCTGCAAGGGGTGCGGGATATTCAGCTCCCTTTGCAAAGTGCATATACAGATTCATAATATCCGTCGCCATTACTGCAACACCAACAGAGTCATTGAGCCTGTGGTCCATATGAACAAAGAAGCCTGTATAGCGTCCCGGAAGCTTAACGATACGGAATTCGCACATGGGTATATCATCGCCGTCAAAGGTCTCATATGCCCATTTCTGCATAATATCGTCTGCCTCCTGAAGAGACATTCCTGTAAGGTCCTTTACTTCAAGGTCTTCCGGCTCATAGTCTGCAATATACTGCTGTATCTCGCCGTTTTCATCAGGCTTGGTGAAGCGAAGTCTCAGACAGGCGTATCTTTGCTTTTCAAGCTCGATACATTTTTTCAGTGTTTCGATATTGACATCGAACTGAAAAGCGGCTACGATACTCAGTCCGGATACCTGCTGTGTCTTATACTCGCGGATCCAACGGTAATGCATATTCTGTGCTGCGGTCAATGGATAAGTTTGGTTCATATACATGCCTCCTTATTTTTTCTATTAGAACATTATCCACAATTATCATACATTATTTATACAAATTTGTTAATCATTAGGCACCTTATTTTATAATTATATACAACATAACGAAAATAAGCGAATATCTTATGGTATATTTTACATTTTAATATGATTGTCTAATAACATAGGGGAATGGGTGCTTTTTTCTTTCCCGGCAAATTAAAAAGGCTGCCGCACACATCATAAATGACAGTACGACAGCCTTTTATTATGCTTTAGTCAATGCAGCAGAAGTTATCAGGAAACCTTTACTTTGAAGGTCTTAACTGTAACATATAGTAAACGACAATAATAATTTTACTTAAGGTAATATTCTTTTTCGTGTAACGCCGTCCTTACAATCTACAATACGGATAACTCCGACTTTCACATTATCTGCCGTTATGAAGTAGTATGTTGTTTCGGGTTGGTTGAACCGAAACAGTATATCCTCATACTTTTCAGTTGCCGGACTTGTTTCTGTATCTTGATACTTAGTGTATAATTCGGAAAACGCTTCTATCTGCATTTGCAGGATAGTATTCAAATTCTTTTCGGCTTATATCACTTGGATAGTTATGCATTTTTATCCCTTCAATCAATACATTTTTACCCTATTATATACCTGCTGTGCCTTTATTTGGCAAGAGTTTAAACAGGCTCTAACACAAAACAATCATTGTTTTCTGAACAGACCTGCTATACAAAAAATCATAAGTATTACAGCAAATACTGCTCCGGATATACGGATGACCCGCTCAAGCTCTATAACCGACTGAGAACCTGCAAACTCCTCACCGTCAGGCAGTGCTGATCCTTCGGAAACCTGCGGAATGTTTTCGGCGGTATCCGCAGAAGAATCTGCGGTGCTCTTTCCGACATCGTGCTGTTCTGCGTTTTCAAACGTCCTTTCGCAGTATACTATATACCTCGTCCTATTTGACCAATAGGGATGACAGGTCAGAAGGGTTATCATATCCTTCCCTGGGATGATTTTTATCTTGTCAGTATCATAGGGATCGATAACCGTTATTTTCGCTACCCTGTAAGTAAGCGTCTCCCAAAGATTGGTGATCCTTATCAGGTCACCTATCTGCAATAGCTCGATATCTCCGAAAAAGCCTCCCATCCTATGAGCAGCAATAACGCAGTTGGTGTTTTGTCCTCCGATAGGCATACTTGTATGATCCATTATTGTCGCGCCGATCGCCATATTTGCAGAGCTTGAACCGATATACATAGGCAACTCTACATTCATCTTTTCTATGGTAATATAACCCACGGTATCACAGGGCAGCCCGAAATCAGTGAACCTTATACTGCTGGTCATATAGCTGAAAGCGTCTCTCAGCTCCGACTGATTGCTTTTGAAGATTATCTTATTGTATTTACAGAGTTTTTTGTAAAGTTCTATATAATGATCCCTTTTGTTACCCTCCGAAACCTGTTCTTTTGCCGGAACAGAGCTCCAACTATTTCCATCGACTGAGCTTTCACTGTTTTCAGGAACTGAGCTTTCACCGTCAGCTTCCTCTGCATATGAGGAAATATCAGTTATATTCTCATTTTTGACATCCTGAGCTGCAAGCTTGAAGGTTTCGACTGCCTGTTTTGCATTATGTTCTCTTTGACCCTGGCGAATAAAGGGGTCAATCAAGATAAAAAAACCTGCGGCAATAATAAGCAAAGCTATAAGATTGAAAAGTCTTTTCATATCATTTTTTCTCTTTCGCCCTTCTTTTCTTATGAATTCTGCGATAAACAAATATGATTGCCAGAACTATAGCTACAGAGATAAGTATACCCGTAAGTATAGCATATACATATTGAGTGCTCCATGTATTCAGTAGTACCCTGCTGCCCTGTTCTTCTATTTTTTTTGCTTCCTCATAAGATATTCTTGTACCTCTCACAAGAAGCCTGTGGCTGTTTATTCCATAGGGGGTACAAGTGACGAGTGTTACAAGATCACTTTCTCTGTCAATATAAAGGCTGTCTGTTTCATCCGGAAGCACAACTTCTTTATTATCCACCTGATAAGCGAGAGTTTCTCCCCAGACATGAATATAAAAAACATCTCCTATATCCAGCTGATCGAGATTTGTAAAAAGTTCTCTATCCGCTGTTCCTGTGTGTCCTGAAAGAACACTGTGAGTACCCTTTCCGCCTATAGGCAGACTTGTACCCTGAAGATGTCCTACTCCCTTTGCAAGAACCGCTTCTTCTGTACCGTGATATATCACAAGCTTACAGTTAATTCCGGGTATCTCTATTGAACCCATAGCTCCGTCACCATTTTGATTCAGCAAATCCACATACGGATGCTCTTCAATTTGAAGAGCATCCGCATCAAATGGGTCTGTAAGCTGAACCTTGCTGTCAAGGAGACCGCTGTTATATTTGCGGCACTCCTCCATCATAGAATCCTTTGTTTTTTCAGGTATCTCATTTATCTGACTGTCATAAAAGTCGATAAGCTCCTGTTGGCTTTTTTGGAACATCATATTGCTGATTATAGGATATGCAAGTATCGCTAGACCGGCAATGACAACTAAAACAGATATTATTGTTATTTGCTTAGTTTTCATCTTTCAGAAGGCTTTTTCTTTTTGTTTACAAGTACGATCACCGTGCCGCCCACTGCAACAAGAACAATACCTGCAATAGCCAGGAACCAGTTACCCATTTCACCTGTAAGGGGAAGCAGGAAGCCCTTCTGGTTGATAACTTCAAATTCTATGCCGTAATCATCGCTTACGCTCTTTACGGAAACAGCTACCTGATCAAGAGTTGCTCCGGATTTTGTTTCTGTGCCGCTGAAAAGCTTGAAGTCTGTGGAATCAACAAGTGTACCGTCATCATCTTTTGCCTTTATTACTACTGTGATCGGGTTCAGGATATTATATCCTGCATTTGTCAGATTAGTGTTACTTTGCTCTGCAAGGTAATATGTACCCTCTCCGAGACCGTGGAGCAGGAGTGTGCCGTCGCTATTATTTACACTAAGCGTATCCGATTTTGTTGCATCATCACTGTCGGCTCTGACGTAGCTGCCGTTGCTGCCTGTAAACTGGATGGAATGGGTCATAGCCTGATCGGAATAAATCTTGAAGGAAACATCCTTATAGAAATTCGTCGTAGCTCCGTCACTGAAAAGCTTGTCCAGCTTAACATCATAGGTATAAAGCTTATTAGTATGAGTCGTTGTAGCGAAGGTTGCGGGATTAAAGGGATCGTTGCTGTATTTTAGATTTGCAGTATTGTCTGTGCCTGTTGTCTGAGCCTCTCCCATAAGCTCGGCATTGTAGGAGAACTCTACATCTCTTCCGTCAAGAGAAAGTGCCTTGAGCTTTTTCATATCAAAGTTTACGGCAAAGAAGTTCTTCTTTGAAACACTGTCATAGTTTGTCTCCCAAAGGCGTCCGATGGCGGTATCCTTTGCAGCAGAATCATTCAGTACAAGAAGAAGTCCGTCTGTACCGAAATCCTTGACCTTATACACAGCCTCTGTGAGACTGCCGGATGCCTTGATTTTTACCCTGAGTCCGTCCACAGCCTTGCCGTACTTTGTTGTAGTCACGTCCGTGGGAATAAAGTCCTGATTCTTCATTGTATCAGAGAAAAGATATACATACTTTTCGTTTGTTGCCGTATTCACATTATTCTCTGTGAGTTCCGATGACATTGGCAGCAGCTGATCCTTTGACACTGCAAGATCAAGATCAAAGCTGGTGTAGGAAGGAATATGGGATTCTACCACATAGTGATTTATATCACCGATATTTGAGGTCATTTTGTCATATTTATTACCGTTGTTGTCATCATATCGTGTTGTTGTATCGTCTGCTGCTGCCAAACCATTGTTTTTCTTGTTTGCATCAATAAGATTTGATACAGACTTATCTATACTGATAGCCTTCGCCTTAAGTGTAACGCTTTCTGCCATAGGAACATTCAGTATATTCTGGTTCAGTGCGGGAGTATTGTCATTTGAAGACGCATCGGTGGTTACTATAAGATGATAACCGTATACCAGCTTATTGTCATTCTTGAACTCATATACTTTGGTTGAACCGTTCCATACAGCCACAGCATTTTCAGCGACCAAACCGTCTCTTACAAATTTGCTTGCCCAGTCAGAGAAAAGTCTTACTGCGGAAGCTTCTGTTTCGGTGGGACTTGCATTGCTTCCTGTAAGCTTTGAAATTATGGAAGCTTCAAAGTATGTTCTGTCGATTTTATTACCGACTGAATTATCTATTTCTACATAATTCTCGTCCTTTGTGCCGGTAGGTTTTTCAGAAGATATACCCAGCTTTTTATTTTCATTATCATATGTCAGATAAAGCTTTGTAGCATTGCGCAGAGTTTCTCCGTCTGTACTATCTGCATTATATGCATTTTTTGCAGCTGCAAACATAGGAGCAAAGGCATCAGTTACAAGAAAGACATTCTTTGAATCGTTTTTGTTAGTCATGGGAGCAGGAGTTGTGCCGTCAAAATGCCAGTTGCTGTCCTTCGGAATGACAAGTCTAAGAATTTCATAGGCCTTGACATTATAGTTTCCTGTCACATCATCGGGAATACTTACCGTAAGCTCACCTTTAACAAGTTTATCGCTTGAATCCTTTACTTCCTTTACATAGTAACCATCAGGGATCGTAACGTTTGCATCGGCAGCCGATACATAGGCTGCAAATGGCATAGCTGCAAGTACAGCTGCGGCAAAAATCGCAGTTAGTTTTGTCACGACAAATTTTTTCATAATTAAGCCCTTCTTTCGTTTATTATATTTTTATTTGTATTATTAATTATTTTTCAAGGAACCCGGTCAGAACCCTGTCCGGATTCCTTGAAGGCTGGTCACGGGAAGCTGATTGCTATTTCAGCAGTCTCAGCAGTATTCCCGGCATTCGTCCGTTCTTCTTCCTGTACAAAGCGAGAAATATCGAAAGCGCTCCTATGGTTATCAGCACAGTTCCCACAATTACGATCAAGGCAAGTGTATTGCTGCCGGTCAGCGGAAGCTCGATCTGCTTGTTATTTACTACAAGATAGCTGAAATCATGCTGAGCCGCAGGACCTCCGTTATACAGATCCACACCTGTCAGAGCTTTGAAATTACCAAGAGAAATATAGCCGTCAGGTTCTTTTGTTTCACGCACTGTATAATAGATCCTTTTGCCTTCGATGTTATACAGAGGCAAATTATCAAACTGAACAATTGCAGTTTTTTCATACTTTGTCGGATCAACGGTTACAGTTATATAGTACTGACGTATATCCCCTATGCGGCGCCTGAGTACAGGATAGGTCTTTCCGTTTGAATAATGGTAAAGATCATTTTCATCAATAACCTGACTGCTGACAAGGCTGTAGTAATCTTCTGCTGTGCCAATTATCTTTTCATAGCTGAAGTTCAGGGTGCCTGAGGTATTATAGTAATAATAAGAACCTTCCTTATGCACTATTACTTCCTCTGAGAGGGTACCGTTTGTGATAGTCAGGGTATTTGTTTTGGCATTGTACATTCCCAGATGCTTAAGAGTTTCCAGAGCACTCTCATTGCCGATACGTACCTTATTATATAACTTTGTTTTTTCAACCCTGTAGAGGTTTTCATCGTTAAGACTATCTCCGACTCCGCTTTTGCTTCCGTAATAGTCCACAGAATCAGGGGTACCTTTATCAGAGACCTGATAGATACTGAATTCCGCATTTTTCAGAGCTTCTTTCCCTGCTGTTTCCTTGGTTATCGTGATAGAGCCGAGTATCTGATTGTTTGTGATATTGTGTATCCTATTTTTAGTAACTGCATCAATATCGTCGTCTTCAAATACATTGTAGTATTCACTGGCATCTTCATCTTGCCCGTAATGCTCCATCTTTATTTCACTGATAGCATAATCTATTACACCGTTTTTATTTTCAGCTCTCAGATATAATCTGTTTTTGTCTGACAGATTCCATATTACGGTATGTTCTTCGTCATTCTCCTCAACATCAAGAGCTACAGGACGAGGTGTTCCACCGCCAATTGTGTAATATCCTTTTACATCTCCATCAGGATTACTTTCCGGGTCAACCTTATTCGTCATTTCTATATTTGCACTGTAGACCTCATTGTGAGTACTCTGTTCTCTGCCCTTAATTTCAATGATGATCTTTGTTTCATCAGGTATGCCGTAGATCATATTCTCCCAGGTCTTATGAACAGTGATATCCTGAAAATACAGTCCGATATTCCAGTCTGAACTGTTATAATTAATGCTCGGTATCATATTTTTCTCAGGCATATTTATGACCATATCATTAAGCTTAGCTTCCTTTAGTAAAGGATCTGTACCTGTATCATAAACAGGAAGGAATTTATTTCCTCGCTTTGCCTGTGTATTTGATGTAGAAGTTACACTAAGCTCGGTGAATTCAACAGGCTGATCGGGTACTGTGGTATCAGGCGACATAAATCTGTATTTATCCTCGTCATCACCAAATACGATAGTATAATTTCCGGGCGGGATGTTTTCAAAAAGATATTTGCCGTCATCATCGGTATAAGCAGGCTTTACGGGATTTCCCAGCACGTCTTTTGCAATAACCGGGTCACCCCCGGGAACTATCTTATACAGGACAGCCTTGAGATCCGCTATGGGATATTCCTGTGCAAGCTTGTCAGCGCCTTCAATTCCGTTATTGTACTCCACCCATTCCTTTGTATTATACAATCCGTCGTGATTCTGATCCATCCAGGCTACACCCGAAATAGATCTGGAAATGGCCATTACGGCGACTGTATTAGAGGAAATTGGCGTAAAGAATGAACTTGCAGAGCTGCGTTTGCGGTATATAAAGCTGTTGTGGTATTCATTGCCGCCTATCTGCGTTTCATGAGTACCCTCTCCGGTGCCGCTTGAAATAAGCTTTGTGTCATCCTCGGGATCGGTCGGCGAGAGTATCGCCCTGATATTGAATCGTCCGTCTCCGCTTATTCTCGGTATCATTGCATAGAGAGCCGGAGCACCCTTTACAGCTCCACCTGACTCATCATATGCCTTTACTACTCTGTTCAGGAATCTAGCGTCAAACTCCAGTGTCTTTTCATCCTTAACGGTATATGGCAAAGTAGTTTTGGTTATTGAATCATCGGTATAGAACGAATCAAAGTATTGTCCCTGACTGTTTACATCAGCCGGCACATTCCACGTCATATCGTTATTTGATACAGCCAATTCACCGTTATTATTCCTAAATTTGCTGCAGTCATCTTCAGATGCAAATTCCAGAATAAGCTTTTTAAGTCTGTAACCGCCGTTAAATTTTGTTCCTCGTCCGTCTCCTATATGGGGAAGGACATTTACTGCCTGGATCTCATCTACGACATCGGATGTGCTGTTTGCATAGGTCATGATAAATTCAATATCTTCGCCTATCTCCACCAAATGCTCTTTTTTTGACTCGGATATACCGTCCTGAGATATTTTCAGGATATTTATGGATGCCATATCCGAGTGGGTCTCTGCCGCCATACGATTGGTTTCCGAATACTTAGCCTTTATCTCGGCATAGGTTACAAGGGACGTGCCCGATTCCTTGATATCATTATCGGGATCCATCTCATCGCCTATCTTACAATCATAAAACAGCTCAGGCAGAACCTTATCAATATCCGAAACAAAGGTCTTGATTTTGATAATAGTTGTACCATCGTCTCCGGGTTCTGAGCTTACATCCCACACAAGGCTGTCCTTTTCATAGTCGCTGTGGGTATAATCGGGATAAAGGCTGCCTGTAATATAAGTCAGATGCTTCGGCACCTTTATCTCTATCAAAATTTCAGTACTCTGTGTACCGTTTCTGGTAAGCTCTGTCTTTGTAACACCGCTTGCTATATGTATGTGGGGAGTTACACGGTACTGAACGTCTCGTTCGCCATTGGTTATGGTATATGTTTCCTTGACTGTAGGTGAGCCGGGGATCCTTGTCTCTACATTCAAATCTATACTCGTATCTAAAGAATAAAGAAGCAGGGAATTTCCGTTATCCATGCCGTTATGTGTACCGCCTAACTTTACACCGTTGCGATATCTGGTTTTAATGTAGTATTCGGTATAAGCACTCAGCTGCACAGGGTATTTATTATCCTGAGTATATATGCTGTATACATCCGAATGGTCATACTCCACGTCATCCGGCATTCCGCAGATGAATTCCGACGGCTTGAGTGCAGCTCCGTAAGTCGCAGGCTCATAGTCATCCTTTTCGGGATCTGTTGACTGCGCTCCGGGATTCCTCAGCCAGTCTGTCCAGTTATACTGATAAGTATGATCTGCAACAGTCTTATCTGCGAAATAGAGCTTGTAATACGGTCGGTATGTATACCAGCCGCGGACATCATTTGTCGTACAGTAGGTGTCGCCCACCATATGGAAATCTCCGGTTACATTTGCCTTTGCATATGTTGTAACGCTTCGCTCTGTCCTGAAAACGCAGTTTCTGAACTGATAAAGAATCGCTACGCATTTTGCATTTACTCCGAGAGCAATATGCAGGTCATCAAGGCTCTTGAAATAAAGGAGATTTTCTTCTCTGTACTTGACCATATCTGCGGCTCCGCCGTCATCGTAGGTAATAATCGGGTCAACCGAGGTATCGGTTTTTGGTACCTTTACCCAGTTGCTTCCGTCGGGCTTTGCCGCGTAAAGTATGGTCAGCTCATAGCTCTTGGTAGCCGTATTCGACCATGTTGTTTCACTTTCATCTGTAGTAATGGTAAAGTTATCGCCCAACTTTTCCGTCAGTGCTTTTCCGCTGGTCTGCTTTATTATCGGCACAGTACCTGTAACGGTATATACATCGGCATCGAACTTCTGAAGCAGATTCAATGCCGTCAGATAGTTGTACTCTGTAAGCTCAAAGCCATCGGAATTGTACAGCGGATCTGTCAGTGCATAATAGGGAGAGTTCTCATCCCCTGTATCAATCTCTACGCTGCTAAAGCTTGCCGCACCCCGAATATACACTGTTGAATTCAAAGGTGTTTCACCGAGACCGTTATCATTATATCCAACTCCGTTTATGGGATTCTTTTTTGAATCACAGAACAGATTAGTTTTGCCTATTGCATTTCCCGAACCGCCATTTGAGATTCTGAATGCCTGAACGATATTTGAGTAGTTGTCAAAATACCTTCTTTCATTCACAGCATATCCTTCGGTTTTCAGAGCGAATGGGTCGCTGTAATTATAGTACTCATTCATTCCGTCAATATCCTTTTTTTCAAGCTCCGGAGTATTAAGATTGGAGGCTGATACAATACGGTCCGCGATCTGACCTGTTACACTGGTCACATCCAGATTTGAAGCCACGGCATCCATAACCAGCTGATAATAACCGCTCTGAAGAGAATCAGAATATTCATTGCTGAAAGGAAGAAGCATCTGTACATATCCCGCCGAAAAAGCTTTTACAGCATTAGAACTAAGCTGTGAGCTTTCAACATTTCCTGAATACTTTACAGGATTATTGTCATTATTGAATTTAAATCCCGATACCTTTACATGTAGTTTGGTTTCTCCGCTTGCAGCAGTTTTATCCGATCTTGTAATGACCCATCCACCGCCGTCATAGCAGGACTGTGCATCACCGCCGCTGTTATAAGGTGCGGCGGAATATGCAAAATGAGAATGTCTTTCCTTCATATCCACATCATCCCAGCTCATCTCTATAATGTCGCTGGATGTATCAAGATCACGTCCGAAGCTGGAGTTGTTATTCTCCTTATATGCCCATAGTATGGGAGCTTCCGCTACATTATCGATCTGCTTCTGATTTGGCCCGTAAAGCCTTCCCTTGAAGCTGAGGTCAAATTCAATCTCATCCTTAGGTATCTCGATGCCTTTCAGTCCTTTTATGGAGGGATCATTATAAAGCTGCAGGGTTATACCGAAGCCGGTGACGGTACAATTTATATGATCTGGATCTGTATCCTCAGAATTCACCCTTGAAATCTGTGACTTCGTTGCCTTGTCATAGCCTATAGTCCGGCACAGATCGGGGTTGCTCATTATGGACACATTATATTTCGGAGCAGCCGACACTGTTACGGTTTCGGGGTTGCACTTCGGCCGCAGGGAATGATTATTGCCCTCAAACCACATTTCAAATTCGGGCTTGATCAGCGATCCGTTTTTCATTGAATAGACCTTCACAACGACGTTTTCCTGCTGAAGCTCGGACTGACCGCCTTCACCCATCATCTTCGGCGTTATAGTTTTTGACCAATAGCCGGTGAGTGTCTGTATCGGATTTCCGCGTTCGTCAACTCCGGATACGATACCCGCATTAGAAAGACCGGTTATGTCAAAGGACGCCTCCTCGGGGCTGCAGTGAAGAACTGCCCTGATCCTGAGTCTTGTATGATAATCAGTAGTGTATGCCTCCTGCCGCGGATCTCCAATTACCGAATAATTCAGAACATATGTGATATCATCAAAGCTCCTTACAAGCTTATTGTTTACTGAAGAGTCATCTCCGGGATGCCAGCTTACCATCTGATTCTCCTCATAAAGCTTGCCGTTGTATTCTATATACTTGTATTCTCTGCCTCTGAGATAATAGCTCTGCTCACTGCGCACAGCTACATGTTCATCAAGAAGCTGAAGGGCTGTTTTTTCGTCCTGTGCAGCGTTATATGATTGGATATTTTCATATATGTTTCCATCATCGAAGGCGGATTTACCGTCCCTGACCTCTCCCACCTCAAAGTTTATCACAGCAAAGTTACTGTCTATGAGAGATCCGGCCTCTGTTTCATAGTAAGCAGCCGTTATCTGTATATCGCGTCCGTAGTTTACCTCTGCGGTGACAAACTGACCGGAGACCAGGTCTATACCCGTTCTGTTGGTTCCCTTGTAGTTATCGCTTTTCCATACATTGAACTTATCATCACTTACTGCCATATCAACGGCTGCAATGAGATTAAGTCTCGGGGTATAGGTAGCATTATTCCCCAACTGCTGCTCATATGTATTCGTGCCCTCCCATGCGGAATAAAAATCATTTCCCGATGCAGTAAGAACCGATTTATTTTCATATACCGATGCTTCCTCTGTAAGGGTCATTACCGTAGTGGAATTTCCCGGTAAAGGAGATTGGGCACATCCGCCGCCAAGCTGAGCTTTATTGGCTGTGATAACGGTTTCACTGCCGCTGATCAGCACAGTACCGTTTATCTGGTACAATGCACCGCCGCGTATAGCTGTATTTCCCTTTATCACAGTACCATTGCTTATATTTGCAGATGCAGAATAGATATAAATACCTCCGCCTGCGCCCTGAGCAAGGTTGGACCAGCTATAAACATCAGTATGTCTTGCATAGCTTGTTGAGTTATTCACAATCTTACAATACCCGGTGGTAAGGATTCCGTTATGTATATACACACCGCCACCATTATAGCCGCCCACATTGTTTTCTATCACGGGTCCATTTGACGCAGATTTGCCGATAATGTTTGTGTTACCGTTGAGATTGTAAATTGCCCCGCCCTGATAAGCAGAGTTCCCTTTTATGGTTCCGCCGAAAATATTAACGGTTCCTCCGCGGTTATATATAGCACCGCCTGAACCTATTGTACGGCTGTCTCCTGTAACACTGGTTTTATTATCCCTGATTTCACCGCCGTACATTGTAAATACACCCGATGGTGTTTTTACAAAAACAGCCGCACCGTTTCTTGCAATATTATCGCAGATCACTCCGTCTTTCAATACGAACTGTCCGCCTTCAATAATCACGGCACCGCCGCCGTAGGAATTATTGCTGTTATTTCCTCCCGCAAAGCATTCCGAGATCTGACCGCCAGACATTACTACCGAACCGCTTTTCACGGAAATACCGCCGCCTGCTATTGAGGATGTACCTGTTATTGTGCCGACTGTTTCAGTCATAGCATAATGATTATCGCCGACGGTAATAACCTTTTTATCATCAATTATCTCCAGAGTTCCTCTGTTGGTAATGGTTGATGTTCCGCCGCCTTTAAGTGTATGACCGTTCAGGTTAAGCTTTACATTAAGACCTGAGTCAATAGTTATGGATTCAACGTCATCGTCAACAAGAGTGATCTCACCTTTTTTCTGCTCCGTCAGAGCAATAGCATCCAACGCATCGGTAACAGATGTATATTCTGTACCGTTGTACACCGCAACTACCTTTCCGATACGGCGGTAGCTCAATGTGTAGGGATATGATCTGCCGAGAGGACGCAGCTTTATAATTTCCGTATTGACTGCCGATGTAGTTTCATCGATCCATCCGAGACCCTTATACTCGTCACCCGAGCCAAACATTTCAGACGCCTTATACAGATAAAGATTGGAACTTCTGAAGCTTGCGTGATAGCTTATGAATGCATCATTACCGCTTGAAGCTTTATTTCCGAAGAGTTTGCCGCCCTCAAGACGAACATTGGTACGGCAGTATTCAACATATATACCGCCGCCGTAGGTGCCGGCTGTATTTTCGGTAATTACTGCGTCGTCGCTTATTACAGTATCCGTAGCATAGTTGTTATTGAAGAGACCTCCGCCTGAGACTTTCGCATAGTTACCCTTTATCAGAGTTCCGGTGATTCTGAGCTTCGGCATAACATAATTTACGTTATTATGACCTGAAATAAAAACTCCTCCACCGTTGTTAGCCGAGTTATTGATAATACTTCCTCCGCTCAGTTCAATAAGGGGAGTGTATTCTGTATTGGAACAATATCCGTCTATGCAGATACCGCCGCCGCTATAGTTGTCGCAAGTGTTATTACTGATCTCAGATCCGGTGAGTTTAAGGTAGGAATCTGAGCCTTCATTATACCAATATACACCGCCTCCGTAGCCGTTTAAAGACCGGTTGCCCGTGATCTTTCCCGAACGAAGCTCAAGATTAGCATACTTATTATATATGCCGCCTCCGCTGCCGCCGGACTTATTACTACGGATCTCCGTACCTTCATTTACTATTATATAGTCACTGCCGTTCTGTATCCAGAAGCCTCCGCCATTGCCGCCTGACTCATTGTTTTCAATAATCGTATTTTTCAGGTCAAGTGTAGCCTTGTTAAAGCCCGAGCAGAAAATGCCTCCGCCGGATCCGAGCACCTTGTTATCATGGAAATGGCAGTTATCCACTGTAATGGTACGTTCAGCACCGTTTCCGATAAGATAGTATCCTCCGTTCTCTCTGCTGAAATTATTATGAATATCAAGATTTTTAAGTGTTACATCATAATTAAGATTGCAGTAACCTCCCGAGCCATTTGTAGCTGTATTGTTATAGGACTCGCAGTTTCTCACCAGCTTGGTTCCGGTAACATTATTTGCATAGGGATCGAATACTCCGAGGCCGCCATAATTTAATCTCGCAGAATTATTATATGTTTTACAGTTTTCTACAAGCAGTTCACCTGCGCCCAGAGACAGGCTTGCTTCACTTCCATAAACTTCATTATCATGTGCATCAAGGTCCCATGCGTGGAGCCTCTTGACTCTGATATAGAAAATATAATTTGACGCGGAATAATTATTCTTTATCTCAATATTCTGTACATCAATTCCCTTTGTTGACGGGTACTCAGTATAGATATACACAGCCGCATAGTTTGATCTTGAAGTATTCCCGTCAAATACGGTCTTTACATTTTCGTCTCCGAGAATAACCGTATGCTCAGAATTGGTAAGCCGCCGTCCGTATATAGCTCCGCCCTCATTTGAAGAATTATTCTTCATAGTGAAGCCGTACATTTTGACTTCATCCGTATCATTTGCAGATGCACTTCCGTCAAAGAAAACTGCGCCGCCGTAATACTGAGCGTCGTTGCCTTCAAAAAGACCGCCTTTTATGGATATTTTTGTATAATCATTCAAGATTCCCAGTGCAAAATATATTGCTCCGCCAATGTAGGCACTGTTATTTATAAAGCTTCCGCCTGTCATCTCAAAAACATTGTGACAATTGCCAGTAGTTGTAAAATATATCGCTCCTCCGTATCCGCTATTAGTATTTGTGGGATGCTTTGCAATATTGTTTTTGAACACAGTGCCGTCCCTGATATACACCTCGGTGTTATAAAAAACGCCGTTCTGAGAGTAACCCCCAGTGCAATACAAGGCTGCACCTGCGCCCCTGTAATGAAATCCCGATATTTCCACATTGCTGAGTGTAAGCTTGCTGCCGTCAAGATAGATACCTCTGGGATGCTTCATAATATCGGTGCTGTCGTCGTCTTCAACACCTACAAGCTTTCCTCCGCCTGTTCTGTCCGTAAATTCAACGGTCACTCCCCTGAAATAAAAGACCCTTGTCGATCCGTACAAAGCACTTACAGTATGACCGTTAAAGTCAAGAGTGATGTTCGCACCGTTTTTGTTCGCTATGATATTTTCGCTTACATCCTTAAGCAGCTTTATCTCAACGGGCTCATCACTTTTAACAGCTGCCTTAAAAGCCGAATCCAATGTAGCATATTGTACTCCGGTCCCTATGATCTCAGCTACTGCTTCAGACGTATCCGGTGCAAGAGCCGCTGTAAGGTACTTTGTTTCCCTCATGCGCTGACTGTCAGGATTGACCATATCGCCGCTTATATTCTGGAACTCGATACCATGAGCTGTATGATCTTCTTTGTTATCAACATAGTATACACCGCTTACATCATCATACCATGCATTATAATCATCCATGCCGAGGTTTTCCACTGCTCTGTGATCGGTCTCGTTACCTGTCTCGTTATAGATCCATGCACTGCTATCCAGCCTGAGATCGTTTCCTCTGGTGCTTGCATAGTTATTGTATATACGTGTATCTTTAAAGTAGGTAGCTCCTGCCCAGTTTGAAAAAAGACCGCCGCCATCACCTGTTGAGTAATTATCAGTAATCGTGACATTATCAAGATGAATAACTGATGACAAATTATATACTCCGACGCCGAGACCCGATTGGTTATTCTTTATTACGGAATCCTTTACGTAGATAGTTCCTCCGTATTCCGCATGAATCATGCCGCAGCTCGTAGTGGTTATATTATCGGTAAACTCACAGTTTTCCATACGTACTGTGCATTTTCCGTTGGTAAACACCGAGGATATATTATTGCCCGTATGTCCTGTTACTTTAAGATTGTTGATCACCACATCGGAAGGATAGTCGTTGGTTCCTTTTATATATATACCTCTTCCCTTATTATTCTTCAAAACAACGTTGGATATATTCGCTGTGGATTCATCAACACGTATGGTCAGGGCATTCGCATCAAATCTGTTGTTATCTACAACGCCGCCCGTCATCTTCAGCGTACCCCGGATCACTGCTATAGCAGAACCGTTAGGAGCTGCATTATTCGTAATCCTTCCGCTTTCGACCTTAAGTGTTCCGTAGCACAGTATACCGCCGCCCCAACGGCTGTTATCTTCACGCAATGTGCCCTTGCCGTCGGTAATCATTCCGGTTTGATCCTCAGAGCTGTCCTTGACAGTCAGTTCCGCGCCGCTTTGAACTGTTATTACACTTGCAGACTCTCCGTAAAGTGCCAGACCGTTCAGGTCGAGTACAGCGCTGACCCCATCGGGGATATTGACAGTTTCTCTGTGGGATTTGATAAGAATTATATCACTTGCTGGAGCAGTACCGTCCGCTATGGCGTTGACCGCACTCTGAACCGTAGCATACTCCGTATTGCTGATTTTCGCAGTGGCGTTTTCTACATCATTGAAGGTATACTGGCTGCGGTCAGGTGTCTCATCGTTGTCAATCTTCTGACGGTTGGTGATGGCTCCCGTTTTGTTTTCACCGCTTATCTCATCACCCCAGTATGCCATGCTGCCTGCGTTATCCATGCTGCTTGCCTTGACTGCGGAAAAATAAGGTTTTTTAAAGTTATTTACATCTCTCTTATATTCATAGATGTAAAGGTCACGACCGTTAAGCGCAGCATTATCATGCAACTCGCCGCCGTATATGGTAAGGGACTCATCCTCTGTTTGTGAAGTATTATCCGCATTTACATAGTCCCTGTTATAAACGGAATATTCTCCGATATATATACCGCCGCCGTTATTATTTGCAGTATTGCCTGTTATTTTTCCTCCCTTGTGGAGCTCCAGTCTTACACCGCCGTTGGTATAAACTGCGCCTCCGCTGTTGGCAGTGTTGCCCTCCATAACAAAATTCTTTGACAGCTTGATCGTACTTCCGGGGGCAGGCTTTGCGGGAGACTGTGTATTGTTCCAGCCGATCCTTGTGATAAGCATACCACCGCCGTTGCCTGTGACGGTATTTCTGGATATCTCGCCCCCTGTAAAGGTTGAAGGATTTACAGCATATCTGTTGGAGGTTTCCAGATAGATACCGCCGCCTGAGCTTGCGGTATTATTGTTTATCTTTCCGCCCTTCATCGTGATACAGGTTTTGTTTCCGGTACTATAAGAATGATAAACGCCGCCGCCTACGTTTCGTGCCTTATTGTTTATAATCTGTGCATTTTCACGGATCTCAAAAGCACCGTTATTGACAAATACACCGCCGCCGCTATTATTTTCATTATTCTCAATAATGGCATTGCCCGATATCTCCACCGGACCGTTTTGGGAACAGATACCGCCGCCGCTTTCATTAGTGCGTTCATTTTTGTTCTCCGAGATAACAGCGTTTCCGCCTATCTCAAGATATGTCATTGAATAGGAATAAATACCGACTCCTGCGCCGCGGACATTATTGCGGGATATTGTACCGCCGGTTATTTCAGCCGTTCCATAATTGAAGAACATACCTCCGCCGTTTCCGTAATTGACGCTGGTATTATCGCATATTTCGCCGCCGTCCATCTTAAGAGTACATCTGTACAGATAGCAGCCGCTGCCTTGGGTACTGCCGTTATCAAGGAAGCATGAATTTTCATTGATCTTCATGCCGTCATGGATATTTACCTCCGAATAATCGTTGGCATAGAATCCGCCGCCGTTGTTTGAATTTGTATTTCTGCTTATCTCTCCCGACATGAGATTTACGACAACTCTTGAGCCGAAATACGCTCCGCCTCCCCTCCTGTCGGTAGAGGTAGTACTGTCTACGGTATTTTCACATACATATGAATCCGTCATTGTGAAGAAACAGCGGTTGTCACCGGTCTGTCCTCCGGATATATATATACCTCCTCCGTAGCGTGCGGCTGTGTTCCTGTCAACATGAGTTCCTGTGATACTCACATCTGTTTTGTTAAATAAGTACAGTCCGCCTCCGTGAAGCTTACAGGTGTTGTCATTTATCTCCGCATCGGTAAGAACAACGGAATGTCTCAGCTTTGGTGTTGATTCCGTAAAATATACACCGCCGCCGTTGTTGCCAGAAGTATTACCGTTAATTTTTCCCTCGTTCACCTTCAGCGTAGAGCCGTCCATAGAGGAGGATGCATTAAAGCTTATACCGCCGCCGTTATTCTGAGCTGTATTTTCGCTGACGGTACTGTTTTCATCTATATTCAGTGAAGCCGCGCTGCTCAGGTAAATACCGCCGCCGTTTTTAGCACTGTTTTTTTCTATTGCCGTATTCGATATATTAAGCTCGACGGGATAATCCACATACAAACCGCCCCCGTACTCTTTGGCGGTATTGTTTCTTATTTTCATATTTTCCGTCAGAACAGAACCATTTTTCGATACCCGGTACACCGCAATACCGCCGCCGTTTTCAGCTGTATTGCCATTTATATCGCCGTTTACGAATTCTGCATTTTCAGCAAGATAAACATACACACCACCGCCGGTAAGCTCACTATTACAGTTCTCCACGATACCGCCGTTAAAGCTCATAAAACCGTTTTCCTCAACAAGTATACCTGCACCGTTCCTTGAGCTGTAATAATTACGGATGGTACCGCCTTTAAATACCAACTTTCCGCCACTGAGGACTTTGATGCCGCTGATATCCGTTGTCCCGTCTGATACAAGAGCTCCGTTTTTCTCGCCTGAGTTATCTGTCAGCTTAAGCATACCGTATACAAGTATATTACTCCTTGCGTTATCTCCCGAGGGACTGATGGTATGCCCGTTAAGATCGATCTCTACAGCAGTATTATCCGGGATCTCGATATTTTCGGTATAATCCTTATCAAGTATGATACGCCCTTTACCGAAATGATCCTCACTTCCGGCGGCGGCTATCTGAATTATGGCTTTGTTCAGTCCTGCGCCGGCATCATATTCGGTGAATCCGGAAGTATCAAAGTCGTATGCAACAGCATCCGCCTTCTCGCTAAAAATATCGTCCACGGGCAGAAAGAAAATACTGTTCAGAACAATACATACAGCGATGATTACCGATATAACCCTATAAAGCTTTATTCGTTTGCGTTTCATTTTATCGCCTCCGGGATAGTTAAAAAGCCGGATGACCATTCCGGTACTTAGTGATCAGATTCTCTGGTTCGACAGATATGGGGAGGTTCTTTTTTGTCACCGCCGCACACACCGGACGCTTATCAGCAATCGTCTGAAAAAACTTAATTTTTGCATATAAATGAGAAAATATGCAATCAATATCCATTTATTATGTTTTTGTGGACATATACGTTATTTTCTTCCAAAATGCTATGAGAATCAAAAAGTTTTCTTAGATTAATCATATCATAAAAAATAAAAAAGTCAATATATTTTTATGCATCATTGTAAAATCAAGGCAACACCCCACAGAGATTGCGCGTCAGATTCCGAGCATAATTTTTTGTCAGATTTTGGCGAAAATGAGGGAAAATTTGCCGAAAGATGGCGTGCAAAGCCGTCAGGCGGTCGCCCAGCGGTGTTGCCTTAACTTTCCTCCGTTCCTTGAAAGATCGGTATGAAAAAGTACATCATAATATTAAGAGCCTGTTTAGTATCTGTACAAAAGTCAGTATGATATCATCAATGTTTTTCAAAAACGGAATATGTACGAGTGCCATTTTAGTTTTTAAACAATTAAATGTAGCTGCCTATTATTTTGGGCTTCAAAACACAAGGTGTATTACATAACAGCCTTTCACTTTAGCAGTTTTCTCGATTTCCGAAACCAGTCTTGCTCCCAATCCCTTATCACGATCTCTCCCGTCAACTCAAAGAGTATCAATATCAGCGACATTCCAACCATACATTATTGCAACACAACCGGCGATAGAAATTCTAATTCACTGAATTATTCTTTCATCGCTGCAAGTCTGATAAGTTTCCTGATATGAATGTCAACACTGTCCAAACACGGCAAAGCAGCGTTTGTATCATTA
>CAMVQZ010000026.1 GCA_947169745.1 uncultured Clostridia bacterium
CAATAAAACAGCCGCCCTCAGTCTCCGGCGGCGGTATGGTCTCCTTTTTCCCGGCACAGGATCACCCCCGTATCATACTATACAGGGGTGACGGTGCTTGTTACAGTGTAACAATGAATTTTATCCACTTTTCGTATTCGCTTTCGGCCCGGATATGACCGCCGTGTTTTCTGACCACTTCTGAGGCTATGGAAAGTCCCAGGCCGTAGCCGCCGCTTTTACTGTTTCTAGCCTCATCCTCCCGGAAAAATCTCTCGAATACTCTTTTAATATTCTCCGGACGGACACCCTTTCCAGTATTATACACCTCGATGATTTTTTTGCTTCCTCTGGTATAAAGGCTGACTTTTATCTCTCCCTTTTCATCAGAGTATTTGACCGCATTATCAATAAGAATAGTGATAAGATGCTTTATTGCGCTTTTGTCGCCCCGGTAGCTGACATTTTCCTGGACATCCACATCATATTGTTTCCCGGCCTCGAACATCCTGCTCTCAAAGGGAAGGGCGGTACTGAGAACCACATCAGAAAGACTGAATTCCGACACAACAGCCTGCTGTCCGCTCTTATCATCCATCCGGGCAAGATACAGCAGTTCATTTACCAGCTCGCTCATCCTTCCGGTTTCATTTTTGATATATCCCAGCCATTTATTGTCTCCTATTTCATTTTCAAGGACGTCCGAATTTGCTGATATAACCGCAAGGGGTGTCTTGAGCTCGTGGCTCGCATTGGAAATAAAAAGCTTCTGTTTTTCAAAGGTATCCCTGACCGGTTTCACAAGCCAGAAGGACAAACCGATCGACAGGAAAAAGAATCCGATCACAGCGCCTGCACCGATCACCGAGGTAGTCACCAGCAGCTGATGGTTCTGATTCCTCAGGGATGATGCATCAAGAAATACAATTATGATCTCACTGAAATCCTCAAGCGGGCCGAATTTCTTTTCCTCTATGTAATATGCATATTTGCCGTAATATCCCTTGTTTTTACCTGTGGCAAGAACATCATTGACATAATCAGCGAACTGTTCTCCGTTAAGGATCTCATCTCTGCTTCCGATTATATCAGCAATCACATAGCCTTTTACAGTAACGACATAGTAATCAGAGGTTATCCCGTCATCCTGACGGAAGGGATCCGGCTCCCGTCTCTGATTAAATCCTCCTTTTTTAGCAAGAAGCTCCAGGTCTCTGTCGATCTTTTTGTTTGTCTCGGTCTGAGCTATGAAATTCACCGCAAACATCAGAACGACAACAGACACGGCAAGAAGGAAGGTCACTATCAGCACGATTTTCTGCTGCAGTTTTCTTATCATAGCGTTGCCCCCGTCAGGCTATACCCAATACCTCGTCTTGTTTTTATAGATACCTGGGAATGAAGAAGCTGAAGCTTTTTTCGTAAAAATGAGATATACACCTCTACATTATTGTATTCAGCGTCACCGTCATATCCCCAGATACCCGACACGAAATCTTCCTTTGTTACGATCCCGCCGCTTTTTGAGACAAGAAGCTCCATCATCTGGAATTCCTTTCTTCCGAGAGCTACACTCTCACCGCCGCATATCAGTTCTCCTTTTTTAAGATCAAGGATAATATCACCGTATTTCGGATTGATATCCGCCGGAGCACTCATCCGTCTTGTCATTGCCCGGATCCTTGCAAGAAGCTCTCCTGTATCAAAGGGCTTTGTCAGATAGTCGTCTGCTCCGCAGTCAAGGCCGCTGATCTTATCCTCTACCTCTGAACGGGCAGTAAGAAGCAGCACCGGAGTTTCATTTCCTTTGACGCGCATATACGTCAGCACATCAAGACCGTTCATCACAGGCATCATTATATCCAGAACGATGCAGTCAAATTCTCCGGTCATTGCCTTTTCCAGTCCTGTTCTTCCGTCCCCGGCAGTATCAACGAAATACCCTTCTCGCCTGAGTATCGCAGCTACTGCCTCCGCCAGAGCAGTCTCATCCTCTACAACAAGAATCTTCATCTTATCCCCTCCACTTTCACAAAACTGATCGTACATTACGGACCGATACTGATACCCGGCAGACCGCTCTGAAATCTCCGGCGTCTGATATACACAAAGCTGCCATAAAGCTTCTTATCGGAAATCAGTATGACCACTGCTGCACTACACAATTGCGGGTTTGTCTTTATTTGACAACTACCCTGAAATCCTTTGCGGATGTGCTTCCCTTTTCATCCTTTGCTATAACTCTGATGTCATATGTACCGGTCTTTCCCGGCTTGAATACACGGGTGGCAGTCCTCACATATCCCTTTGACAAGTCATTATAGCTGTTCTTTTCACTCAGCTTATATAGGAAATAATAGCTGTAGGGTGCGCTGCCTCCTGCGGCGTCTGCAGTGACCGTGACAGTTCTGCCAAGCCTTATAGCTCCGGCGTCAATCACTGAAACATTTGTAAGCCTTGACGGTACAGGCTTTACTGTAACAGTAAAGCATTTTTCTGCGGTTTTGTTCCTGGCGTCCTTTGCCACTACCCTGATATCATATTTCCCTGTCTTTCCCAGCCGGATAATATCCGACTTTGATCTGTTCCATGTATTCTTTGTGGAAAGCTTATAGTAATACCTGTATGTAACCTTATCAAGTCCGCCTTCAGCCCTTGGGGTTATCCTTACAGTCTTACCCTCATAGATAGAAGTTGCACTGATCTTTGATCTGTTCACAAGCTCGGTTGAAGCGTCAAAGTGATTCATATCGTTTTGAACACAATATTCCTTCGCCGCCTTATTATTATCGCTGCAGATTATAAAATTTTTATTTGGTCTCATATAATAGGAACCGTCATTATTGTCAAAGTAATAAAAGCCCAGAGATTCAGTTCCGATATGCTGTACCCTTGCCGGTATTACTATACTGGTCATATTGGTATCAATAAAGGCGAAATCATCTATCGACGTCACTGTCGAAGGTATCCTTACGCTTTTCAGAGAGCAGGATTCAAAAGCGCATTCTCCGATGATCTTTACCCCATAGGGCATAGTCACGCTGGTGATACCTGTATCGCTGAATGCCGACTCGCCTATCTTTGTTATCCCCGAGGGAACGGTGACAGAGGTTTCATTTCCCGAATACTGAGCAAGGGTATGACCGATTATTGTAAAGCCGTTTTCATCTGCAAGACCCGTGCAGCCGGTGAATGCATACTCTCCTATTTCCACTTTATCAAAATCTATAAAAAAGTTCCTCAGATTCCTGCAGCAATAAAATGCTGATCTTTCTATTTTCCTGATCTTCGTACCGTCAACAACACTGGTAAAATTATTGCAGAACGTAAATGCATTCATACCTATGGATGTGACAGTCTGGGGAATATATATATCTGTAAGAACCTTACTTTTATAAAAAGCTCTCTTTCCGATACGGGTCACCTTTTTGCCGTTGATCTTATCGGGTATTGTGACATATCCAGTCTTTCCGGTATAGCCTGTTATCTCTACTGTACCGTCATCAAGGTCATTATAACTGAAGTCCTCATAGGTCTCCGCCGCCTGCACGCTCATAGCGCTTCCTGCAGCTGCCGGAATCAGAGCTGCAGCTCCCCCCGCCACAACGGCAGACGCCAGTATCAGTGAACCTGCTTTTTTCAGAAAATGCCTCATTTCTTCCAACTCCTTATTATTTTTTCTGCTGCACAAACATCTTATGTCACAGCTTATTATGAAATATTATTACTCAGCTCCTTTGTTATTGCCGCAAGGTCATTCATCGTCATTTCCTCAGCTCTGGAATTAAGCCTGATGCCTGCCCTTGTCAGTATTTCTGATATCTCCTGCTTCGGCATTGAAAGTCCGGAAGCCAGGGAATTCGGAAGGGTCTTTCTTCTTTGGGAAAATGCCGCTCTGACCACCCTGAAAAACAGCTTTTCATCGCAGACATCAACAGATGTCCTTCCGGAAATATTTAGCCTTATGACTGCGGAATCCACCTTGGGAGCAGGAAGAAAGCTTCCCTTTGAAACCTTGAAAAGCATTTCCGGGTCGCTGTAATAATGCACAGCTGCGCTGATCGCTCCGGATTCTCTTGTTCCGGGGGCAGCGCATATTCTGTCAGCCGCCTCCTTCTGCACCATAACAGTCAGTGCTTCAATAGGCAGTCTCTGTTCCAGGATACGCATTATTATCGGCGAGGTGATATAATAAGGAAGATTTGCACAAACCACCACCCTGCCGTCTCCGAACTCATCTTTGATAAGCTGCCGCAGATCCAGCTTCATTGCATCTCCGTTTATTATCTTTACATTGCGGTGATCCCCCAGTGTCTCCTCCAGTACCGGCAGAAGTCTTGTATCAAGCTCTATCGCAACCACCTTATGGGAGTTCTTTGCCAGCTCGTTTGTAAGTACTCCGGCGCCCGGACCTATCTCAATTACTCCCACATCCTCCGAGCATCCGCACATCTGTGCCATCTTCGGGCAAACACCAGGATTTATCAGAAAATTCTGCCCCAGCGCCTTAGAAAATGTAAATCCGTGCTTTGAAAGAATACCCTTTACATAGGAAATATCCGTAAGCCTGTCCATGATATCTCTCCTTGTTTTTTCTCGTTACAAAAATAAGTCCTTCTTCGCAGGTATTATACCATAAAAACCCACACCGCAAGGCGCATATGAATAAAAAATTTGTTAAATGTTCTCTCAGGCGTTGGTTGAGAGGGCGCTTTGCGTCATCAAAACCGGTTACGCTGTGAGGTTATTATACTATAAATCTCAGTCTTTATCAATCACCGCAAATTATTAATGAAAACAAATATATCTTGAATTCATCATATATTCATGCTGTCAGCCTCCTGCAATTATGTCAGAAAATAAGCAGGCGCTCACTGTCAGGAGAGTGAAATGCCTATAGTCAGAATAAACCAGCCGCAAGAAGCAGCCTGCGAGGGCTGCGGCGGCGAGGGGTGGGAGCATTGTCTGAGACGGTGAGCGCCGGATGCCGCGGCACAGTAGTTTATATACGTACGACAGAGCGAGTGTAAACGAGCGATAACGCGAATTGCTCAGTGCGAGCACGCACCGGTGGTTGGCTGTTGACAAGTGAGGATATATGGTATATTATAAGTATAATGTAGGTCGCAGACCTATGAAATCTCAACCGGATAGAGGTGCGGTATTGCGTGTACCACAGGTGAGACTGCCGGAGTCGCCCAGCCTGTGAGAATTGTCTTACCGCCGAAGGGGAAAGCATCGGCAAACTTTTCTCTGGGTATATGGCAGAATGTCATATAACTGTCATCATAAAACTGTGATGGGGAGCTATCGTTATTTCATATGATAACAATATCATCCTTACATAGTTTTTTGACCGGTGGAAATACCGGTTTTATTTTTTATTAACCGGTTTCCGGAAATAAGCATATTTTATAAAGGAGAGAAAATATATGGATAAGAAATTCAATGTCGGAATAATCGGAGCTACGGGTATGGTAGGTCAGCGCTTTGCTACTCTGCTGGAGAATCATCCCTGGTTCAATGTCACAGTTCTTGCAGCAAGTGCAAGGAGCGCAGGCAAGACCTATGAGGAAGCTGCCGGCGGCCGCTGGGCAATGACAACTCCCATGCCTGAGTCAATGAAAAATATGGTTATCGTTGACGCTGCAAATATTGACGAAGTCGCATCAAAGGTAGATTTCGTTTTCTGTGCAGTTGATATGAAAAAAGAAGACATCCGCGCTCTCGAAGAGGCATATGCAAAGGCTGAGTGTCCGGTTGTTTCCAATAACAGTGCTCACCGCTTCACTCCCGATGTACCGATGGTCATCCCGGAGATAAATGACAATCATCTGGAGATAATCGCCGCTCAGAAAAAGCGTCTCGGCACAAAGAGAGGCTTTGTCGCAGTTAAATCAAACTGCTCTCTCCAGAGCTATGTTCCTGCTGTTCATCCCCTTATGAAATACGGCGTCAAGAAAGTCCTCGCCTGCACATATCAGGCTATTTCCGGAGCCGGAAAGACCTTTGAGAGATGGCCGGAGATGGTAGACAACGTTATCCCCTATATCGGCGGCGAAGAGGAAAAGAGCGAGCAGGAGCCTCTCAAGATCTGGGGCAGCATTGAAAACGGCGAGATCAAGAAGGCCTCTTCCCCCTCTATCACAGCACAGTGCATCCGTGTTCCTGTTTCAGACGGCCACACAGCTGCTGTATTTGTAGAGCTGGAAAATAACCCCGGCATCGAGCAGATCATCAGTGACTGGGAAAGCTACAGCGGCAAGCCTCAGGAGCTTCAGCTCCCCAGTGCTCCCAAGCAGTTCCTCCACTATTTCAGAGAGAACGACAGACCTCAGATCAAATCCGAAAGAAATCTCGAAGGCGGAATGGCAGTATCTGTAGGCAGACTGAGAGAGGATACTCAGTATACGATCAAATTCGTATGTATGTCCCACAATACTCTCAGAGGCGCAGCAGGCGGCGCAGTTCTTCTTGCCGAGCTTCTCTGCGCAGAGGGTTATATGGACAGATAATGCCCCCGCAAGGTAATTAAGACAACACCCCATAAGCTCCGCTTTGGAAAAAAGCGGAGCAAAATAATAAACATCAACAGGAGGATAAACCATGGCTGAACATATTTTTACCGGTTCCGGCGTAGCTATCGTCACACCAATGTTTGATGACGGCAGCGTCAATTATGAAGAATACGGCAGACTCATTGATTTTCAGATAGAAAACGGCACAGACGCCATTATCGCCTGCGGCACCACAGGGGAATCCGCTACAATGAGCGGAGAAGAGCACTGCAAGGTCATAGGCTATACTGTGGAAAAGGTGGCAGGAAGAGTTCCTGTCATCGCAGGAGCAGGCAGCAATGATACTGCATTTGCGGCTGAGCTTTCTGCAGAGGCTGAAAAGCTGGGCGCAGACGCTATACTTTCTGTAACACCCTATTATAACAAGACCTCTCAGAGCGGTCTTATCAGACATTATAACTATATTGCAGACAGGGTAAATATTCCCATCATTCTCTACAATGTACCTTCAAGGACAGGCTGCAATATCAAGCCGGAAACATATGCCGAGCTTTGCAAGCATCCAAATATTGCAGCAACAAAGGAAGCAAACGGCGACACCTCTGCACTTGTCCGCACAATGGCTCTCTGCGGAGACCAGCTTGATGTATACAGCGGCGAGGACAGCCAGGCATTTGCCATCACAGCAATGGGCGGCTGCGGAGTCATCTCTGTTTTTGCAAACGTATGCCCCAGAGAATCCCATGATCTCATCCAGAAGGCTCTCGACGGAGATTTCAAGGGAAGCTTTGAACTCCAGAAGAAGTATATCAGACTTATGGATGCCCTTTTCTCAGATGTCAATCCTATCCCTGTCAAGGCTGCAATGAATCTTCTCGGCTGGAGCTGCGGTCACTGCAGACTTCCCCTTGACGATATGAGCGAAAGCGGTCTTGCGGCACTGAAGGATATTATGACATCCTACGGACTTATAAAATAAGATACAGAAACGGAGAAGTTTAAAATGACAGATATTATCCTTTCAGGCTGCAGCGGAAAAATGGGACAGAGCATCATTAATTGTGTTTCACAGAGAGATGACTGCCGCATTTCTGCTGGAGTTGATATAAATGAACCGTCAGGCTGCAGCTTTGAGTTTTCAAAGAACTTTTCCGGACTCGAAGGAGCTGCTGATGTAATAATTGATTTTTCAAACCCTGTTGTACTGGATTCCATGCTCTCCTACGCAGTTGAAAAAAAACTTCCTTGTGTCATCTGCACTACCGGCTACAGCGAAGAACAGAAGGCAAAGATCATAGAAGCTTCAAAAAAGATACCCGTTTTTTATTCCGGAAATATGTCTCTGGGTATCAACCTTATAATTGAGCTTGCAAAAAAAGCTGCCTCTGTATTCGGAGAGGATTTTGATATAGAGATCGTTGAACAGCACCACAACCAGAAGCTGGACGCCCCCAGCGGTACAGCTCTTATGATCGCTGACGCTGTTTCCCAGGTGAGGACAGACAGCGAATATGTATATGACCGCCATGCGTACAGAAGAAAGCGGGGAAAGAACGAGATCGGTATACATTCAGTCAGGGGCGGAAATATCGTGGGCGAACACGAGATAATCTTTGCCGGAACCGACGAA
Source organism: uncultured Clostridia bacterium (assembly GCA_947169745.1). GTDB lineage: Bacteria > Bacillota > Clostridia > Oscillospirales > Acutalibacteraceae > UBA1213. The sequence goes on from CAMVQZ010000026.1 coordinate 8,128, forward strand.
GTCCTCACAATAAGCCACAGCGCACGTTCAAAAACAGTTTTCGCTGTAGGTGCAGTGAATGCAGCAGTATTTCTCAAGGGTAAGGAACCGGGAATGTACGATATGTCCCACCTTCTGGCTTCAAAATAACAACCGCCGCGGAGAAATTCCGACAACAGAAATAATATGTAAAGGAGCGTCTATTTATGAAAACGAAGATCACAGCATATGATGATATCACACTTATCACTCTGCCGGATATTCCTGCAGACAATGAATTTATTTACGATATTTTTGAAAAAATCGCCGAGAGAAACATTGACGTGGATATGATATCCCTTTCACCGGTGCAGAGCGAAAAAACAAGTCTTTCCTTTACAATTAATGACGAGGATCTTGTAAATATCCTCAGCTTTACTTCAAAGCTGGAGCAGGGATCTGTCAGGCCTGTTGTCAGCAGCGGAAACTGCAAAATATCCATCGACGACGAGGGTATGGAGCATTGTCCCGGAGTTGCTGCAAAGGTCTTCAGGACAGTTGCCGCATCAAGGGCTGAATTACGGCTTATAACCACCAGTGAAGCCCAGATATCACTTCTGGTAACAAAATCAGATTTTGACAAGCTTTATGCCGACCTTACAGCTCAGTTCAATTGATATTTCCTGAAAAACTGATTTCAGGGGCTGTCACAATAAGAAAGATACATCAAATCAAACAAAAGCCGATGAATTATTGGATTCACCGGCTTTTTCTTTTTTCGTTTCCGTCCGTCATTTTCTCGCTGCACATTGAAAATGACTACCTTCTATGGCTGGGGGTAGTTTCTTTTTGTGACAGCCCTTTTTTCATAAATATAACCGGCTCCTGTTAAAATACACGGAGCCGGTTTTTTCAGCTTTCTGCTTTTTTTGCTTTCTGCGCCTTGATGACCTTAAGACGGGAAAATTCCTCTCTGTCCTTTTCGTCAAGAGCGTCTGTAATGAATTTAACACCCTCTTCAAAACGGGGGATCATTATATTCTTCAGAGCATTTGCCCTTTTCTGCGTTTTTTTGATGGAATCCGCAAGACGGTAAACACTGTTTTCCACCTCTGCCAGATCTGCCGTCAGGGCTTTTACCTCCCGGAAGCAGGCGTAGGCTTCGTCTATTGTGGAATCCGTATCATGCAGGCCGTAAAAGATCTCCGGCTCCTCATCCTTGTCGATAGTCACAATGGGAATCTCAACACCCATTACGCTTCTGTATGTCAGCTTAAGAGAGGTTTCCTCCGGAACAGACTTTGCGATATCGTCGATATATCCCATCTTTATATTTGCTTTCTGAAGGGCAAGATAAGCCTTGCTGTAGGTAAGGTCTATTTTATCCTGGATCTCAGAAGCTCTGTCGATAAGAGTCATCATTTCCCTTACAAGGATATTTCTCTTCTTATCCAGAAGCTCATAGCCTGTTCTTGCAAGTGTAAGAGATTTTTTATATGCCATCAGATTACCTTTTGTAGGTACTGCCTGAACTGCCATAAAACTTCACCTCCGGAAATAATCAATCCTCATCCTCTGCCGACCCGTCTTTTTCATGGGAATCAAAACTGTCAAAGGTTATCTGGTCGGGATCGTCAATATAATGCTCATCGAGAAGAGCATCGTCAACACGGTCGAGCTCTGTTCTGGGAAGTGTAGAAAGAAGCTTCCAGCCCAGATCGATACTCTGCTCAACAGTACGGTTCTCAGAAAAGCCCTGATTTACAAAATGCTGCTCAAAGAGCTTTCCGAACTGGATATATTTTTTATCAACGGGAGAAAGCTCTTCCTCGCCGATAACGCTTGCCAGTGAACGTGCGTCCTGAACTCTTGCATAGGCTGCAAACAGCTGGTTTGCAAGAGCCTGATGGTCGGATCTTGTATAGCCCTCGCCGATACCGTCCTTCATCAGACGGGAAAGTGACGGGAGTACAGATACCGGAGGATAGAAGCCCTGACCTTCAAGTCCGCGGTCAAGAACTATCTGACCCTCTGTGATATATCCTGTAAGATCGGGAACAGGATGCGTGATATCGTCATTGGGCATTGTAAGGATCGGTATCTGTGTAACAGAACCTTTGCTTCCCTTTATCATACCTGCTCTCTCATAAAGAGAAGCAAGATCAGAATAAAGATATCCCGGAAAGCCCTTTCTGCCGGGGATTTCTCCCTTTGAAGAGGAGAACTCACGCAGTGCCTCGGCATAGGAGGTCATATCAGTCATAATGACAAGAACGTGCTTGTTGCACTCAAATGCCAGATATTCAGCCGCTGTAAGGGCACATCTGGGGGTAAGTGTTCTCTCAATGATAGGATCGTTTGCAAGATTCAGGAACATAACGACCCTGGAGAGAACTCCGCTCTCGTCAAAGCTTCTTTTAAAGTAATCCGCAACATCGTTTTTAACACCCATTGCCGCAAAAACAACACAGAAGTTGTTATCCTCTGTATCCGATATCTTTGCCTGACGGACGATCTGCACAGCAAGCTCGTTGTGCTTCATACCCGAACCGGAAAAAATCGGCAGCTTCTGACCGCGGATAAGAGTCATCAGGGTATCTATTGTAGAAATACCTGTATTTATATAGTTTCTCGGATAGATACGGGAAACGGGATTCATAGGCGTTCCGTTGACATTTGCCCTCTTTACGGGATAAACATCTCCGAACCCGTCAATAGGTTCGCCGGCTCCGCTGAATACTCTTCCCAGTATTTCCGGAGAAAGTGCCAGCTCCATAGGACGGCATTTGAGCCTTGTACGCGTATTGTCAAGAGAAATGGATTTTGTTCCCTCAAAAACCTGAACAACAACTCGCTTGCCCTCTATCTGAACTATTCTTCCATGTCTCAGGGAGCCGTTTTCAAGGCGGATATCCACCATTTCCTCGAAGGACGCTCCTTCAACATCGTCAAGCACTATAAGAGATCCGTTGATCTCCTTAACGCCAACATAATCAAGAATCATTCATTTCACTTCCTTTGATATAGTAGTAGACTTAGGGAATCACTGAATAAATCACGTCTTACGGCTCAGCCACCCTCTTGCTTGCACCTTTTCCGTCATCTTGCACCAGATTCGCCACCAAACCGTCAGGTTTACGGCGCTAATTTGATACAATCTGACGGAGCGATATGGGCACTGGATTTATTCAGTGCTTACTCAGATCGTCAGAGTTGCAAGTGCTGTATCCATTTCCTTTATAAGCTCATCAAACATCTCCGGCTTGTCATTTGGTATATCATATTTCATCTTTGCAAGCCTCTCAAAGAGACCAAGGGAAATAATGCTTGATATCGGGATCGCAGCAGCAATAATATGCTTTGATTTATTATAGAGATGAAGTATAGCCTTCATCATCAGCTTTTGCTTTTCAAGGGGAACGAAGGTATCATCCGGATGGAATGCATTCTGCTGGAGGAAGCCGACTCTTATTGCCTTTGCTGTTTCGATAACCAGCTTCTGTTCGTCAGGAAGAACATCCGAACCGATAAGCTTTACTATTTCCATCAAAGCACTTTCCTCGTGAAGAAGTGCTGTTACCTTATTTCTGTATCTGATAAAATCCTCTCCCAGATTCTCCTTGAACCAGGGATCCAGATCGGTGAAATACTCGCTGTAGCTGTCCATCCAGTTGATAGCCGGATAATGTCTTGCATATGCAAGGGACTTGTCCAGTGCCCAGAATACTCGTGTAAAACGCTTAGTATTCTGTGTAACCGGCTCAGAGAAATCGCTTCCCTGGGGAGAAACGGCTCCGATGATCGTTACTGAGCCTTCACTGCCGCTGAGAGTATCAACACGGCCTGCTCTTTCATAGAACTCTGAAAGTCTCGACGGCAGATATGCCGGGAAGCCTTCCTCAGCAGGCATCTCCTCAAGACGGCCGGATATCTCTCTGAGAGCCTCAGCCCAGCGGGAAGTGGAATCTGCCATTATAGCGCAGTGATAGCCCATATCCCTGTAATACTCTGCAAGGGTAAGTCCGGTATATATAGAAGCCTCACGGGCTGCAACCGGCATATTTGAAGTATTTGCGATAAGGACAGTTCTGTCCGTCATCGGGCGACCTGACTTCGGGTCTACCAGCTCTGAAAATTCATCCAGTACCTGGCTCATCTCGTTTCCGCGTTCTCCGCAGCCTACATAGATGATTATATCTGCATCGCACCATTTTGCAAGCTGGTGCTGGTTCATTGTCTTTCCTGTTCCGAAACCACCGGGGATAGCAGCTGTTCCGCCCTTTGCAATTGGGAACATTGTATCCATTACTCTCTGACCGGTGATAAGCGGAATATCTGTGGGCAGACGTCTCTTATTTGGTCTTGCCTGTCTGATCGGCCATCTCTGGCAAAGGGTAAGACCATGCTCCACGCCCTTATCGTCTTTAATTGTGACAATAACATCCTCCAGACGGTATTTGCCGTTGGGCTCTGTCTTTGTTACTGTTCCTCTGAGTGCCGGCGGCACCATAAATCTGTGCTCGATAATAGGTGTTTCCGGGCAGGTAGCATATATCATACCACCCTCCAGAACATCGCCGGGCTTTACCTTGATCCTGACATTCCAGTATCTTCCCAGATCCAGGGATGAAACCGTCGCGCCTCTTGAGATAAAGGAGCCGCTCTGCTCCTCGATAGCCTTCAGGGGACGCTCTATTCCGTCAAAAATATTATCGATTATACCGGGGCCGAGAAGCACATTCATAGGGCCTCCCGTTCCGTATATGGGGTCTCCCGGTTTCAGACCTGTTGTTTCCTCATAAACCTGAACTGTCGTGAACTGATCGTTTATTCCGATGATCTCTCCCACAAGCCTGGACTCGCCAACATAAACCATTTCCATCATAGAAAAGCTTCTTGTGTTTCTGACAGTAACAACAGGACCGTTTATACCGAAAATAACATCATTGGTTTCCATTTTAAACACATCCTATCTTACTTAATCGGTAACCATCAGGCCTGAATTTTCGCAGAACCATTCGTGCTGCTCTTCAAGCTTGCTGTCTAATGTTTCGTCTGCAAGCAGACCCAGCTTCTTGCTGACGCCGATAACGCCGCCTATGAGGATATCCTCCGACGTCTTTACCTCGCAGCTCCTGCCAAACGCATTACAAAGCTTGTCCTTATATTTCATATCCTGCTCTCTGACCAGCAGCACCGTGTCATCACCGGTGAGCTTCTCCGAGATAAGAGCAGCGCTCTTTTCAAGACTTTTGCCGTAATCGGCTGTTTTGGTATATTCTACAAGCTTGTTCTTTGCTTTTTCAAAGACATCTGCTTCGATCTCCTGTCTGCGAACGAATATTCTTCTTCTGCTGGCAGTTTCTGCTCTCGAAAGCCCGGCAGATATTTCTGTCTTTATATCAGACATCTTTTTCTGGATCAGAACATACGCTTCCCTCAGACCTTCTTCCTCAGCCTTATTGAGTTCCTTTTCCTTGAAATCCTCAGCCTCGGATCTGATCTTTGTGCGCTGCTCCTCCGCATATTTTTCTATCGCCTTTAGAAAATTATCTGTTTTACTAACAGTATCGGGCATTTTAACACCTCCGTAGGCAGCCTTTAAATCTTAACTCCGATAGCGTCCCTGACATAGCGGGTGATAGAGTCCTTTGCTCTTCCGCTTCCGTGTCTGTCCGGGATCTCGACTATGAGAGGCTGTTTGCGGTTGAGCTTCAGATCATATACAAGCTCCGGGCAAAGCTGCACCAGCCGCTCGGTCATCAGTATGACCGCAACATCCTCCATATCCATTGCCTTAGTCAGAGCCTCTCTGACCTCTTCATCCTCGTGGACTACCACCCCGTTTATGCCTGCAAGGTGCATACCCATCAGTGTATCCACATTATCGCTTATTAAATAGAATTTCATAAGCTCACCCTTTTCAAGATCATGCGTTGCTGATGATAAGAATCGAAACAAGAAGTCCGTAGAGAGCAACACCTTCGCCAAGTGCAACGAAGATAAGAGCCTTACCGAAAGCCTTGGGATCCTCGCTTGTTGCGCCGATAGCTGCAGGAGCAGCACCGCCGACTGCGATACCGCCGCCGATACCGGAAATACCTGTTGCAAGAGCTGCTGCGATCATTGAAACAGCCTTGCCCATTGCGTCGCCGGCAGGAGCCGGATTACCGTCAGCAGCCATTACTGCAACTGAACCGATAAGGCAAAGTGTGCCTACGATGGCAAAGGATGCGATCTGTCTTACGACTGCTGTCTTTTTTGTTCTTTTACCAACAGAAACATTCTTATAAGCATAATAAACTGAAGCTACAAGGAAAATGACCGGTATACTGAGTAATACATATTCAAACATAATTAATAACCTCCAATTATTTTTCAGACCCCTTTGGGATCATTGTTCTTCACTATTTGTTGCAACTGGCGCAAAGGGACGTCCCTCGCCGGTATAGAATCGGCTGAATATTTCATAATAATCAAGCCTCAATACCTGTATTGCAACAAGCAGCGCTTCAAGCGCCATAACCAAACCATTGCCCAGGATAACAACTACTGTATATCCCACAACTCCTCCTACCATTTCGGCAAGAGTAAATACCACAAGCATCATTCCTGCATGAACAAGGATATAAGCTCCTACTCTGAGGAATGACATTGTATTCGTAACATAACTCAGGCACATCTCGAAAAGCTCAAAGAAGCTTTGCATACAATATTCTCCCCAGCTTTCCGGCTGCCACTTTTTCCTTCCCTCGCAAAGCCTGCCCAGAGGCTCCCTCAGGAACATAAGGATCAGGGGAAGAATTATCAGACACAGGATATATGCGATATTGAAAAGCGGTATTCCAAGGAACATCGTACATACAAGTCCGACTACCAGGGAAACATACAGCATAAATCCCGCGACTCCGTTTGGTCCGAACAGGGCTTCTTCAAAATTGCGCCGTCGTAGGGACGAATAAATATTGACAAGCATTATCAGTGCAATTGTCACAAAGCCGAGAGCGACAGAGCCGTATATTATCAGATTGATGGCATCCGGCTCCATTACCTCTATGATCTTGCCGTCTATACCAAAAAGCTTCTTGTAAACAGGCTCCAGGATATGCTCAAAGCCGAATACCGAGCCATACAGAAAACCGAATATCATACCGCAGAGACCGCAGGGCACCAGTATTTTTCCTATCTCCATTCGTTTCAGCTTCCAGAGAAGTGCTCCGACTATGGCGACTATCAGTCCCTGGCCCATATCTCCGAACATTATTCCGAAGAACAGGGTATATGTCACGGCAACTATTTTTGTGGGATCCACCTCATTATAGCAGGGCAGACCATACATCTTTACATAGTATTCGTATATCCGGAAAAACGGTGGGTTTTTCAGGATAATAGGCGGCGAATGCTTCATTTCATCCTTGCCGTCGCTGAGAGAATAATCAACACTCTTGATGGCGTCAAGCTGTCTTGTGAAAAATTCCTCATTCTCGGCAGGTATCCAGCCCACAAGAATGAAGCTGTTGTGATATCTGTATGCATATCTCTTGATAGAATGATAAGAATTAAGCTCCTCCAGCTTGCTGTAATAGGCTGTGCATTTTTCCTTTTCGGAGCTCAGGAATTCATTGATCTGCTTTTCGATCTCGTCCTGCTCCTTCATCAGCTCCTTGAGTTCACTCTGGAGCTTCTTCCTGTATTCCCCCGGTGTGCCTGCCTTTATCGGCAGCTCCATTTTTTCAAAATAGAGTGAAGAGAAGATCCTGTCCACCTCTTCTTTTTTATCCACCGGAGCAAAATATGCGCCCCATTTATGGGTTTCATCCTCGGTACACGGAAAAAACAGCACGTAAGGGTTATCCGAAAATTTCTCCAGCTTTGTCACGCTTTCCTTGGGAAGTCTTCCGAAGCTGGGAGAAATATACTGACACTTGAATATTTCGGTGAAATCAAGGTCGCTTCCCTCGAAGTGAGATATCTGCTCGATCTTTCTCAGACAGGCATCTGTCTCCTGCTTGCATCTGAGCTTCCTGTTGACCATTCTTTCCAGATTGTCAGCAATATAGTCTGTATATTTTATCAGACTCTTTTCATTGACATTCATATTCCTGGGCTTCTTGTATTCAAGCTTTATCCCGGCTATTTCAGCCGCTGTTTTCAGATTCTGAAGAGGCGCTGTGTAGGGATTCTTATCATTAACGCTTACAAAATCCTTTGTGTTTGAATAGAATTCCATAGCGTCGTCCGGATGGAACATATGAGAATCTCCGCAAAACCTTATAACCTTATCAAGCTCGGATATCATACCGATTATGCTTACCGCCTTTACTGGTTTTACAGACACTTGATCACCTCCTTTACCTTACAAGCAGTCTGGCCTTTTCCTCAGGGACAAGACCATACCTTGTTGCTTCTATGATATTTACGATATTTTCAAGCTCTATCTCCTTGAGGTAAACGTAGGAAACCATTACTATAGTCGGATTCGGTGAAAGCCTCAGATGATGCTTGCAGTAAATGCTGATAAGAAACGAAGCTATCTGAGACGGATCATTGAATTTCATTCTGGATATCTGTCGCCCCAGATACGTGGAACGGGCAAGCTCAAAGGCTTCCTTTGCGCTCTCGCAGGAGCACAGCTCATCCATTGTCTTTTTTGAAAGCTTTCCGTAAGGTATGAGAAGGGGTCTTATCCTTTCGGCAGAATAATTGAAATACCTCTTGAGTCTCATTATCCTTGAGATATTCCGGATATCAAATATCGCCAGAACTATCTCCTCAAGCTCATCCTTATCTCTCGATTTTTTTGTTTTCGACACTGCCTCCAGCGTTGCTTTGTAATTCTGATTGTAAAACTCTGCCTCCAGCAGTGCGATATTTACTTTTTCTCCATCCTTAGGTCTGAATTTCATCAGGGTCTGGTGATACCTCGAACCGGAAAGCACCTCCAGCGCGTCGTTATACGTCCGCACGGTAGTCAGCTTTTCCAGATCTATTCTTGCAAATTTCCCCATAGACAGAGGAGTGTGGTATACATACTCCTCTCCTCGTCCGATATTGACCAGGGTCAGGCATCTGATTATCTGCTTGATCTCCATCTCAGACAGCATAAATTCGGAAAAAATATTAGCTGAGCTGACAGAATACCTTGACAGTGCAATTACGTCACTGTAAAGGCCCTGTCTCAGCATAGGCTCCAGCTGACCTCGGTGGACATCGTTTTCATTCAGACCGGTAAGGGCGGATTTGTAATTCGTGCGTGTTTTCAGGTAAGCTGCCACCTCAGGAACCGTTCTGCATTCCATCAGCTGCTTGTAATCGGAATCGCTGAGACACTTACCGTACATTGCGCGCGCCTTTGCCAGAATAGCGTTTTGCGCCATATCAGACGGCATACACGATCCTTCCTTTCCGAAGAATTATTTAATTTGTTTTACAGGGATCACTCCCGGACTTTTATCCGACAACACGGCTGACGATCTCATCTACCCACTTGTCGCAGTTTTCGGAATAGGTCTTGTCAAGCGTCTCGATAATGGCCGCATTCTTTTTTTCTATTACAGCAAGCTCGTCGTCAGCCTTTTTCTGGGCTGTCTGACTATTGATCTTGACTCTTTCTTTTGCTCTGGAAAGATAATCATTCTTTATTTTTTCCTTTGTCCTGATTATCTCCTTCTCGTAATCCACCTTGCTCTGCTGAGCCTCATCAGTCATATCACGGGCTTTTTTATCCATATCGACTATTTTTGAGATCATGTCCTCCACATTACACACCTCCTTGATGCAGTCCCCGGGCAGGGTACACATAAAATATATATTATCCCGGATGGGATTTCAAGCGACAAAACAAAGCTTTTGTCAGTTTTTCAGGCTCTGCATGGGAGCAGGTATCCGGCCGCCTCTTGATATGAATCTGGACGGAGATTTCGGATTTACATCCATAATGGGACCGCTTCCCAGAAGTCCTCCGAAGCTCAGCTCCTCTCCTGCCTCTTTTCCTATAGCAGGTATCAGCCTGACCGCTGTGGTCTTTGAATTCACCATTCCGATAGCTGCTTCATCTGCGATGATACCTGAAATAACATCTGCCGGAGTATCTCCGGGAATAGCTATCATATCAAGTCCCACAGAGCATACAGCTGTCATTGCTTCCAGCTTTGTAAGAGTCAGTGCCTTGCTTCTTGCGGCTTCTATCATACCGGCATCCTCTGTCACAGGAATAAAGGCTCCTGACAGTCCTCCCACATGAGAGGAAGCCATAACTCCGCCCTTCTTGACAGCGTCATTCAGAAGTGCCAGACAAGCAGTTGTACCGTGAGCTCCGCACTGCTCAAGACCCATCTCCTCAAGTATATATGCAACAGAATCTCCGATAGCCGGAGTAGGCGCAAGAGACAGATCCACGATGCCAAAGGGTACGCTGAGACGCTTTGACGCCTCCTTTGCTACCAGCATTCCTGCTCTTGTTATCTTGAAGGCTGTCTTTTTGACGATATCCGCCACCTCTGTGATGTTGCAGTCCCCTGCCTTCGCAAGAGCAGCCCTGACAACTCCGGGGCCTGATACGCCCACATTTATAACGCAATCCGGTTCTCCGGGGCCGTGAAAGGCTCCTGCCATAAAGGGGTTATCCTCCGGAGCATTGCAGAATACCACTAATTTTGCCGCGCCGATACAGTCACGATCCGCAGTGAGCTCTGCGCTTTTTCTTATAACGTGACCCATTTTTGCCACAGCATCCATATTTATTCCGGCCTTTGTACTTCCTATATTGACAGAAGAACAAACTCTCTCTGTAATACTCAGAGCCTCCGGGATACTTTCTATCAGAGCATAATCACCGCCTGCAAAGCCCTTATGCACAAGCGCCGAATATCCTCCCACAAAGTTTACTCCCACCTTCTTTGCCGCCTCATCAAGGGTAAGGGCAAATTTAACCGGGCTTTTTGCAGGGCAGGCTGCAGCCAGCATTGCAATGGGAGTAACTGCTATTCTTTTATGTATTATCGGGATACCATAGTCCTTGCTGATATCCTCTCCTGTCTTTACAAGATCCTCCGCATATCTGCAGATCTTGTCATATACCTTTGTACAGGCCTTGTCTATGTCCTCATCAATACAGTCAAGAAGAGAGATGCCCATTGTGATGGTACGGACATCCAGGTTCTCATTGTCTATCATATTGATGGTCTCAAGTATATCTCGTGAATTGATCATTTGTCTGATCCTTTCCTTTCCGCATCCGCCTTATCAGATCTTGTGCATCGCATTGAAGATATCCTCATGCATAACGTGTATCTTTACACCCATTTCATCTCCCTTTTCCGTCAGCTTATCCACAAGCTCAGAAAACGGAACGGTACACTCTGTTATATCCACAAACATTATCATTGCGAACATCCCCTGAAGTACTGACTGGGTGACCTCAACAATATTGGCTCCCACGAGAGAACACTCGTTTGAGACCTTCGCAAGTATGCCTACATTATCCTTACCAAGGACTGTTATTACTGCATTCATATTTTATGACCTCCAATTTCCCTGGCTGCTCCCTGTCCGGAAGCAACATCTGCATAGCCGGATGATAGTTAATTCTGCAATAAGCGCAATTATGCAATATATCCAACTTACCATACTATTATCCTATTTTATGGTCATATTGTCAAGAGGTTTATAAAAAAACGGTGCGTGCTCGCACTGAGCAATTCGCGGCGGAGTGCCTCCGCTCTCTATTTCGCGTTATCCCTCGCTTACTCTCGCTCGGTGTTGTGTACCTATACTCTTGTGCCGCGATTGTCAGCTCTGTATGGGACGGATACCTTTCCTCTTTCCGCCGCTGGACAAGGGCATCCACACGCACAACAGAGCGAATGGAATGAGCGAACAGCGCGAACCGGGTCCAGCGTCACGCTGTCCGCCGCAGCCCTCACAGGCTGCTGTACGCGGGTGTCTCATTCATACTTCCGGTATTCCGCTCCCTCGGCAGTGAGCGCCTGCTTTTATAGTCAGTATCCGTAACACACAAGCTTACTATAACAGTAGCGAAGCAACGACTACTATTATTAATTTTTCAGTTTTCAATTTTCATTTAAAGAAAGCTCTTCTGTTTATGAAACCGACCATCTTAAAAACTCAGAGCGCTTACTTCCGGATAAAAACAGCCGGCAGATACAATGATCTTACCGGCTGAAAGTCGTCTTATTCTTTTATCACAGAATAGGCAGAAGCCTTGGTTCTCTTTTTTCATATATTGTGAAATGAGTAAATCCGCAGGAGGAAAGCATATCCAGTCCGGTTTCGATACCGGAGCCGATATCTCCCCAGCGGTGGGCATCTGATCCCAGTGTTACATATTTTCCTCCCAGCTCCCGGAATCTCTTTATTATCTCCGCTCCGGGAAGAGTCCTGCCGATCACCTGGCGGAGACCGGATGTATTTATCTCGATAGCCCGGTCGTTTTTAACCAGCATCTCCAGAACAGCATCCAGCTTTTCAGCATATAATTTTTTGTCAGGCATGATACCGGCATTACCGGTCATATATCTGAGGGGATAGTCAATATGTGCCAGACAGTCAAAAAGATTCTGTGACACCAGCTCCAGAAGCTCATCACAATATCGGTCAAGAAGCTCACGGGATGACTCTTCGCTGTAATCAAGAAAATAGAAATCCTGCTCACCTCTGAGATTATGGAGAGACCCGAGAACAAAATCATATCCTGCCATTGAGAGAGCCTCTCTTGCAGCCTCCACATCCTGAGTCGGCTGCCCCAGTTCGATGCCGCAGAAAACCTTCAGCCTGTCGTGATACATTGCCCTGGCCTTTGATATCTGGAAAATTGATCGGGAAATATCTTCTCTGACATTCTTTTCATAGAATTCGTTGCATTCGCAGTGATCTGTCACCGCCATAGAATAAAGCCCTATACCCGAAGCCTGCTCGCACATCATAATGACGCTGTCAGTCCCGTCAAAGGAACATTCGCTATGCGTATGGCTGTCTGATATAAATCTGTATCTCATATTCATTATCCCTCTACTGTTATTATCCTTTTCTTACACTCCAATTATAGCACCCTGCCAGAGAAAATAACAATACATATAGTTATTGAAAAAAACCAACAATTGATATCAAGTGTTATAAAAAATGACAGAGGGATACAGGCTATCTGAAAATCACCTCATAGGGCAGGGCTAAAAGCTCCCTTGTCACAAGATTTGCAGTAATATGACGGGCAGTAGGCGCACTGACTGCTGAGGAGTCGATACCTGCGCGGCTGCAGATCATCCAGACCCTCAGCTCATGATACCAGTCAGTTACAATAGCCATTTTTTTATCAAGACCGTTTTTTTCTATTATTTCTCTGCTGAATTTTATATTTTCATCCGTGGTAGTGGATCTGTCCTCTAAATATAGTCTTTCCGGCTCAATGCCCTTTTCAGTCAGATAATTATACATGCACTGAGCCTCGCTTATATTTTCATTAGCTCCCTTTCCTCCCGACAATACCGCCTTTGCTCCGGGATTGTCCTTCAGATAGGCAAAGGCCGTATCCAGCCTTCCCCTGAGCGCGGTGCTTGGTCTGTCTCCCAGTACCTGACATCCAAGAACAACAACTGTACTGTCTTTTTCCGGCGTCCTGGTGCTCCCGTACATCATAGCTCCCAGAGCAACAGCAACATACAGCGCAAGCAGTCCCGACAAAGCATATACAGAATACAGGATCACCTTTGTTGCCTTCCTCGTCCTCATTTTTGCTGCCAGTCTTTTTATCAGCCCGAAAAACAAAGCGCACAATGCAGTCAGACTGAATATTGCCACTCCCACAGTCCTGCCCAGTCCCTGGAACCCTGAGGCTCTGTACCAGCCGATCATAGATATACTGACAAACATCACAGCCGCTCTTATCAGGATTCCGATCATAAAGGCAGTGATATTCTTCTTTTGAGTTTTGACTTTCTTTTTCATATTTATTCTCCCTTTTTTCTTTTTTCTGATTATTTTGTCATAAAAAGTATTGACAACCCTAATAATACAATTTGTAATCATATTATTACAAAAAGTAACAGTTATTTCAATGTTGAAAATTTTTTAACTATATCAACAACCCCGAAACGCCGATGAATTCAACTTTTCCACCGAGTTTTCAACATCGCCCTCACAAGTTTTCCCCACTTTAAACAGGGTTTTCAACATTTACACATTGTATAATTAATATTTTTAATTTTTCAGTCGAATTATAAAACACAGAAAACATTAAAAAAATCAAATTTGTAACAATTCCGACCTCATATTTTCCAGGGAAACAGAGTTCGTCCTGAAATCATAGAATATTCCCCAGTGAGGGGGATAAAATGTCAGAATCAGTATCAGAAAGACCATAGCGAATACAGTTGCCACTGCAGGCAGGATAAGATGGCTGATATATTTCCGGGAAAAATACAACCGATAGGAAAAAATTGCCGAAGCTGTCTCTCCTGCGGCGGCAATAAGCATAGCCAGCGGGTAATAGAGCCTGTCGTCCGGTGTCCTGCACAGCATTGCCGGACCAAGGATAACCGCAGCCATAACATAGGCGCCGGCCATTCTGGCACAGATAAATCTTCTCAGATCAGGTCTGAGCCAGGAAAGCTCAATCGGTATGAATGCAAGATAGCTTATCCCGAAGGGCTTGAAAAGCTCCCAGGCCGAGGAATTTACCGCTGAAATAATAAGGCTCCAGGCAGCGTGACCCGAGATCCGGTATGAAAAATATATCACTGCTCCGAAGCAGAAGCTCACGGCAGCAGAAACAAGAGCATATCTCTTTTTCACATAATCACCGTTTGAGTATATGCTGCTCCCGGATAAAAAATGATACCGGTGCAAAAAGCAAAGCACCGGTATATCATCAGTTATCAGAAAAGTGAAAGCTTTACTATCGTTTTATCAGCAACAGCTCCGAGAACGCCGTTATTTTCCCTGATAGCAAAAGAAACATAACTGTTTGGCCTGTTATAATTCTTGGACACACCGTCGTCAGAATACATTCTGTATTCCACGCTGGTATCCGCATATGCGATCATTTCAAACATTGAGGTATCCATCTCATCTGTACACTGACAGGTCCTGCAAAGAGGAAGTATCCTATCCTTACGCACGAAAAGGGGGACCTCGTTAACTGCTACAGGGATAAAATGGAGTCCCTTTCTGAGCACCTGATATCTGCGCAAGGCAGAGGATTTGAATACGACGAGGAGCATATCCTCCGGGAGATATACATATCTTCCCTGCGCATTCTGTTCGTATACGGGAGCTATCATTATGCTCTCACCCACTAAAAGCTGATCCTCCACATTTCTTGCAAAGGTATCTGCACTGTATTCAAAGGAAAGAGGCTTGAAGAGCATATCGTTATTCAAGCAGGCCTTCATATATTCGCTGTAGAGATAGGGTATCAGGCTGTATCTGATGGAGATAAGGTTCTTGAAATCCTCGCTGTCTCCCAGGCTATAGGCCTCCTGCCTTCTTGTTCCCAGAGCGGAATGGTTCCTCATAAGGGGAGTGAATATCCCGAAGGCGAGCCATCTGAGCATCAGGTCTCTTGTGGTATTGCACCCGAAGCCTCCCAGGTCTGCGCCGCTGTAAATATATCCGCACATATTGAGGGAAGGCATCATTTTTATATTCAGGAGCAGATGAGACCACCAGGACTGATTGTCTCCTGTCCAGATACCGCCGTAGCGGTGACTTCCTATATATGAGGAACGGGAGAAAAGGAGCATCCTTTTATCCGGAGACAGCTTGAGGAAAGCCTCTCCTGCGGCTCTTGTCATATTGGCGCCATAGAGATTATGCACCTGATCGTGGCGCACGATCCTTCCGTCCATATTATGGAAAAAGCTCTCGTAGTCCTTCATCCTGTTGGAAAGATGGGTGAGCTTATCGTTGAGCTCAAAGAATTTTCCCGGATCATTGGTATTGAAATCAAAGCTCTCAAGGTACTGCTTCGCCTCGCTGATACCCTCCTCCGTATAGAACATTGCCGGCTCATTCATATCATTCCAGAAGCCCTCTATACCGCAGTCGGTAAGAGCCTTATATTTTGACCCGAACCACATTCTTACATTGGAATTCATAAAATCAGGGAAATGGGTTCTTCCCGGCCAGACGCCGGCGACAAAATCCGTTCCGTCTGCTCTTTTACAGAAGAACTGATACTGTCTGCCCTCTTCATATATATCATAGCCCTCTTCTATTTTGACTCCTGCATCTATTATCGGCACAAGCCTTATTCCCTGATCTCTCATTTCCTTTACGAAACCGGGGAAATCCGGAAATCTTTCTTCACTGACGGTAAAATCCTTATAGCCGTCCATATAATCAATATCGAGATAGACAGCATCCAGTCCGACTCCGGCGTCTCTGTGCTTTTTGACTACCTCTCTGACTTCATCGGCATTCATATAGCTCCAGCGGCTCTGCTGATACCCGAAAGCCCATCGGGGAGCAATATAGCTTCTTCCGATCATCTCTCGGAATTGTTTTATTATATCATAAGCTGTCTTGCCGTCAATTATGTAAATATCGAAATCCGGACATCCGGGTTTGATATTGAGGATATTTGAGGCAGTATATCCGATATCAAAGGTCACCTCGCTGGCACAGTCAACAAATACTCCGAAGTTTATCATTCCGGATATGACGATGAAATTATGCGCTCCATAAAGAGATATCTTTTCCTCTGTCTGATTAGGCTCATCACTGCAGAAGCTCCGGTAGAGACCTCCTCTTTTATTCAGCCCTCTGTTTGCCTCTCCCAGACCGTAGACTATGTCATCATCGTCCATTACGTAATTAAAGATGATCTTATCTTCATGTCCTATTTCAGTGAGATACTGCATTCCTTCACTGCTCGGTTCTATAAGCGACTCCACAGCATTTGTTGGAATGGGATTACCATAAACATATTTATTGATCATATTAACCTCTTTCGGTCGGTTTTCCGACAGTTTATTACTCACATTATAACATAAGATATTTCAAATATCTACAGTTTTTTTACAATTTTGTAAACTTTTGCAGCGTGCGGTGCGTGCTCGCACTGAGCAATTCGCGTTATCGCTCGTTTACACTCGCTCTGTCGTGCGTACTTATACTCTCATCGCGCGGCATCCGGCGCTCATCGCCTCAGACAATGCTCCCAACCTCTGCCGCCGCACCCTTGTTCGCGTTATCGCTCGGTAGTGCATACATATACTCTCGTGGCGCGGTTGTCAGATCTGTGTAAA
>CAMVQZ010000027.1 GCA_947169745.1 uncultured Clostridia bacterium
TCAATCCCATATCCAATACCTTTAAAAGCATCAAGCAACATTTGCTGTGATTCTTTTTCTTTGCTGATTATTGTTTTCATTTCGTTTTGGATTCTTGCCATTTCAGCGGGGAAATCAATCTCTAAGTCGTGGTCGATAAACTCAATATATTTGCTCGGGACAAGACTCCAATTATTATCTTTGATTTCTTCCATACCGACGCTGCGATACAGCTCCGGCACGGCGTAATTACTGCCGTCCGTCCCTTCGCTTTGCCAAGTGTGGTAAATATTTGCCGCGCGCTGAATTTGGTCGGTGAGCAGACGAACTTTTTTTTTGCTCTCACCTTTAACGGGATTATCTGTCCACTGGCGCAAATCCATAAATAATATTTCGTGCTCTCGGTTTCTCAGCTTTCTGCCGTGGTATTCTCCGCCTTTTTTGTTTTGATTAAGAATCCACAGCGTAACACTGATATCGGTAGTAATAAACAGCTCTCTCGGCAGAATGATAATGGCTTCCACTTTATCGTTTTCAATCAGTTTTTGACGAATATTGACGGTATCGCTGTCACCCAACGCACCGTTAGCCAATAAGAAACCGGCAACGCCGTTCAGCGCCTTCAAATGAGATAAAATATGCAAAATCCAAGCGTAGTTGGCATTGCTTGCAGGAGGAACATCATAATCTGCCCAACGTGCGTCGTTTTTCAAATTATCATTATACCAGCCTTTGAGATTGAACGGCGGATTTGCCATAATATAATTGAAATAGATTCCTTTATGCAAGTCGTTTGTAAAGGAAGAATCGCTCGTTTCTCCTAAGTGGTGGCTGATATTACGCAGAACAAGATTCATTTTTGCAAGTCGGTGCGTTGCCGCTTCTTTTTCTTGCCCATAAACATTGATGCGGCTTATATCTCCGTTTTTAGCCTTGTAAAGCTCGGCACTTTGAATAAACATACCGCCCGAACCGCAGCAAGGATCATATAACGTACCGTCAAACGGTTCAATCATTGTAGCAATCAATTCAACTACGTCGTGAGGTGTATAGAATTCGCCCTCTTCTTTGGTGGCATTAACGGCAAATTCTTTGAGAAAGTATTCATAACAGTGACCGATAAGGTCTTTTTCCTCGCCAAATGCTTTGTGGCTGATTTTATTAACTTCATCAACAAGCTTTTTTATATCATTAGCGGCAAGATTTCTGGTTGTGAACGTCCCCTTTATAAAACATCCTTTAAGCTGCTTGTCGCTGTCAGACAAAACTTTCAGTGCGTTATCCAACACTTTATTCAGTTGTGGAGCAGGCGTATTGATAATGGTCGCCCACTGTGCGTCTTTCGGTAGGTTATAGGTTCCGTCGGTAAACGTCGGATCATCAAAAAACGCCGCTTTGATATCTTCATCATCAGGATCAAGTCCCTGTGCTATTAAATCCTGTCGAAGCCTTTCAATTCCGTCCTCATACTTTTCTCCGATAAAACGCAGGAATACCAGCGTCAGCATCATATCACGCTTCTCAAAGAAAGAACCGGAGTTGCGCGCATTACGCAGAATATCACGACACTTAAAAAGTATCGCATCCAAATTCAGTTTTTCTTCTGCTTTTTTTCGTGCCATAATATGACCTCCGATTTATTTACACAGTTCTTTGAAAGCACGTTTTACTACAACTGACATAAGCTGTCTGCGCACCGCTAAAAACTCGTTATATTCCATATTTTCAAAGTTTTCCGGCAAAGCGTGCTCTTCACAAGCTTTCATATATCCGTCTTCACCCAGTTTGTTTCTGTAATCACTCACATACTCAATCGGCGGCTTATCGGAAATATCAATGTTTGTAGCATAGTCCAGATAAGTAAAGTTTGCCAACTGGTTGCGTTCACGATCGCTGGTAAAGCCAATATTTGTAAGATAATGCTTGGGGAAAATATGGTGCTTATCTATGGCGTTTTTAGTTCCGCTTGCACCAAGAATAAAATATTTTGAAATAGGAGTATTGCTAAACAGCATATTGGAATTCAGTACAATTTGAGAGGCAATATACCCATTCCAAGAAGGAGAAATGCTTGCCGCTGTATTCAATTCATTTGGAAGAGTGTATTCAAAATAGTCATCGGTGAATCGTGTTGCAATTACTCCGTCAATATATTTGATAAACTCATCTGCATTATTAACGGTTCTCAAATCAGCAAACTGACGCTCCACTTCACTTTCGGTTGAACCTGTATAGAAATAAGTGATAGCACTCATAAAGAACCATTTACTAATTATCTTTTTCAGATTCATTGCATCCAACTTGTAGTCGTACTTAGCAATAAGAAATAGAACATAGCTAAATACTACTGCGTTTGCAGATGCAATCAATTTATTGCTGATATATCCCGCTTCAGCGATAATGTTGATAAAAGCGTGCCAGT
This sequence comes from uncultured Clostridia bacterium, assembly GCA_947169745.1. Classification (GTDB taxonomy): domain Bacteria; phylum Bacillota; class Clostridia; order Oscillospirales; family Acutalibacteraceae; genus UBA1213. Next base: position 2,402 of record CAMVQZ010000027.1, read on the forward strand.
TATTTAAGTTCATTACTCGGTTAAGAGCTTCCTTGAATTTGTCAAGATTAGATTGGCGTTCTTCATCGGAAAAAACACCGGTTTCTAAGTTCTTACCACGCAAAAGCATATAAGCGTATCTTAACCTTGCTCGTCTGAAACCTACACCAACAGCCATTCTAATTAAGTGAGAAGGTTCAACTGCTAAAATATTATTGTAAGATGTATTATCAGCAGGAATACGGGATTTCTCACAAAAATCATTGATTTGATCGCTGGTTTCGTTTTCGTAAACAGAGATAAGAGTTTGAATAAAATTGTTCTCTGTCAAACTTTGTCCGCCGGAGTTGACACGAACAAATATATCCGCAACATCTTCTTCATCTGCATTGTAGTTTATCTCTAATGTTGGCAAAGAATATTGCGACAGATTCAAAAGCTCATTAATGTTCTGCTCAACTGACTCTTCTTCTTCGTCAGTTAACTCAGGTAAATTCTTTTTTGTTCTGCCTTCGTTAGCTTCTTTGATGAATTTTTTGCGAAGTGAAATTACAGAATGGTTTTTATCGGCTATAAATACATCTGATATTTTAGACAACCACTCAGTATCACGCTCGTAAGCAGAAGACCATACAGCAAATTCCTTTGTCAAGGGATTATAGGAGATTTTGATTTCACGTTCTTTGAAATTCTTATCTTTTACCTTAACGCCATACATAGCGGCTACTAATGCCGTTAATCTTTGCTGCCCGTCAATTACTAATTCTTTCGGTTCGTCATAGGTTTTTTCATTAGAACCGATTCCGCTTTTCTTCGTTTCATAATTATTTGGAGATTCCCACAGCATAATATAGCCGATAGGATATCCTTTTATCATAGAGTCAAGTAACTCTCTAACTTTGTTATCTCTCCAAACAAAAGGGCGTTGAAGGTCAGGCAGACCGATTCTGCCTGTCATAACATCATTTATGATGTCTCCGACTTTGCTTGGAACATTTTTGAAAAGAGTAGATGCCATAATAATTCTCCTATTTCGATACAAATGCATATAATTAGTGATATTATACCATATAAATTTTTTCAAAACAATGTTTTAGTTACATTTTGTTGAAGTGTTTCCAAAACCAACACCTCCTCACTATCAAGTCTACCAAAACAGGTGTCCCATAAAACTCCCTTTGCTCCGATTTTGAAAATTTTTTTGAAATTTGTGTTTTCCAAAGTATAAAAATATCGGCTTGAATTCTGATTGTTCAGTATTCAAGCCGTTCTTTAGTGTTTTCTTTTTGATTTTCACTATGTTTTCTTAAAACCCTAAGTTTTCGGATTTTCGTGTATTGAATACAGTAGAGGGACGAAAAGCCCTCAAAAATACACGAAAGGAGGTACAAGCTATGGTACTGAAAATTACCGAAGAGCTGTCCGACAGAGTAAACCGCATTGTTCGTCATTCGTGCTGCAACTGCATTGACGACAACTGCCTGTTGCTCGACGACGGCGAAGAACACAGCTGTGTGCAGCTGATCAGTAAGTACGGCATTTACTGCAACTATCTTTTGAAATGCGTATTGCCTGCTTTCCCAAAACTCTACGGCGACATACTCGCCTACAACGAAAAACTGAAAGGATGATTTTATGAAAACACTAAACAATTTTAAGATTATCGGTATCGACCACGGTTACGGCAATATCAAAACCGCTAACCATTGTTTTAAAACGGGTATCACTACCCACGACAGCGAACCGCTGTTTACAAAGGATATGCTTACCTACAACGGCAAGTATTATCTGATTGGCGAAGGACATAAGGAGTTTCTGCCCGAAAAGCATAATGATGAGGATTATTATATTCTCACGCTCGCAGCTATCGCAACAGAGCTTGCGGATGAAGGGCTGACCGAAGCGGATGTGATTATCGCCGCAGGTTTGCCATTGACTTGGACAAGCGGACAGAAAGCGGATTTTGCGAAGTACCTTTCGCAGAACGAGAGTGTGACTTTCACTTTTCGGAATGTTGAGTACAAAATCCATATTTCCAATGTCAAAATCTATCCGCAAGGCTATTCTGCTGTTGTTCCGATCAAATCCACGCTCAAAGGCTTGAGTATGGTAGCGGATATTGGCAACGGTACGATGAACACACTCTACCTTGTCAACGGCAAGCCGCAGAGCGGTAAGATGTTCACCGAGAAATTCGGCACTTATCAATGCACTCTCGCTATTCGTGAGGGCTTTATGCGTAAGACACGCCGAGAGCTGAACGACTATATCATCGACGAGGTGTTGCAGACAGGCACGGCAGATATTCCAAAATCCGACTTGGAGATCATCATCGCTATTGCGGAAGAATATGTCGCCGAGATCTTCCGCCGCCTGCGTGAACACGGATATGACGAAAGCACGATGAAGCTCTATGTCTGCGGCGGTGGCGGCTGCCTGATCAAGAATTTTTATCACGGCAATCTTGACCGTGTAAAGTTTATCGACGATATCTGTGCCGCTGCTAAAGGCTATGAATATCTCGCAGATGTATATCTGAGAGCTGAGGCGAAGAATGAAGGACGTGTATAAAATGACAGTACGTTTTGACTTGAACGATGCCCGAGAGCGTAATCTTGCCGAGTTTATGCAAACGCTTGATGTAAATAAATATCATTCTCGCAATCAATTTGTGATAGACGCTCTTGCGGATTATGTGGATTTACAGTCGATCACCCGTGAACAGCACGAGGAGGATATCCGAAGCATTATCCGTGAGGAAATGAGAGCTTGCTTTGCCGAAGCAAACTTCGCTCCGCAGGCTGTAAATCCAGCTTTAAGCGCAGAACAGCAGGAAGAAAACGAACAAGATATTATGGACGACCTCAAACTGTTTGATTGACGGCACTATGGCGGCAAATTTTGAGACGATAAACAAGACTGCCGTCACTTTGACGGCACAACGAAATTATCAATAGATGAATTATTATCAGCGGTATGAGGCAAACGAAATCCGTCCTGTATCACCGCAGGGCGGGTTTGTCTTATACTGTAGCAAGCAGGGAATTTGTACGGCAAATTCCATATACAACAGCCCAAAGCTGTTGTAAATCTTTAGGGACACCCTAAAACCCGATGAAAGAAGGTATATTATTGAACGATAAAAATGCAAGAATCGAGCTGCGTGTCACGCAGTCCGAGAAAAAGAAGATTGCTAAGCACGCCGAGAGCTGCGGCTTATCACAATCCGAATATGTCAGACAAAGGACATTGGGGTACGCACCAAGGACGGTGCAACCTGATGTCTTTTTTGATTTCTACCAAACGCTATGCCGCTTATGTGACGAGGTTGCCGATAAGGTATCCCCTGAAACCGAACGAAAGCTGCTTGAAGTCGTAGACGAAATTCAACAGCGCCTACTTTTGCCGGAGAAATCCACACCTACACAGATTCGCAAGGAGATGATGACGTGGCAACCACAGGCTTCTGGCCCGTCAAAGGACGGCTAAAAGATGTTATCGATTACGCTCAGAATCCCGACAAAACTATCGAGCGCAAATATCTTGATGATGACTTAGCTGCCACTCTCAATTACGTTGAGAACAGCGATAAGACAGATCAAACGATGTATGTCAGCGGAATCAACTGCCCGAAAAAACGAGCCTATGAGCAGATGATGACCACCAAGCGACGTTACGGTAAGCTCGGCGGAAACGTAGCGTATCACGGTTATCAGAGCTTTCAGTCAGGTGAGGTCACACCGGAAGAAGCACATCAAATAGGCATCGAAACCGCCAAGCGAATGTGGGGTGATGATTATGAGATAGTTGTTACGACACATCTGAATACCGACCATCTACACAATCACATCATCGTAAACAGCGTATCCTTCCGCACAGGGCGGAAGTTTGAAAACCATATTTCCGACCATTACAAGCTGCGTGAGATTTCCGACGAGGTCTGTCGTGAATATGGAAAATCCGTGATTGAAAACGCTCCGTTCTACGGCGGTGACAAGGCGTATTGGGTACGCAAGAGCGGACGAATACCACACAAGGATATGCTGCGACACGATGTTGATGAAGCCTTAGACTGTACGATCAAGCCGTTCGATTTTGAATTATATCTGCGGTCGCTTGGATATCAATTTGTGCGGACTTTCAAATATCAGCATCCGTCAGTGATCGCTCCCGACTGGCTGAAACCGGTCAGGTTAAGCAGTCTCGGCAAGGATTACTCCAGAGAAGCGATACTCAGGCGGCTGCAATCTCAGCGTGAGGATAAATACTTTGTAGATTTCTATTCCTATACGCCGAAATCGTATTATCAACGTCAACCGCTGATAGTGAGAATCAGAGATTTTGAGAAAAGAACAGAGCCCGATGTTATCACGGCGCTGTTCGACCTGATTATCACGATTGCCAAACTCATCACAGGCAACAACGTCCAAAAGCGTGATTACCGTCCGGTATCACCAGAGCTGCGGGCAGAAATCAGAAATCTTGACCGAACGCTGGCGGAATACCATTTCCTCCGTGACCACAACGTGGAATGCGCAGAGGATTTTGTATCTTGCCGAAAGGAAATCGCCGAGCAAATCAAAGCCTATGAAACCGAGCGGCAGCATATCCGTAACCGAATACGCAGAGCGAAAACACCCGAAGAAGATAATTCTCTTAAACAACAATGTAGAGAAATCACCAAAAAGCTAACACCCTTGCGCAAGCAGCTTATTATCTGCAGGCGCATTGAAAACAAAGTGCCTCGGCTCCGTGCTTTGATAGAACAGGAAAAGCAGTTGGAGCAAGGCAGATACAAGTACAAATATTATCACCAAAATAAAACGAAACAAAGGAGTTATGAAAGATGACCAATATATCAATCAACAAATTACACGAATTCAAAGACCACCCGTATCAGGTACTCGATAACGACGAAATGAACAGCTTAATTGAGAGCGTTCAGCAGCAAGGCATTATGACGCCGCTGATTGTTCGACCGCTTGAAGGCACAACCGACGAATACGAAATCATATCGGGACACCGCCGCTTCCGTGCGGCGCAGAAGGCAGAGCTTACAGAAGTTCCTGCCTTTATTCGTCCCGTCAGCCGTGATGAGGCGGCGATTATGGTGGTGGACAGCAATCTCCACCGAGAGCATATTCTTCCGAGCAAGAAAGCCTATGCTTACAAGTTGAAACTTGAAGCTATGAGCAGACAGGGCTATCGATCCGACTTAACTTCCAACCAAGTTGGTCGGAGGTCGGAAACAGCAGATATTATAGCCGAACAATCTGACGAGAGCAAAACACAGATTCGTCGCTATATTCGTCTGACAAAGCTTATCCCCGATATTCTCAAAATGGTCGATGAACAGCGTATTGCGTTTTCTGTCAGCGTGGAGCTATCTTATCTAACAGAAAACGAGCAGCAGGATTTGTTTGAAGCAATAGAGTTGGAGGACAGAACGCCCTCACTCTCACAAGCAATTCAGATGAAGAAGCTCTCGCAGTCGGGCAGACTTGACAGCGAAACCATATCAAAAATCATATCTGAGGAAAAACCGAATCAGCGTGAGAAAATCAGTTTTCAGTATGACGAGCTGAGCAAGTATTTCCCGAAGAAATACACACCACAGGATATTTACAAGCGCTTACTCAAATTAGCGCAGGACGATTATAGGCGCAGGCAGCGCAACAGGGAGGAACGATAATGAGCATTATACAGTCGCTTTACGGCGAAGAGCAAGAATACAAGGTCAACGGCGCTACCTACGTTGTGTCGGCAGCGTTTAAGCACACAGGACGGAAAAAGGATAACACCTCTTTTCCGTCCTGTGTAAAAAGAATCCTCACAAGTGATTTCGCACATTTGATAATCACCGAGGGAAATGATACTATGGCAGCAGAAAATGTGTGTTCGGCTGCCGGAAAGGAGGATAACATTGCAGTCGAAAAAGAAACAGGATAAGGCAGGCATTACCGCCTTGTACTGCCGCCTGTCCCGTGATGACGGCGTGGAAGGTGACAGTAATTCGGTAGCCAATCAAAAGAAGTTACTAAAACGCTTTGCAAAGGAAAATGGGCTAACCAATACCCGCTATTATGTTGACGATGGCTATACCGGTACAAATTTCGAGCGTCCCGGTTTTCAGAAGATGATTGAGGACATTGACCTCGGATATATTTCAACGGTAATAGTCAAAGATCTGTCCCGTCTCGGACGACGGTACGATATGGTCGGATATTATATGGACACCTATTTCCCTGACAGAGATGTTAGATTCATCGCTGTTAATGACAATATAGACAGCGATGAAGGCGAAAGTGAAATTGCACCGTTCAAGAATGTATTGAACGAGTTTTACGCAAGGGACATCAGCAAGAAATGCCGATCATCCTATCGTATCAGGGGTAGTACAGGCGAGCCTTTAGCTCCACCTCCATATGGATATATCAAATCTCCCGATAATCCCAAAAAGTGGATCATTGATCCCGAAGCAGCACAGATCGTGCGTGACATCTTCAAAATGGCGCTTGAAGGTAAGAGCAATGAAACGATTGCCCGTATCTTGCAGGAGCGTAAGGTGCTGATTCCTATGGCGTATTGGCGGGAAAAGGGTATTCGAAAAGGCGGTAAGGTTACACAGCCTAACAAATACAAGTGGTGCAAAACTACTGTTACCAAAATCCTCACTCAGCAGGAGTATTGCGGCGATATAATCAACTTCAAAACTTATTCCAAATCATACAAGAATAAGAAGCACTATGATAATTCTAAAGAATACTGGGTGATTTTCAAGGACGTTCACGAACCGATTATCAACCGTGACGATTTTGAGCTGGTACAGACGCTCGTTGTAAAGACGAAACGCCGTGCTCCTAAAAAGGAGAACGGCGAGAAGAATATGTTTTGCGATTTTCTTTATTGCGCCGATTGCGGCAGTAAGCTGTGGTATCATACGAATACCACCAACAAGGAAATCCATTTCTTTAGTTGTTCTAACTACAAAACCGATACCCGTGGTAATTGCGAAACCCGTCATTATATCCGTGCCGATGCTATTGAGCAGGTGGTAATGCTGGAGCTGAAAAGGTTGGCGAAATACCTTGAATCTCACGAGGAAGAATTTGCAAAGCTCCTCGCCGAGAAAACCAACGCCGATATGTTGGCGGAGCAGAAGAATCTGGAAGAAGAGCTAAACAGAGCAACCACCCGAAACGACGTGATCACGTCCCTCTTTTCAAAAACCTACGAAGACAATGTATCGGGAAAGCTGAGCGACGAGATGTTTATGGAGCTTTCCCATAAATACGAGGTTGAGCGCCTTGAGCTAAAAACAAAGATTTTCGAGTACAAGGAACGCCTTGCAAAAATCAGCGAGATGGAGCAAAACAAGGACGATTTTCTTAAGGCTGTCAGGAAGTTTATGGAGATGGAAACCTTAACGGCTCCTATGCTACGAGAGCTAATCGACCATATCGACGTGTACGAAAAAGAAGGCGGCAAGAAAAACTACACCCAGCGCATTGTAATCTACTATCGCTTTGTTGGCTACTTGGAGCTGCCGTCATCAGAGGACGAAAACTATAAAGCCAATACCCGAAAAGGCGTAGACGTGGAGTATATCCCAACAGCGAAATCCGCATAAGACAGCGGTGAGCAGGTACAACAACCTGCTCACCACATACAAACCGGATGAAATTGAATAAAAGAATGAGCGCCCATAACTTAAATCCGTTATGAACACTCATACTGGTCGAGGTGACAGGATTTGAACCTGCGGCCTCTACGTCCCGAACGTAGCGCTCCACCAAACTGAGCTACACCTCGTCTTAAATTAAGCCTTGAACAAAGTCAAGGCTTAAAGTGGCTGCGGAATAGGGATTCGAACCCCAACAAACAGAGTCAGAGTCTGTCGTGCTACCGTTACACAATTCCGCAATATTTAGTTTTTTCTCTAACTGAGAACAATAGATATTATACAGCAAAAAAACATAAATGTCAATACCTTTTCAAATATTTTTTCAATCGGGAGCCTGATACCGGCTCAGTCCCTCTTTTCCCCTTTAACAAAACGAGGGATCCGTCATTTCTGCGGCGGCATCCCCACCGCTGCAGACAGAGAAAGAACCGATTTACGATACGGCAGTCACTCACCAGTCAAAATCATCAGAATAGGGATTTCCGATGCTGTCAGAGTATTCCTCCTCTGCTTCTTCTATAAGTCTGGCTACAGAAGGAACGGTGACCTGGGGCTTACAGCTGATTATATGATCAAAGGCGTTTTTCAAGGACAGATTCTCAACGATGCTCAGAATGACATCCATGATATCATGGGATCTCAGGTTGATCGCGGATATAAGATATTCCTCCAGGGTATGGGAAATGTCCTTATCCAGCAGCTCATATGTGTCCCACTGACGGTACGCAAGCTCATAGAGCTCCTTCAGAGCATCCAGTGTCTTTGGCTTGTCCTTGTATATCCTGATATATTCCTCAAAATATGTCCTGAGCTCATCGGATTCAAGTGAATCAGGCAAACTATTGTAATCAGTAAATGTCATTTTGTCACCGCCTTTCCACTGCATATAAACTTATTTTACATCATATTTTGTGATAATGCAATAGAAATTCTGTAAACATTTAATAAAATTCAGAAGAAAATAAGAGAAAACGACCTGTTTACCCACTTTTCCGAACACTTTTTCTCACAACATTCGTCACATAAGTGGTGCGATTATTTTCATAACTCCTCCCATAAGCTTATATAAGAGTTTTTCCTTTTTTATAGTTTCCGGAGTGATCCTGCGGCAGCTTCTGAGAGTTTCAGAAAAATCGGCTTCGATGCTGTCTATACAATCTGTCTCCAGCATATATGTGGCACATTCAAAGTGGTGATAGAGGCTCCGGTAATCCAGATTGATAGTCCCTACAACAGCCTTTCGGTCATCGCTGACAAAAACCTTGGAATGAATGAATCCCGGGGTGTATTCATAAATATTCACGCCCGACTCAATCAGGTGTTTATAGTGGGATTTTGCAAGGGCAAAGGCAGGCAGCTTGTCCGGTATTCCGGGAAGTATTATGCTGACATCTATCCCCCGCTTTGCAGCATACTCAATAGCGGTTTCCAGCTCATTGTCCAGAATAAGATACGGCGTCATTATATGCACATATCTCTCCGCTCTGTAGAGAATATCAATGTATACATTTTCCCCCACCTTTTCACCGTCAAGAGGACTGTCGGAATATGGCATCACAAAGCCTCCGGCTTTTTCCGGTGCCGGACAGATCATAGCCTCCTCCCAGGCAGGTTTCTTTTCATCAAGATTCCACATCTGCAGGAACATCAGAGTAAAGCTCTGTACCGCCTCTCCTCTGAGCATAACAGCCGCGTCCTTCCAGTGACCAAAGCGCTCCCTTTTATTGATATATTCATCAGCAAGGTTTATACCGCCGTTGAAAGCTGTTTTTCCGTCTATGACAAGTATCTTTCTGTGATCACGGTAATTATAGTGAGTAGAGATAAATGGTCTGATAGGCGAAAAAGGCTTGCTTTTTATCCCGATACTGTAAAGACGCCTGGAATAATCAGCAGTAACATTTGATATCTCACACATACCGTCATACATCAGCCGGATATCTACTCCCTGTGAAGCTTTTTCAGAAAGTATCTTCATAATGCTTCCCCACATATATCCTTCGTCAACTAAAAAGAACTCCATAAAAATAAATTTTTCCGCCTTTTTCAACTCCCGGATCAGAGTTTCATAGTATTTCTGACCCTCAGGAAAGTACCTGACAGATGTATTCCTGTAGACAGGAAAGCAGCCGCTGTTGTTAATATATCTGGAAAGCTCGCTCAGACCGTTTTTTCTGACCTTTTCATCATCAAGTATTCCCGGACTCTGAGTAAGAATCTCCGAGGTCTCAATGATAAGCTCATCTACCCTGTTTTTTATCCTTCTGTGTCCCACATCATTTTTTGTAAACCACAGCATTATCGTAGCAGGGATAGGAAAAGATAAAATAAAAAACAGCCATGTCAGCTTTGCCGAGGAATCCATTGGTGTACTGAGAAGATAAATAGTAACACCGACAGAAAATAACCACTCAAAGCTTGCAAACCATTTGAAATAATCATTTATCAAGAAATATAGAATAAGGATGATAGCTATCTGCAGTATCATCAGAAGAGCAATAAAGCCGATCCGGCTGAATAATATGCCGAAAAAGCCCTTTTTTCTTCTTTTCATAAGGCTTATGGTTTCATTTGTTTCTTTCATAGTGTGACCTCGCTGTTTCAAGGGATGCCTGTATACAGATATAATATTCCCCTGAATGCCTATGGTGATACTGACGTCCATCGCTTATCATTCCGGCTGTCAGTCAGTTGTCTGTATTCTGTCCAGGAAAAAAATAACACTTTAAAAAGGGAGAAGCATCGCGGCTTCTCCCTCTGATCAGCAAGTTTTCAATGGTAATATCAGAATTTGCCTTCCTTGGCAGCCTCTTCAATGCTAACAGCAACTGCAACTGTTGCACCTACCATCGGGTTATTGCCCATTCCGATAAGACCCATCATCTCAACGTGAGCAGGAACTGAGCTGGAGCCTGCAAACTGAGCGTCTGAGTGCATACGTCCCATTGTATCTGTCATACCATAGGAAGCAGGGCCTGCAGCCATATTATCAGGATGAAGAGTACGTCCTGTGCCGCCGCCGGAAGCAACTGAGAAGTATTTCTTACCCTGCTCGTTGCATTCCTTCTTGTATGTGCCTGCTACAGGATGCTGGAAACGTGTCGGGTTAGTGGAGTTACCTGTGATGGAAACACCTACGTTCTCATGGTGCATGATAGCAACGCCCTCCTGGACATCGTCTGCGCCATAGCACTTAACTGTTGCACGAAGGCCGGTTGAATAGGGCTTTTCGTATACAACATTCAGTGTAGCTGTCTTGTAGTCATATTTTGTTTCTACAAATGTAAAGCCGTTGATACGGGAAATGATCTGAGCGGCATCCTTGCCAAGACCGTTGAGGATTACGCGCAGAGGCTTCTGGCGAACCTTGTTAGCCTTTTCTGCGATACCGATTGCACCCTCAGCAGCTGCGAAGGATTCATGACCAGCCAGGAAGCAGAAGCACTCTGTTTCCTCTTCGAGGAGCATCTTGCCCAGGTTACCGTGGCCAAGACCAACCTTTCTGTGGTCAGCAACAGAACCGGGAATACAGAAAGCCTGGAGACCCTCGCCTATTGCAGCAGCTGCATCAGCAGCACGGCGGGCGCCCTTCTTGATTGCGATAGCAGCACCTACTGTATATGCCCAGCAGGCATTCTCAAAGCAGATAGGCTGTATCTTCTTGACCTGGTCATATACATTGAGGCCAGCGTCTTTTGTTATTTTTTCAGCTTCTTCGATAGAAGCTATACCATACTCAGCAAGTACGGCATTTATCTGATCGATTCTTCTTTCATATGATTCAAACAGAGCCATTTTATTACTCCTTTCTCGGGTCGATAATCTTTACTGCGTCTGCTACACGGCCATACTGACCCTTAGCCTTTTCCCAGGCGTCTGTAGGACTGTCACCCTTCTTGATGAAGTCAGTCATCTTACCAAGGCTTACAAACTGATAGCCGATGACCTCGTCATTCTCGTCGAGAGCGATACCTGTAACATAGCCCTCAGCCATCTCAAGGTAACGAACACCCTTTTCCTTTGTAGCATACATTGTTCCGACCTGTGATCTGAGGCCTTTGCCAAGATCCTCAAGTCCTGCACCAACTGCAAGACCATCATCGGAGAAAGCGCTCTGGCTTCTGCCGTAAACAATCTGGAGGAACAGCTCGCGCATTGCTGTATTGATAGCGTCACAGACAAGGTCTGTATTGAGAGCTTCAAGGATGGTCTTGCCCTGAAGTATCTCAGCAGCCATAGCTGCAGAATGTGTCATACCGGAGCAGCCGATAGTCTCAATAAGAGCCTCCTCGATAACGCCGTTCTTAACATTGAGCGAAAGCTTACATGCTCCCTGCTGAGGAGCACACCAACCGATTCCGTGTGTGAAACCGGAGATATCTCCTATCTGTTTTGCATGGACCCATTTTCCCTCTTCGGGAATAGGAGCCGGTTCATGCTTTGCACCCTTTGCTACCGGGCACATCATTTCAACCTCTTTAGTGTAGATCATTGTAATCTCCTTTCGTCATCTGTTCAGAGAATAATAGATGTCTTTATCTTCTTCAGGGAAATCCCTCAGGCAGACATCATGCCTATTTAATTATAATATTTTTTTAATGGAATTTCAACAAAAAATTAAAAAAAATTACCCCCAGCGTGACACTGGACCCATGTCCGCGTTATCGCTCGCTTACTCTCGCTCTGTCGTGCGTATATATACTTTCGTCGCGCGGCATCCGGCGCTCGTTTTCTTAGTCAATACTCCTCCCCCTCGCCGCACCCCATACGGGCTGCTCTACGCGGCTGGTTCAATCCGACTTCCGATATCTGACTTCCCTGTCAGTCTGCGCCTGCTTTTGTGTAAATACTTACTTGAAATCCGATAAGAACTATGTTTCCACACAGACTTGCTTAATAAATAGGAGCGACAGCAACAACAATTATTATTCTTTACTATTTCTTCTTTGTTTTCTGCACAGTGCCTGCGCTCTTCATTTCGCGTTATCACTCGCTACTCTCGCTCTGTCGTGCGTACATCTTTCGTCGTGCGGTGATAGACAATGAGGATTGTTGTTGGGGCAGTCTATCCGTATCCGGCTTGTTTTTATGAACCGTCAGTCTCTGCAAGCGTGCCTCAGGCACGGAGCCAAAGGGGGGGAACCAAGGTTCCCCTTTGTGGAAATTCCTCCTCCTTTTCTTTAGTACCGAAGCTACTTACGGCTTACGCAGATGCATATAGACTTCTGATTTGGTGAACGGATGCGGAGGAAAATATACAGCTTCGAATTCTATGTTGCGCTGAAAGCTACGCCGCGGCACAAGAGTATAGGACAGCACAACCGAGCGAATGGAATGAGCGATGACGCGAATCGCTCAGCACGAGCACGTGCCGTACAAAAACAGCGATTAATCAAGACAAACCAGACACAAACAGACCGCTCCGACAACAATAACCAATCCTCCATCACTGCACCACGGTGGTATAATCACGCACCGCTGCCAGGGATTAATTATTATAAAAATAGGTTGAAGTTATTGAAAAAATTTGTTATAATGATATATATTATTGTGTGGTTCAATTTGGCAGACTGGACCCTGATGCTTAAATCTCAAAATAATTTTTTCAGATGACTTTAATAAGGAGAACCTGAAATGAGCGATAAGAAAAAAGATGATCCGAAGGAAAAAAGACCCGGAAAACCCAAGAATGTTCCTTCCAAGGCAAGACTGAAGCCCACCGGACTGTTTTCTCCGCCAGAGTATCCCTATCATAACAGGGAGCTGAGCTGGATGGATTTTAACAGCAGAGTACTTGAAGAGGCCTTTGAGAAGGATAATCCTGTTCTTGAGCGGCTCAATTTTCTGGCAATAACAGCCTCAAATCTTGACGAATTCTTTATGGTACGCGTTGCCGGAGTTATGGACAGGATGCACTCTCCGAAATCTGATACTGTCGATGAATCCGGTATGACTGCCGGACAGCAGTTTGAGCTTCTCACAGATAAAATACATGAGTTTTCCAGAAAGCAGTATTCCTGCTTTAACCGGTCGCTGATACCTGCCCTCAAAAAACGCAGTCTGTTTTTCCTCAAAATAAACGAGCTTTCCAAAAACCAGAAAAAACAGGTGGATAAATACTTCCATAAATTCATCTTCCCTGTACTAACTCCTCTTGCTGTGGATACCTCAAGACCCTTCCCGCTGCTTGCGAACAAGAGCCTTAATATCGCAGTAAGGCTTTCAAAGGAGGGCGAGGATATATTTGCTGTAGTTCAGGTGCCGTCAATACTTCAGAGATATTTTGAAGTCAGCTCCGAAAACGGCAGGTGTTTTGTTCTTCTTGAAGATATAATCATAAATAAACTGTCAGATCTGTTTGAGCTTTACCGGATCAAAGCCTGCTGTCCCTTCAGGATAACCAGGGACGGCGATCTGGATATTGATGAAGATGCGGACGATCTTCTGGTAGAGATCAAGCACTCTCTTAAAAAACGGCAGAGAGGCGATCCGGTTAGACTGGAGCTGGCCTCAAAATGCGATGACTCACTGAGAGAATTCCTTGTGGATATGCTTGGTGTAGGAAGCAAGGAAATATATGAGGTCAGCGGACCTCTTGATCTGACCTTCCTTTCTAAATTCTGCAGGCTTGAGGGGCTTGACAACCTGAGATTCAGTCCTATTATTCCTGTCAATCCACCGGCTGATTTTTACGGATATGACGATATGTTCCAGGCAATCAGGGAAAAGGACAGAATGGTTCATCATCCCTATGAAAGCTTTGACAGCGTTATCAAATTCATAAATCAGGCGGCAAAGGATCCTGATGTTCTTGCAATCAAACAGACTCTGTACCGGGTAAGCGGAAATTCACCAATAATCGCAGCGCTTATAAAAGCTGCAGAAAACGGTAAGCAGGTAACCGTACTGGTGGAGCTTAAAGCAAGATTCGATGAAGAAAATAATATAGGCTGGGCAAAAAAACTTGAAAAGGCCGGCTGCCACGTTATTTACGGACTGCAGGGACTAAAGACCCACTGTAAGATCGTTCTCGTTGTCAGACGGGAACAGGATGGTCTGCGCCGGTACCTTCATATGGGAACAGGAAATTATAACGACAGTACTGCCCGGTTCTATACGGATATCGGAGTATTCACCTGCAATGAGGAATTCGGCGAGGACGCTTCCTCCCTGTTCAATGTCATTACCGGCTACAGTACTCCGCCGGTCTATAATAAAATGAAGGTAGCTCCCACAGGGCTGAGGAATTTCTTTGAGGAAATGATCCTGAAGGAAACAGAAAATGCCAGGGCGGGTCTGCCCTCTGGTATTACCGCTAAGATCAATTCTCTTGTGGATCCTTCAATAATCAGGCTTTTGTATGATGCTTCCAGAGCAGGAGTGAAGATCCAGCTAATTGTCCGCGGAATATGTTGTCTTGTTCCGGGAATCAAGGGTATCAGCGAAAATATCACAGTCCGCAGTATCGTCGGACAGCTTCTCGAACACAGCCGGATATTCATTTTTGAAAACGGCGGCAATAAAAAAATATATATGGGTTCTGCAGACTGGATGCAGAGAAATCTTGATAAAAGAGTTGAACTCGTTTTTCCGATAGATGATGAAGGTCTGAAGGAGCGTACAGTAAAAATAATGGATACCATGCTCTCAGATGTTCTCAATACAAGGATACAGCTTCCTGATACTACCTATGAGCTTCTGGACAGACGAGGCAAAAAGCCCAGAAACTGCCAGAGAGAATTTTCCGAGACCGATAAGAAGGCTCTGGATGAAAAACGGACGATAGTCAAGGAAGAAAACCGTTTCAGACCTCTGATGGCAGCTGAATATCCAAAGCCGGAGGAGCATTAGGATTCTTAGAAAACAGATTATTTTCCTTTCAGGGAAGTAAAATATAAACAGATATGGAGTGATTTCAATGAAAAGAGTAGGCGTACTTACCAGCGGCGGTGACTGTCAAGGTCTGAATTCTGCTATAAGAGGAATGGCCAAGGGTCTCTATGAACATTATGGGAAAAAGGTCGAGATCTATGGTATCATCGACGGCTACAGAGGACTTATCAACGGCGAATACCGACTGATGTCTCCTGAGGATTTTTCTGGTATCCTTACAATGGGCGGAACTATCCTGGGAACCTCACGCCAGCCTTTCAAACAGATGAGAGTCATAGACGAGGAAACAAATATAGATAAGGTCGCAGCTATGAAAAAAACTTATAATGACCTCAAACTTGACTGCCTGGTCGTACTGGGCGGAAACGGTACACACAAGAGTGCAAATATGCTCTCTGAAGAAGGTCTGAATGTTGTATCAATGCCCAAAACCATTGATAACGATATCTGGGGAACAGATGTGACCTTCGGCTTCCAGAGCGCAGTCGATATTGCTACTCATGTAATAGACTGTATCCATACAACAGCTACATCCCACGGACGTGTATTCATAGTCGAATGTATGGGACACAAAGCAGGCTGGCTTACCCTTCATGCAGGTATCGCAGGAGGTGCCGATGTTATCCTTATCCCTGAGATCCCCTATGATATAAACAAAGTAATCGATACAGTGAAATCAAGAACAAAAAGCGGAAAATCCTTCTCAATACTTGCAGTTGCAGAAGGCGCTATCTCAAAGGATATCGCCGCTCTTCCGAAAAAGAAAAAGAAGGAAGCTATCGCAAATATGATGTATCCCTCAATTTCCTATGAAATAGCTCATCAGATCGAGGAGGCTACAGGTCAGGAAACAAGGGTGACAGTTCCCGGCCATTTCCAGAGAGGCGGAAGCCCGGACGCTTACGACAGATTTATTACTACCCGTTTCGGTGCTGCCTGCGCTCAGCTTATAATAAATGAAAAATACGGTTTTATGACCGGTATGGTCAACGGTGAGGTCGTACCTGTTCCTCTCAGTGAGGTGGCAGGAAAGCTCAAGGGCGTTCCGATAGACTGCCCGGCAATACAGGATGCAAAGAATATCGGCATCAGCTTCGGCGACTGAACATAAAGCATTATTCAGGGAGGACTATGTATGTCAGAAGAAGTTAAAACGGAATTTGAAAGGGGCTCCGGTAAGGAAATAGTCAGAGAAAGAAAAAGATGGCTGTTTTTCGGTATCCCGTGGACATTCACAAAATATATTCTCACCGAGAAAAAACTCGTTATACAGTCGGGCTTTTTCAGAAGTGTGGAAAATGAGATACTCATGTACAGGGTGACAGATGTCAGCCTGAGCAGAACTCTCATACAGAAGATATTCGGCCTGGGCACTCTTACAATCTATGCCCATGACAAAACCAGTCCCAAGCTGGAAATCAAAAATATAAAGCGTGTAAGAGCATTCAAAGAAGCTCTTTCAGATGCCGTTGAAAAGGACAGGCTCCGGATGAAAATGCGTCAGAGCGAAATAGTTGACGATATGCATATGAGCGGCGCATTTGACGGGGATGATTTAGGTCTTTTCTGAAGCTGCCCTGTCAGGGGAACGGAAGTGATAAAATGACATCAAGGATACTGAAAGAATCAAGGTGCATAGTCTGCATTATTTTTGCCGCAGCAATGTATGGCTTTTCTATAAATAATTTTCTTCATAATTCCGGACTTCTTGCCGGAGGCTTTACAGGCATTTCTCTTCTGGGGCAGAAGGTGCTGCTGACCTTTTCCGGGATAGATCTCCCCCTTTCGGCTATTTATATCCCGCTGAATGCCGTCCCGGCTTTACTGAGCTTCAAATTTATCGGAAAGAGATTCACTATCTATTCACTGATAATGATAATATTATCTTCCACCTTTGCGGATCTTATCCCGAATTTCAACCTCACCGATGATATTTTCCTCTGTGCGGTTTTCGGAGGGATAATCAACGGCACTGCTATTGCGATCTGTCTGCTTAATAATGCCACAAGCGGAGGCGCTGATTTTATTTCGATCTTTATTTCCGAGCATTACGGCAAGGATGCCTGGAATTATATCTTTGCAGGAAATGTTGTGGTTCTGGTCTGCTCCGGAGTGATCTTCGGATGGAGAGGCGCTATGTATTCCATCATACTCCAGTTTGCCTCAACAATGATAATTCAGATGCTTTATAAGAGATATCAGAAGCAGACTCTCCTCATCATTACGGAAAAGCCCCAGAAGGTCTATGAGGTCATCAAAGAATGTACCAATCATGACGGCACTCTCTTTAGAGGCAAGGGACTTTATAAGGGCAAGGATAGAAATATGATTTATTCTGTTGTTTCATCTGACGAAATAAGAAGGGTGGTATCCAGAATAAAGCATATCGATCCCGGCGCCTTTATCAATATAGTCAAATCCGAGGAAGTGACCGGCAATTTCTACAGGCGCCCGAATAACTGACGCTTACCCCACTGCTCTCCGGAATTACCGGAGGCACAGGATTAAGCTATTACTCCGGAAGGACTGCTCTGGCAGTCCTTCTTTGTAACTGATCAACTTATCATAAAAGATATAAATCAAATAAGCTATAATATGGAAGGGTGAGAAATATGTGGGAACTCAGTGCGGGCACGCACCCGCAGTTGCAGTTGATTTTTTTGATTTGATGTGGTACAATGTTGTTCAGAACGCAATGATGGAGAGAGTAACTGCGGCTGAAGATTCAGAGAGTCCTGTCACGGCTGGAAACAGGATACTGAGGCGGCAAGTGAAGTTCACTCCGGAGCGGTGCTGCTGAAAGAACCAGTAGGCGGCAACGGCAGACACCGTTAAAGGTCGGCAGTCGGAAAGCGGCTGCATGAGTGCCCGGATATCTGTCCGGGAATCGGGGTGGTAACACGGATGATTATTCGTCCCCGCTTGGCAAATGAGCTGAGCGGGGACTTTGCTTGTTTTGCTGAAAAAAATATAAACGGAGGTAAGAAAATTGGATGAGAAAATTTTAAAGCTGAAAGAAGAAATCGAAAAAAAGCTTTCGTCTGCCAGCGAACCCGACGACATCGAAAAGGTTCGTGTATCCTATCTTGGAAAAAAAGGAAGTATTACCGCACTCCTTAAAGGAATGAAGGATCTTGCGGCAGATCAGAAAAAAGCTTTCGGCGCTGATGTAAATAAACTGAAAGCATTTGCCGCTGAAATGGTGGAGAAAAAATCCGAGGAACTGAAAAAAATACAGATAGAGCGTGAGATCGCAATGATGCCCACCTTTGATATCACCTCTCCTGTAAATACCGACCTGGGATCATATCATCCCATAACCCTCGTTCAGAGACAGTGCGAAACCATATTCAGATCTATGGGCTTTACTGTAGAGGATTATCCTGAGGTGGTCACTGACTATGAATGCTTCGAGGCTGTTAATATTCCTAAGCATCACCCGGCAAGAGATATGCAGGATACCTATTACCTGGAAAACGGTCAGCTCCTGAAATCTCAGACAACTGCCGCTCAGAATGCAATACTTAAAAAATACGGCCCCGCTCTGAAAGAAAAAGGCGTTCCGATAAAGGCTATATTCCCCGGACGCTGTTTCAGAAATGAGGCAACCGACGCCTGCCACGAAAATACCTTCTTCCAGATGGAAGGCGTGATGGTAGATAAGAACATCTCGATCTCAAATCTGATCTATTTTATGAAAACTATGCTCTCTGAGGTATTCAGAAAGGATATCAGAGTGCGTCTCCGTCCGGGCTTCTTCCCCTTCGTGGAACCGGGCTTTGAACTGGATATAAGCTGTCTTATCTGCGGAGGAGAAGGCTGTCCTTCCTGCAAGCACAGCGGATGGCTGGAGCTTTGTCCCTGCGGTATGATACATCCTAATGTCCTCAGAGAGGGCGGCATTGATCCGGAGGAGTATACAGGCTTTGCCTTCGGACTTGGCCTGACAAGGCTTGCAATGATGAAATACGGGATAAAGGATATCAGAGATCTCAACAGCGGCAGTCTCAGGGCTTTGTCGCAGTTTACAGATGATGAATAAGGGGGAAGGAAAATGTTACTATCAATGAATTGGATCTGCGATTTCGTGGATCTTGACGGACTGGATAAGGTCGATCTTATACACAGGTTTTCTCTCTCTACCGCTGAGGTTGAAAATGAGATCTTCTTCAAAGGAAAAGATATAAGCGGCATTGTAGTCGCAGAGATAAAGTCTGTTGATGATCATCCAAAATCAAAAAAGCTTCACCTTCTGAAGGTGGATGACGGCAGCGGAAAAGAAGTGGATGTAGTATGCGGAGCTCCTAACGTGAGGGTCGGTATGAAAACAGCCTTCGCAAGAATCGGAGCAAAAATCGGAGAAATTACTATCGCTCCCAGAGAACTCGCCGGATATACATCATTCGGTATGTGCTGCGGTGAATCCGAAATAGGAATTTCAGACGATAATTCCGGCATAATGGAAATAACCGATGATATTCCGGTGGGTACGGATATCAAAACTGTTTATGATCTCGATGATATAATATTTGAGGTGGATAACAAGTCTCTTACTAACCGCCCTGACCTCTGGGGACACTATGGTATAGCAAGGGAATTTGCGGCTCTCGCTGAAAGAGAACTCAGACCTCTGGAAACAGATGACCTCACTGTATATGACCAGCTCCCCAAGGTCGACCTTAAAATAGAAGATACCCTCTGCAAACGCTACAGCAGTATCAAGGTGGAAAATATCAGCAGAAAGGTCAGCCCTGTCAATATCAGGATCAGACTTTTCTACTGCGGTATGAGAGCAATCAATTTCCTTGCAGACCTGACAAACTACCTTATGCTGGAAATGGGTCAGCCAATGCACGCCTTTGATGCAAGAAAGGTGGAAAAGATCAGGATAAAGCGTTTTGACAAGCCCTTTACCTTCAAGACCCTTGATGATGTAGAAAGAAATGTGGATGAGAATACCCTTATGATCTGCAACGGCGATGAGCCTGTGGCTATCGCAGGTATCATGGGCGGCCTCGACAGCGAGATCGTGGGGGATACTACCACCCTTGCTCTGGAATCGGCAAACTTTGACGCCGCCTGCATAAGAAAATCTACCGTAAGGCTTTCTCACAGAACTGACGCTTCTATGAGATACGAAAAAAGCCTTGACCCGGAAATGACAGTGCCGGCTATCGGAAGATTCGTTCATCTCCTTAAAAAATATGACAACGGCGCCGCTGTCGTTTCAGCTCTCACAGATGAATACGCTGTAAAATTCCCGCCGGTCAGCCTTGATTTCGATCAGACATTCGTTGACAGATATACAGGTATAAAAATCTGCGGCGATACTATTGTAAAAACCCTGAACGGTCTTGGCTTCAACTGCACCCGTGACGGTGATAACTTCCACGTCGACGTTCCTTCTTGGAGAATAACAAAGGACGTTACAATGAAAGCCGATATAATCGAGGAAATAACCAGAATTTACGGCTACGATAATTTTGAAGTCAATACCGCTCTCGCTCCCCTCTATCCTGTCAGAATGGCAGAAATCAAAAACGAAGAGGAAAAAATCAAGGATATTCTGGTAAAACGCTTCAGCCTTCATGAGGTACATTCTTATGTCTGGGTCTACAGCGATGAACAAAAGGCTCTCGGAATTGATATCGAGGAAAATGTCCGTCTCGCTAATGCCTCTAACCCGAATATCGAGATCCTCAGAAAATCTATGATCCCCACTCAGCTCTGCCAGGTAAAGACAAATACCTCATATTCCCCTGAATTCGGTATCTTTGAGATCGGAAGAGCTGTGGAAGGTCTTAAAGAAAATGGTCTCTGCAACGAAAGAAAAAAACTCGCTGTCACTCTTTTCGGCAAGCTCTCCTCTATGAAAGAACTCTATTTCCGGATGAGAGATATAATCTGCGCTTGCACAGAAGAAATAAAACACTCGGCTCCTGAATTCGTAAAGACCTCCCCCACTCACAACTATGAGCATCCGGTAAACCTTAACAAGATCATTATAAACGGAAAAGAAGTGGGTATAATCGGAACAGTCCATCCCTCTGTAGGCAAAAATATTGATAAAAAGGCTAATATCGTTTTTGCCGAAATAGATATGGACTGCTTCGCAGAGGCTGAGATTCTTCCTATCGAATACAAGGAAGTGTCAAGATTCCCGTCTATCGAATACGATCTCAGTATGGATATTCCCGGAAATATGCTTTTCGGAGAACTCAGAAAATGCTGGAAGGATGCAGAAAACGGTCTGCTTAAAAATGTATCTGTCATTGATACATATGATACCGATGAGATACACAGGATCACAGTACGGTTTGTATTCGGCTCTGATGAGAGAACTCTTTCCTCCTCAGAGGTTCAGGAAATAGTCTCTGATATTACAGCTAAGCTTTCGGCTATCGGTGTTGAAATAAAAACAACGGCGTGAACCCGGATCAGAACTAAAAGCTTTTACAGAGCGGATGTTTACTACAGTGCATCCGCTCTCTTTTATATTCAGAAATAATTAAGTACATATCTCCTGCAAAGCATTATTATATATTTTTGCTGTTTTATGCGTATCTGGTTTGTTCTTTCCGGGGCAATAGTCTTTGCAGGCGTGCCTCCGGCACGGAAAAAACAGGGGCGCTTGCTCGCTCTGTAGTGCGTATTTATACCTTAGTGCCGCAGCGCAGCTTTCACGGAGTCAAAACAATCCGGGGCTGCGCCCCCTTTGAGGTTGCCCCTTGTTTCTATATTTTCG
>CAMVQZ010000028.1 GCA_947169745.1 uncultured Clostridia bacterium
TCCTGCAGACAGTAAGATAGATTATAAAAACAATACTGCCATAACGACAGAGGGTATAACAAATGTATCCCGGCCCGGAGCAAATAACACAGTACCTCCGGCATCAATTCCCGGAGATAATGTTTCCGCAATAACACCGGACAGACAAACAGATACAAACATCCTGAATGTCCTCCCTGTTTCAGGAGAATATCCCGGTTCGGAAGACCTTGTTCTGAGAACAGATGGCACAGTTGTACCTTCCGATACGGAAAAACCGGTTGAGAAGATCATTTCAGGAGATGCCCGTTCAGAGGAAAACATCCCCGATAATGCACATGCTCGTTCAGCAACCGTGAGCTCAATACCGTCTCAGGACGGGAAGGAAAAAGGGAAAGCTGTATCCTCTCAGCCTGATGCAGAACCGATGATCTGCATTTCCCGCATGTCCAGAGGAGCCGGATATTTTTCCAGGATCATCAGCAGACTGAGCGGCAGAGAACGCTTACGTATGACTTTATTCAGCGAAACGATCAACGGTTTAAGAAAATATCCGTCGGGTACACTTTTCAGGGCACTGGCCTGCCTTAACGCCCCGTCCCTTGCAGACGGAGCTGCCCGGGGTATTATCAGAGAATCGGCTGAAATGATATTAAGACAGCCTGTGGAAGCAGAAGATCTGCCGTTAATGACAGACCATAAGCTTTCCTTTATACAAAAGACAGAGCTTCTCAGCCTGACGCTTCGGAAGCTTCGGGACAGAGAGCATAGTACAATTTACAAGGAACATCCCATACTGAAAATCTACGAAGACCGGGCAATAAGGATGCTTGCTTCCGGCAGCGCCGGTATGATGGATCACCTGACAGCAAATGATGATCCGTTTTCAGAAAAGCTTGCGCTGTATTATGCGTCATCCCGGAATACTGCGGCGATACCGAGCGCAGAAGAAAATATACGGATCAATAAAACTATTTCCCGATACGGATATTCCGGATATCGCCTCATTATGCCTTCATATCCGGATACCATTCTTCTGAAAAGGGAGAAAACCCCGGCGGTCTCTGATAGGCAGGAAGATATGCCGATTAAAAAAACAGATATTTCATCGGGAATGCAGGGTATTTCAGGCTATGTTTTCAGGAATATAAAGGATTTTTCTGATAATTCCGATGACAGTAAGCATATTACAGCGGAAGGTTCTGTCGGATCAGTCTCGTTCCCGGATTATCACTCATACAGCGAGACAGCGGCTTCACTTTCCCTGCTTCAGCGCCCGTTGGCAGATACAGCAGCGCCGGTCAGAAACAGCTCATTATCCGGGAATGCTGCTGCTCCATCCTCGGATGCTTTGATAAGACAGTACGGAAATCTGATCGAGGGCGCCGATCCTTCAGGGATAAATATGACAGTCAGTTCTTCCATTGGTGAAAAAGAAATAGTCAAGGGTCTGAGAGAGATTTCGGAAAGACTTGACAGAACCGCCACTCAGGCGGAGGAAAATAAGGGAATGCTTGAAAAGCTGGATAAAAGGCAGTCTGAGATAGAATCGGTAACACTGAAAAGCAGTGATCTCAGACAGATATCCGATGAAGTCATCGGAAGGCTCCGCACACAGCTCAGACTTGACAGATCAAGGTATTCCAAAGGATAAGGAGGATCATTATGGGAATAACATCTACTCTTACAAACGCG
Organism: uncultured Clostridia bacterium; assembly: GCA_947169745.1. Lineage (GTDB taxonomy): Bacteria > Bacillota > Clostridia > Oscillospirales > Acutalibacteraceae > UBA1213. Next base: position 1,675 of record CAMVQZ010000028.1, read on the forward strand.
GCGGTCAAGGCGCTGAATTCCCTTGTGGGGGCAAAAGCAGTTATCTTTGTACAGGGTGATAAGGTGGATCAGATACCTGTGCAGTTCAATCCCTCTGACTACAGTATCACAAGTAATGCGGCTTATTCCCAGCAGACAAGGAGAAAGGATAATGAGCCTGTTGTAAATTATAACGGAACAGCGCTTTCAAAGCTCAGGGTCAAGCTGATCTTCAACAGCGACGAGTTTCTGTCTGCGGGAGGTCTTGCCAAGACCGCAGAGAAATTTCTCATGGGCGGAGATGAGATGACAAAAACTATCAATAAAATATCGGCGCTTACAAAAATAGACGGAGAGAAGCATCAGCCTCCCGGATGTGTATTTGTCTGGGGAAGCCTTCAGTTTGCAGGCTTTGTGGAAAGCGTTGGTGTTACATATACAATGTTCGACAAGTCCGGCAAGCCCCTCAGAGCAACTGCGGATCTTTCCATGAATGGCTTCAACAGTGCTGTAACGGAGCAGAAAAGTCCGTTATTGTCTCCTGACAGAACAAAGGCAAGAACTATGACCGAGGACAATAACATCTGGAACCTTGCTGAGAAAGAATACGGGGATGTAAGGGAATGGAGAAGGATAGCAGACGCAAATGACATTATGAATCCTCTTGATATTCCTGTCGGGACAATACTGAAGGTGCCCTCGATAAACGAATAGAAGCTTTCCGGGATACGGTATATTTCCTCATGAAACGAGGTGAAGAAAATGGCTGATCTTATGTCGGCTACAACAGACAGCTCCAAATTACAGAATAAATACGGCAATTATATGGTTCCGGCAGTAAAGATAAAATCCGGAGGTTCAGATCTTGTATCAACCCTCAGACTGACTGTTCTTGAGCTGGAGATGACCCTTTCTCTTGATTCTGCAAGTATGGCGGTGATCAAGCTGGCGGATCTTTATGATGTAAAGAACCACAGTTTTACGGGTAAGGTCAAAAATGCCTTTAAGTTAGGAACGATAGCAGATGTTGAGATCGGTTATCTTTCCTCCACAATACCTGTATTCAGAGGATATGTGGCAGGCCTGGGAATAGAATTCGGAAAACTGCCTCTTCTTGTCATCAAGCTGATGGATGTCCGCAAGCTTATGATGGCAAGCGGTGTACAGCGCAGACTGTATGAGGATAAGAATTATTCGGATATTTTCAAAAAGGTAATGAACAGCTACTCCAGACTTTGCTCTGTGGTTTATGATGCAACATCTGATAATCTGACCGCGCCTGTATCCCAGAGCACCAATGATTATATTTTTGTCAGGAATGAGCTTCTGGCAGGAGGAAAGTCGGACAGAGAATTTTTCGTGTTTTTTGATAAGGTTTATTTCCGCACTCCCGAAAAAAACAAGACTCCGATAATGAGTCTTGAATTGGGAAAAGAACTGATACGATTTGAAATGATGGCTGATTATCTTGATACAGAAATAAATGTTGTTGGATATGATCCTGTAAATTGCAAGGAGATAAGCGCAAAGGTCAGAACAAAGACAAGTGAAAAATATACTCCTGTTCTGACACCCACTCCTGCACAGTATATTATAGATGCGGATGCAGATACTGAGGCAAAGGCGAAGAACCGGGCGCAGGCAATTTCCAGAATGGAAAAAATGAATGTCTGTTATGCATCCGGAGAGCTTGTAGGAATACCGGAGATCATTCCCGGCAGATATATTGCTGTAAAGGATCTTGATGAGATGGCTGATAAAAAATATTATATCAGTGAAGTAAGGCATATTATCAGCGAATCAAGGTTTACTACTTTTTTTGAATCGAGAGGTTGGTTATAGATGGGATTATTCGAGGACGTGATGATGTATTCAGACAGTAAAACAGGAGGATATATCAGCGGGATAGTTACAGGAACAGTAAAGGAAAACTATGACAAGGATCATCCCGGAAAGATAAAGGTTGAGCTTTTTCTAGGTGAAAGCGGAAAAAACGTGACCGGATGGGTATCTGTAATGACTCCCTATGCCGGAGCGGAGCATGGCTTTTATGCCTTGCCGGAGATCGGCTCCGAGGTTGTCGTTGCATTCAATATGGGAGACAGGAACCGTCCTGTGGTCATCGGCAGTCTCTGGAGCGAAAAAAACAAGCTTCCGAAGGATTCCAGTAATGATAAGAATACAATAAAAAAATTCATCACAAAGGGCGGTAATGAAATAGCCCTTGATGATACCCAGGATAAACAAAAGATAACCTTAAAAACAAAAAATGGGAAGGAAATAGATCTGGACGAAGAAAAGGATGCTATCATCCTCCACGACAAGGACAGTAAGAACAGTATAAGTGTAGATTCAAAAAACGGCGTGGTAACTATCACCGCCGAAAAAAAGCTGGTATTCAAGGTCAATGGTAAGGAAGCAGGAGTGTTTGACGGTACAGGAAAAAAGATAACTCTGAGCAGTACTACTGTTGAGATGAAGGCGGATAAGGATATCAATGCCAAGGGTCAGAATGTAGGCCTTAATGGTACATCTGTCAAGGTTAACGGAACCAGTTCACTGCAGCTGTCCTCAAGCGGTTCGACCCAGGTCAAGGGTACAATAGTCAAGATAAACTGATAAAGGGTGATTGAAAATGGCTCGCTCAGACAGCAGAAGCTTTCTGGGGACGGGATTCAAGTTTCCGGTACAGGTGGATCCTATCACAGGAAAGATCAGGACATCCTCGGATGAGGATGATATAAAAGAATCCATAAGGATCATATTGGGGACCCAGCCCGGAGAACGCCCCATGTCTCCTCATTTCGGGTGCAATATTAATTCCTTTGTTTTCGGGACCTCAGATTATACCTCAATGACCATTATGAAAAACGAGGTGGAAAACTCTCTTGTTATGTGGGAGCCCAGGATCAAGGATATAGAGGTAGAGATAATACAGTCTCCGGATAATGACGGAGTTTTACTCATAGAGGTCAGCTACGTTGTCCGCTCCACAAATAACCCCTTCAATCTGGTATATCCGTTTTATATCAGCGAGGGTTACAACGAAGGAGCAAAGATCCTCTGATACAAAATTACATATACTTATGGAAATAACATACAGATCCCCTCTGTGGGTCTGTCAATGAAAAAATATAAATATCTCAGGAAAGGAAATGATCACGAGTGGTGAAGATCGATCCCCGCAGTAAAAAGGACATAATATCCGTTATAAGGGAAAGAGCCGGCAGTTTTACCCCGGAATGGAATATTGATCCGGACGATCCGGATATAGGCGCTGCTCTTGCTATTGCCTGTGCTGAGATGTTTGAGGGCACTATTAAAAAAATAAACGGACTGCCCCTGAAAAATCAGATTGCTTTTTATAATATGCTTAATGCATCACTGCTTCCGGGAACTCCATCCGAGGGGTATGTCAGCTTCTCCTTGTCTGCGGAAGACGCTGCATCCTCCGAGGTGCCTGAGGGATATGTGGTATCCTCATATGGCGGAGACGGAGAACCGGTACATTTTGAGACCTGTGATGATATTCTTGTATCCCCGGCAGTGATCGAAAAATGCTTTTGTGTTGACGATGAATATGACTATATAGGGTCATATGATGATATAGGAAGCCGCGGCGCAGAGCTTTTCCGGCTTCCGGATATTAACCTTCAGAATCATATTCTGAAAGTTTCGCATCCCTGCGCCTTCAATGTCAGAAGTCTGACAGATATTACAGTCAGTTTTTTCCATAGAGGAGGCATTCCCCTCAGAAGCGGTGATATACGAATGCTTGCCGATAATAATGCGGCGAAGATTGAATACTACGCAAAGGATACAGGCTATATCCCCTTTGAAGAAGTAAGGGAGCGTGACGGAAGGCTGATACTTACCAAGGGTGCAAAGCAGCCTGCGGTATCGGCTGATGAGGATGGAAGTCAGCTGAGGATAACAGTCAGTGATATAAAGGCCTTTGATAAATTCCGCTATGTATTTGCCGAGGTTTCTCCATCCGGCAGACAGATACTTCCTGACAGTATTACAGACGGAGATATGGAACTGGAGATAAATGCGTTCTTTCCCTTCGGAGATCGTTTTCAGCTTTACAATGAGATATATTTCGGCTGTGGTGAGGTTCTTGATAAACGGGGTGCTGAAATAACAATGAATTTCGATCTCAGCTTTCTTCAGGTACCGATAGAAAATCAGCTTATGGATGAGGAGATAAAATGGAAGTGGATTGCAAAGAAAAGTGATTTCAAGGAAAGGACTTCATATAAGCTGTCAATAACGAATGTGATGTGGGAGTACTATAACGGATATGGATGGAGCAGGCTTTTTCCGGACAGCTCATACAGTGATATTTTCAATTTTACCGAGGGCGTCACAAATTGCTTCCGGAGCATAACATTTGTTTGTCCAGAGGATATGAGCGAAGTATTCGTTGGAGCGAAGGAGGATTTTTATATCCGTGCAAGGGTGATAAGCGGAGAAAATCTCTATAAGCTGAAGGGGGACTATATGTCTCCTTTCATAAAAAACCTTTCCTTTGATTATCACTATCCCGGCAAAGGATGCCGCTTAGAGGATGCAGCGGCATGGAATTGTTTTGAAGAAAAGCGCTATGATCCCCGTACAGAAGGAGAATTTATTCCCTTTTATGATACCGGCTCTGAAAGAAGAACGGTTTATCTGGGATATTCATATCCCCCAGAAAACGGTCCTGTCAGAACTCTGTGGGATATAAACGAAAACCCCGATGCAAAAAGGCATGAACTGACGTGGCAATACTTCAGTACTACCGGATGGAAAAATATGAATATGGTAGATGAGACCGAGGGCTTTACTACTATAGGACTTACGATATTTCTTGATAATCACGATTTTGTAAGAAAAAAGCTTTTCGGTGAGGAGCTTTACTGGATCAGGATAACAGATCAGAATAAAAGCTACAGTACCGGGACAGCGGATTACCCCCGGATAAAGGGCATATATTCAAATACAGTCCGCGCCGTAAATGTTGACAGTCATAAGGAAGAATATTTTGCGATGAATGTCTATAGCGAAAACGCAGTATTTGATCTGTCGTCGGAGAGTATTCTTGATATTGATGTATTTGTGAATGAATTCTATACCATAACTGAAGCCGAGAGTGAAAGCCTTCTCAGGGAGGGCAGACTCAGGAGGGTAACCGATGATGCCGGCATCACGACTGAGATATGGGTCAGATGGAACAGGGTGGATACGTTTGCAGATGAGAATAATATATCAAGATGCTATATTGCGGACAAAAGTGCCGGCAGGATTACCTTTGGCAACGGCCGCAGAGGCAGGATACCCTCTGCCTCTGATACGGATAACATATATGTTGTATACACCACCGGAGGGGGCGAGCGCTCCAATGCCGGAAGGGATGAGATAAGCGGAATGGAGAGATCCATCGGTCTGATATCCTCTGTAAGAAATCCGAAGAGTTTTTACGGCGGCAGTGATACAGAAACTATATACAAGGCTCTCCGGCGTAATTCTGTAATGCTGAAAACCCAGGGAAAGGCTGTCACCGCCAGAGATCTTGAAGAGCTTGCGATGTATGCGTCAAATTGTGTAAAAAAAGTAAAGGTATTCAGCGGAAGAAACATTGACGGAGAGAGCGAGAGGGGAGTAGTAACTCTTGTGGTCCTTAAGAAAAGGGACGCAGAATTCAGCCGTATCCGCAGTGATATGAGGAAATATCTCCTTCCCAGACTTCCGGGAATAATTACATCATCAGACTCATTATGCATAACCGAGCCTACATTTATCCGCATTGATATAAAAGCAGAGCTTGCTGCTGATACGCTGAGTGGCATCTTCGAGCTTAAAAGAAGCGTTGACCGTTGCCTTAAGGAATGTATAGATTCCTATTCCGGAGGAGAGGATTCAAGGGAATGGATGCTTGGAAAGCTTCCCAGTGAGCATCAGCTCCGCAGCGCTGTGCTTCGTATCAGGCATATCAGATACATAAGGAGTATTTATGTAACAATGTATCTTGACGGCAAAGGCGGACTGACAGAGCTGGATGCAGATTCCATACAAAAACTGCCGTATATCCTGCCTGAATCAGGAGTAAATGATATAAGCATCGTCCAGGCATAAAGTATTATATTAAAATACAAGGAAGTGAAGAAATGCTGCCGGATATCGACCTTGATAACGAAAGCTTTGATGATATTCTTGAAAATGCCAAAAACAGTATTGTCAGCAATTATCCCGGATGGACTGATTTTAACTATCATGATCCCGGAGTAACCATGCTGGAAATGTTCTCATGGCTCAAAGAGATCCAACAGTATTATCTGAATAAGATCGGACCTGCAAATATAAGTAAATATCTGAAGCTTCTGGGTATACAGCGCCGCACAAAATGTCCTTCATCCACAGAGGTCAGTATCGACCACAGCAGCGATATTGTAGCGGCAAAGGGGACAAGGCTTTACGCAGGTGATATATGCTTTGAGGCCGGAAGCCGGACTTATATTTCATCCTCCAGGATAATATGCTGTATCTGCAAAAGTTCTGAGGGCCAGAGAGTCATTGACCAGGGTGAGCTCTCTTTCGGGGGCAATCTCCGCATAAATCCCTTTTCGGATGAATACGGGAGCGAATTCTATATCGGATTTGACAAGCCCCTTGCAAGCGGAAAAGAGCACTGTCTGTATATTGACATAAACGATCAGGGATCAGTCAGAAGGAATCCCATAACTGATCCGGCGAGTTTTATACCCCTTGTGGATATAACAGCCGAATATTTCAGCAAGGAGGGCTGGCAGAGTCTCGGACTTGAGGATAAAACCTTCGGTTTTCTCACATCCGGTATGATGAAGGTTTGTCCGGGTTCACAGCATGAAAAAACAAAAGTGGGGGAAAGGGAAGCTTATTACATCCGTTTCCGTTTTACAGGAGGGGAATATGATATTCTTCCCATGATAAAGAATATGAGCTTTAATCTTCTGCCGGTCATCCAGAGAAAGACAATGGTAGAATACCTTGATTTTCCTGCCGGGGAAGAAACAGTATTATTTACATACGCTGCTGCTATCGGCAGCACAAAGGTTTATCTGAAAGACGAAAAAGGTTTTTATTCTGAGGCTCAGAGATTTGAAAAGCTGATTAACGAGGATACCGGAGAGGTGACCATCCGTATCCCTGATATCGGGGATTTCCGGGAGATAAGGATCGTGAATACAGATCCGTCCTTTGTTGATTCAGCCGGAATAGGATACGGTACCGGTCTGCCCTTTCAGGAATATGATCTTGAAACAGACCTTCTTGAATATGACAGCTTTTGCCTGATGTCAGAGCTTCCGGCCAGCGAAGGAAAGCTGGTGGAATGGAAAAAGGTAAGTGATTTTTCAACCGCAAAGGCAGAGGATTTTGTATATGTGCTGGATACTGCTGCCGGGAAAATACGCTTCGGAGACTGTATCAGGGGAATGGCACCCGAAGGAAGGATATATATTGCAGGATGCTCTTATACTCTCGGAGCAGATGGAAATGTATCTGTGGGGAAAATTGACCATATGGAATATATGGGAGAAGAGGAAATAATAATAACCAATGCCCGGAGATCAGAGGGCGGTCTCAATGAGGAAACAATAGAAAACTGCTGCTTCAGGGCATACCAGATGATGCAGACTACAGAGACTCTTGTTACTGACGAGGATCACGAAAAATACATAATGGGAGTGCAGGGACTGAAGCTTGAGACCTGTCATATGCTGGAAGTACAGAAGAACGGCGACCGGAATACAGCCCCCTTCCGTCTTGTGGTTGTAAAGCCCTATTCTCCCGGAGGAAAAGGCGTGCCGGGAGAAAGATATCGTAAAAATATTCTTGCAGCCCTTGAAAAAAGACGTATGCTGGGGACAGGCTTCAGGATTGTTCGTCCGGAATACGCTGCCGTAAAGGTTTATGGTGATATAACAATTGAACGCTCAGTGCCTGGAGCAAAGGAAGAGATAGAAAGAGTTATTGGTGACTATTTTGAAGAATGCAGAAACAAATTCGGTTCAAAGCTTATCTACAGTAAGCTGTATGAAATGATCGACAGACTGAGCTTTGTGATATCCCTGAATACACTTACCCTTGAGACCCACGGGAGCGGTGCTCAGCGTACCCGTGAGGGAGATCTTATTCTGTCCTCGAATGTAATGGCATATCTCAGCGAGACAGAGCTTATGTTTAATACAGATCGCTGAAGGTCGCTGCGCTCCGGGTAAGTCTGTGCGTGAGTGATGTTTATAACAAAGTCAGGCACTATCTATCAAGGGAGTGAAGTACCGGAAGTCACAACGAACCAGCCGCAAGAAGCAGCCTGTAAGGGCTGCGGCGGCGGGTGGGAGTATTGATGGAATGAGCGGTAACGCGAACACGGGTGCAGCGTCGACGCTGCTAGTGCGAGCGCGCACCAGGAGGATCTGACATATGAAAGAAAAGCTGAAATATTTTATTATAAATAAGTCCTTTGATTATAACAGAGGATTATTTGAAAATATGCAGATAAACGGAAGCGCATTATGTTTTCATTCCGAAAAGAATACCGGTGTGGGACGATTTATGACCAGGATATTTGATTCGGGAGAGCAGGAAACAGAGTGGCACCGGCTTGTCATACATACTGAAAACTGTGCAGCGGAGGATCTTAAGGTCACGGTCTATGCATCAGATAATATCAGGCTTCGGTTCAGAGAAAACGACAGGACGATTTTTGATCTTTTTGAAGATAAGAGATACAGCCTCAGAGAAAAGGCTGAAGCATATATGCCCTTTATCGTAAAGCAGACCTCCGGAGTCTCCGATATGCTTCTTCACGATGTAAAGGGAAGATATCTGTGGGTGCTTATTGAGCAGTATAGCTCAGGAGATATGGCCGAGATACAGGATGTGAGGATATTCCTGCCGTCTGAATCCTGGATCGATTATTTGCCGGGCATATACAGACGAGGGGACTCTGATACTCATTTCCTTGAGCGTTATCTGGGGATATTCCAGACTTTGTATGAAGAACTGAATGACGAGATAGCAAATATGTCCTACAGGTTTGATCCGGAAAGTGCAGACAGGGATTTCCTTAAATGGCTTGCGGGCTGGCTGAATATAACTGACACCTGCATATGGAATGAGGAACAGCTGAGAAAGCTTCTTAAAAATGCTGTAAGACTATACAGGATGAGGGGCACAAAGGAAAGCCTGTCAGAGATAATAGAGCTTTACACAGGAGAAAAGCCGTTTATCATAGAGGGCTTTGAGATCAGGGAGATCGCGGCTTCGGTTCCAAATGGCAGGGCGCTGCTGGAGATGTACGGAGAAGATCCCTGGAAGGTCACAGTACTTGTCAGACCCGGATATGATACAGAGGTAATCAGAAGGATTGCTCTTGAAATGCTTCCTGTAACATCCGAATTGAATCTTGTGGAGCTTGACCCGTATATATTCCTTGATAATTATGCTTATCTGGGAGTGAACAGCTCCCTGGGATATTACCGGCCGGCTGTGCTTGACGGCAGCTCCCAGCTGATGCTTTCCGTACTGGGAGGAAAAGAGGGGAATAACGTTCCGCCGGAAAACGAATGAAAACCTGTAAGCTTTTAATTAAAGGAGGAAAGTCCGTGATCGGGCAACTAATATGAAAAATACACAGCTTTATCCTTTTGAGAGAAACAAATATTATTACGGAATGCTTCTGAGTGTAGAGAATTTCAATGCTGAGCAGAAGTATATGAATGACAAAAGAAGACTTGTTAATCGCCTGGTAAACGGTTGTGGTGTTGTCAGTGGGCTAAGTGTAGTCAGGATAAATGAACAGACCATATCTCTTGAAAGCGGAATGGCAATTGACAGCACAGGAAGGGAGATAATCGTGCCGAACCCTGTGACCAAAAAGCTCTCAATGTTAAAAGGCTATGAGTCTGCAATGAGCAGCGGAAAAAATGCCTATGTTTATCTGTGTATGGAATACAGCGAGGGAGAAAAGGGCAGGGGATATGACCTGGCGTCTGACAGCGGCGATACGGCTCACGATAAGATAAGGGAGAGCTATGATCTGTATCTGACCTCCGCTGAGCCTGAGGATGATATTGATCCGGTAAGAAGTCTTTATGAGAATTCGGAGACTGTTTTCAGCGACGATCATGTCCGTATCCGGCACATAATACAGAAATTTGCCAATGCATTATCAGAGATAGAATTGCGCGTGGAGATTGAGACCTTTACAAAGCAGTTTGTTTCCTTTTCATATGATATCCAGCTGATATGTATGACCTGTGAGGGCGAGGACAGCTCAGTCCTGTCTGTCAGATTCGATGAGATGCTCAATGAAAAGACAGGAAAATATATACTTGTATATAAATTAAATACAAATAACGTGACTGATGCTGAGGCAGTCGCAGCCATAGATCCTTCGACCTTTACTATATCCTATGATAAGCAGCCGTCTGATGGTACAATTTCAGGATGCTGCAGTACCTTTGTTATCAGTGGAGATATCACCGATGCAATGTTCCGTTCGTATTACGAGCGTGATATGGATACAGTGCTCAGGACTTCCCTTGGAAGCAGGCTGTATCTTGCAAGGATAGATCTTGTAAATGCGGGAGAGACAGCTGTTATCGAATGTATACATAATGTGCCCTTCTCTCAGTATGTGATAAACAGCGCTCTTCAGAATGCACTGCTGCGCACCTCCTGTATGGGACTTCCGGGAGATATAATTAATGACCGAAGCACCGCAGCCGGAGGAAGAGAACCGATGAAGGCGAGTGATAAGGATGTGGCCAGCGGCATATGCCGTATTGATCTCAGTGACGGCAGTCTGAAGAACAAGGTATTTTACTCAGAGGAGATAATCCACGGTCTGGGACTTGGAAGTGTGACGATAGTATTGGGTATCGTTTCCGGAAACTCGACTGTCTACGGGGATACGGAAATATTCAAGGATGATGCGCCTCCGGTAAAATTAGCCGCAAAGCTGGATCCCTCAAAGGGCAGCTTTGTGATAGGAGCCCTGTCAACAGCAACTATAATGAATGACTTTCTTGAGGTGAAATGGACAGCCATCAGGGATGTAGATGAAACAATGAATGAAAAGAACGAAATGAAGATTCTTATCAAGCCATCGTCTCTGGTGCTTAAGCCGAGAGAGAGCAGATATCTGGATGCCGTTTGTTCAAATATGGCAAATAAGACGGTGCGCTGGTCTGTGGTTCCTGAAACGGGAGGCAATATTGACAGTAACGGTCTTTATTCCGCTCCCAGCACGGAGGGCGTTTACGAGGTGGTAGCCCAGAGCGCTGTCTATCCGGATGTAAAGGCGTCAGTTATGGTGGTTGTCAGAGAATAAATCAGATCATGTGAGGATAATTCTTCTGGAAAACAAATGAGCGACTGCAAAAAGAAAGGAGGCGCTGCGGTTGATAATCAAGACCTTTGAACATCAGTATCCTGTTATAGGCATAAAAGAAGGAACTGACATTTACGATATATATATCTGCAGAGATTACGACGGCAGCGGCCTTTGCAGAGTAATGAGCATCAAGGACAGAAGCCTTTTTCATGAGCTTGTGAGCTGGCTGTCTGAAACGGTAAACCAGAACGTATTTACGGATTTCAGAGAATACTTTATCTATAACGACTGCCTGTGCATCGTAATGAAATATACTCAGGGGCTTTCCCTGAATGCAAAGCTAGCAACGGAGAGCGTCCCGTTCCGGGAAAGACTCGAGCTTGCCCGGCGCATACTTGAAAAGGCGGTGCTACAGGATATACCAGATTACTTCCTTGCAAAGTGCTTTGTTCCGGAAGAGATAATTGTTTCAAGCGATCTTTCCGTGAGCTTCAATTATCCTTTGGGAGATGTTATTGTCGACAGAAAGCAAGACGGCAGAAAGAATATCGGGGCTGTACTAAGGATGATATTTGCTCCCGAAATTGAGTGTAATGTTCCTGATGAGCTTATGGATTTCATCAACAGGCTTCCGGAGCTGACAAGCCAGAGGCTTCTTGACCTGTACAGCGAATATTATCTTATGATGAGCAGTGTCCAGGATTATGACGTATCATCAGAGCAGCCAAAGACCATATGGTACAGTCTGTGGGAAAAGACCAAAAAGGTATTTGGTTTTCTGAAAAAGATAATAATAATCCTTCTTATCCTGGCTGCCATCGGATATCTCATATATACAATAATTGATCCGTGGAAAAACAACAGCAGCAGCGGACATTTCAAAACTATAGGAACGGTTGAAATAGAAAATACCGGGTGATATAAATGATTTCTGAATTTATTGCAGCCTTCAGGCTGTTTTTCAAAAAATTTCAAAGAATATTTATCACGCCGATCTATCTGTTCTGGCGTAACCTTCTGAGAAAGATAAATCCTCAGAATATTGTCAGCAAGATAGCTGTAGATGTAAAGGACGGCGTTAAGGGTATAACGGCAAAGCCGAATAGTATCAGGCAGTATGTTGTCATCGGAGACAGATTTTTTGCAAAAAAGCTTCTTCTGTTTTTGTTTTTACTGCTTATCATTATTATCATACTGGTGATAAAGTTTGTGAACCCTTGGATCGTCAGTATGTACTTCACCAGATCAATGTGGATCAACAGCTCCGAGACGGTAAATTATTCCGGCAAGGTAAGACTGTATGACACCCCTTCTTTTGATAAGCTGATATTCGAGGGCAGGCTGAATAACGGAATGGTAGAGGGTGAAGGTACTCTTTACGATTACGACAGAGCCCTTGTCTATGAAGGGGATTTTGCAGCAGGACAGTATTCTGGACAAGGAAAGCTGTATTATCCTGATGGAAAGCTTAAATACGAAGGAGGCTTTTCCTCAAATGTATATGACGGTACCGGTACTTTGTACCTTGAGGACGGAAGCACACTATATGCCGGCAGCTTTAAAAACGGAGTCTATGAAGGCGAGGGAACAAGCTATGACCCGGACTCTCATAAGATACTGTATGTCGGCGGCTTTGCAAACGGTCTGTATAACGGCAATGGGATGCTTTATAAAAACGGGAGTCTCATATATGACGGAAACTTCAAGGACGGGAAGCCGGATGACAAGGGTAAAAAGTACGAAAACGGACAGCTGATTTATGAGGGATTGTTTACAGACGGAGAATATAACGGAAAGGGAAAGCTATACCGTAACGGCAAGCTGTTTTACGACGGCGAGTTTTCAATGGGAAAGATGAACGGCGAGGGTGTGTTCTATGATGCGGGGGGAAATGTCATCGCATCCGGCACCATCGGGGACGGAAGTGTTACCACCGGAATGACAACTATTCTTTCGGACAGCGGAAATCTGCTGTATGTAGGAAATGTTGATAAGGGCAAATATAACGGTCAGGGTCAGCTTTATGACGGCAAGACTGATACTGTTGTATATGACGGAAGCTTCAAGGACGGAGTGTATGACGGCAGCGGCAAGCTTTATCAGAATAAGCAGCTTGTATACGACGGAAGCTTTGCAAAGGGCGTTTATGAAGGCTCCGGCAAGCTTTATGAAAAGGGCAAGCTGATCTATGACGGTAAATTTGCAAACGGTAAATATGACGGAGCCGGCAAACTCTATAAGGATAAAAAGCTGGTCTATGACGGACAGTTCTCAGAGGGTCTCTATGATGGTACCGGCAAGCTATATGAGGATGGAAAGCTGAAATACGAAGGTGAATTCTCAAAGGGCAAGATGCAGGGAGAGGGTACTCTCTATGATGAAAACGGCGATGTTGTTGCAAGCGGAAATATGGATGAGAACGGAAAGGTTCAGAACGGCTCTACCCAGGTCAAGGACAGCAATGGAAAGCTGGTATATGACGGAGAGATAAAAGGCGGAGTTTATAACGGCAGCGGCAAGCTTTATGATCCCAAGACCGGAGACCTGCTTTATGAGGGAGACTTTGCCGATGGAAAATACGAAGGCAGCGGCTCTCTGTATAAGGACGGCGTTCTGATATATACCGGCGGCTTCAAGGCGGGAAAATACAGCGGCGAGGGCACCTTCTATGATAAGGACGGCGAGATCACCGGCAAGGGTAAGCTGGACGACAACGGAAAGGTGGTTACAGGCTTTACTGTCATTACCTCAGGCAGTCAGAAGGTATATGAAGGCGATATAGTTGACGGAGTATATCAGGGCAGCGGTAAACTGTATCAGAAGGGAAAGCTCATATACAGCGGTGATTTTGACTCCGGCAAATACAGCGGCAGCGGACGTCTTTATAACAGCAAGGGCATAATGATATACGACGGCGGCTTCTATATGGGCAGATATGACGGTCAGGGACGGGAATTCTATGATAACGGTAATATCAAATATATCGGAGAATTCCGCTATGGCAGTGAAACCGGAGAAGGTACATACTATGACGAAAAAGGGCAGGAGATAAAAAAGGAGGAGCCTTCAGACGGAGGATCCTCCCAGGCCCGGTGAAAGGACTGAAAATAATGGCGGATCACAACATTATTTCGGAAGTGGGCGAGGCGATAATAAGCCTGCTGAGAGAAGGACTTGTTCCGGAGATTATTCCCGGCAGCGAGGGGATCGGAGCCTGCCATCCCTCAGACAGAGGAGATATTGCCCTCGGTATATGTCTTTATGACGTAAAGCGCAATAAGGATATCACGGATAATGACAGGATTCCAGTGGGGACAAGTCAGCTCAGAAACCCTTCTGTATTTCTTGATCTTTACTATATGATAACCGCATATTCCTCCAGTGATATAAAGTTCCGGTCTCTGGAGGAAGCAAAGATGATCGGCCGGACTATACAGATACTGGAGGGCACTCCGGTTCTTCGGGGAAGTCTTTTCGGAAAACCCTTTTCAGAGATGAGATATGAACCCAGAATAGAGCTTCTGGAACTGGATACGGAGGAAAAAAACCGCATATGGAATGTTCCGAACCAGCCGTACAGACTGTCGCTGTTCTATAAGGTGTATCCCATAGAGCTTATTTCAGAAAAGATCACTCACATCACAAGAGTACGGGAAACAGATTTTATTGTGGGTCAGAAGGAAATAAATGAATGACCGGAAATGCAGATGAGACAGAGGAGAGTGAAGATAGATGGATGACCTGATAATTGTTTCGGACAGAATGCTCCGCAAGGTCTCAGTTGCTGTTTTTCTGACAGATGATGTTACAGGCACCCCGGTTACCGGCAGTAATGCCAGGGCATGGATACCGGGCGAAAAACCTCCCATAAAGAAGAATGACGGATGGTTTGTATTTACTGATCTCTCTCCCGGCAGATACAGCATATTTGCCGAGGGCGGAAAATTTCAGAGACAGAGCGCTGAATGTGATATCTGTGACATCGGATATCAGACAATTACTATCCGGCTCAGACCATCCAGGACATATCCGGATATACCGGGATATCTCAGGATAGAAGGAAAAGCGGAGGCAGACGCAGAGATAACAGTATATGTGCAGGATAAGCAGTCTGCCTTCAGGCTTCTTGCTGATGCAGAAAAGGACAGCACCGTGATTTATGTTTTCCACAGCGAAAACGATAATCTGGAGGGCGGGTCATTCAGGCTGATGGCTTCGGACGGAGGCGGAGAGAATGTGACTGTCCTGTCCGGCGATAAGGACAACCGTATGATGTACAAATTATCCCATCCCCTTGAAAGGGATTATCCCAGAGTAGGGAGTGTCCTTGTTCCGGTTGCATCTGCCCGGGCAGATGACAAAGGCAGATTCTTTTTAGTGCTGAGGGGGAGCTCATCCTCAGCTAGGATAATATGCGAGGCATCCGGCAGCAGGAATATCCATATGGAATTTGAGAGGAATGGCAGGGATAATATCTCTGTTGTTCTGGAATAGCTGAATCGTCCTGAAGTCTTTGATTTCTTAAAAATGATTACGAGGTGAAATAAATGGGTTTTGCAGTATGCGGCGGAGCGCAGCTTATGTGTTCCTTCGGGGTGGCGCCGTCGGTTCTTAATGTGCTTTCGAATAATAAAACGCTGTCGTCAATGCCGGTAGCAAATATTATGGATAACAAACCACTGGTCAATATAATGCCCTTTGGAATGTGTACCTGTCCGGCAAATCCGACTGTAGCTGCAGCGACGGCAGCAGCCTTCGGAGTTCTTACCCCGATGCCATGTATTCCGGTTATTCCGGCTCCTTGGGCTCCGGGAAGTCCCACCGTTCTTATCGGAGGTGCGCCGGCGCTGAATAATACCTGCAAGCTTATGTGTGCTTATGGAGGCATCATACAGATACTTAACCCGGCTGTAACGAATATCCAGGTTCCCTGAGAGAAAGGAAGATAAATATGAATGTCTCTGAGCAGCCCGTAAGGACCCACGGTGCGATAATGAATATAAGGGCAGCATCAGAAAGCTATGCTTTTAACGGTGTAAATTACAAGATCGAAGCCCTGAACAGTCTGTTTCAGCTTTGCGCTCCTCATATCATAGAAAACGGCGGAAGGATAACCCGGATTTCTGAGGAGGGTATTGCTTCTGTGTTTGAAAACGGAACAGAGAGCGCTGTCCGGGCAGCATTTGCATTTTTCGGAAATGCATCCAGAGTACCCGGTGATAATATGAGTTCTTTGTATTCCATCGGGATTCATTCCGGAAATGTATATACACTTAATATGAGATATGACGCACTCAGTGTGCCGGTATCTATGTCAGATGGAATAGTCTTAGCCAGACATCTGAGTGAGATTGCCCGGGAATATGAAGCCCGGATACTGATAACCCATACAGCCTCTGAGCAGCTGCGTTCCTTTGAAAATCGTTTCAGCAGCCGGAAGCTGGGTATTATACACAACTCCGTTACCGGAGAGGACGAGGTTATTTATGACCTTTTTGACAGCGACAACACAAACCAGAAGTACAGCAAGCGTCGGAGCAAGCTGGTTTTTGAAACCGGAGTAGAGTCATTTCTGCAGGGCAGATATATTCAGTCAAGAGGCAGTTTTATTGAGCTTCTGAAGTTTGACAGAAATGACAGGACTGCAAAAAAATACATTTTTATGTGCGATAAAGCATTATCAGGAGATATTGATGACGAAAATCATAAATATATTGATATTTGGTAAATAAATCAAAACAGGAAGAGAGGTGTTTTCCGCTTATGAGAAAAAAGCATAGACTTAATATGAGGATAAGCTGTTTTTTCCTTGCTCTTGTTGTTATTACTGCTATCGGAGTCGGCGCTCTTATCTATCAGGTCAATTATCACGTATCCCTTTCATCCAGCGGGAAGCATCTCAACCGCTGCGGAAAGTATGTGGATCAGATCATTGATGCAGATATGATCGATAACTGGCTTGCAAACGGAGAAGATGAGACCTACCGTCTGACAAAAAAGGATCTTGAGGGAATCACAAAGGAATTTGAGCTTTCATATCTTTTTGTTTATCGTCCGGTTGAAGATGACAATAATAATATAAAAAATGAAGTTGTATACCTTTTCGATATAGATCATGAAAATATCAGTTCCGGCAAGGTGTATGCTCTTGGGGAGCACGGCTATGAACTGAAGGAATACGAGGAATTCAAAAAGGTTTTTGAAACAGGAGAGATCCAGACCACTACCGTTCTCAGCACCGACAGCGGAGAAACGATGCTTACCTCACTTGTTCCGCTTCGTCTTGACAACGGAGATATATACGGAATAGTTGGTGTATGCAGAAGGATCGGTAATATAAATGCAGTAGCAGCCACCGCATCGGTTTTTTTGATCCTTGCCTTCGAGATAATAATAATTGTTTTCGGAGTGCTTATACTTGTTTACATACACAGAAAGGTCATAAGACCGGTGAATACTCTTTCAGAGCATATGAACAGTTTTGTTTCAAGCGGAAGCGATTTCAGATTTGAACCGGTAACAGAGATAAAAACAGGAGATGAGATAGAAACCATGGCTGATGATTTCAATACCATGGCGGATTCCCTTCTGAAATATACCGGCGATCTGAAAAGGATCACCGCCGATAAGGAAAGACTCAGAACAGAGCTGGATGTGGCAGGCAAAATCCGCTCAGCCGTATCTGCTGATATGTCTGTCCCGGCGTTTTCCGACCGTTCTGACTTTGAGCTTTTTTCAAGTCTGAAAAACACAGTCTATAACAGCTGCAGCTTCTGCAATTACTTTATGACAGATAAAGATCATCTTCTGATAGTGATGGGAGAATCTGTAGGCAAGACGCTGCCTTCAATGCTGATGTCCATGCTTGCATCAACAAGTATCTGCGCCTTTGCAAGGGTCGGGGAGGAGCCCTACAGGATAGCATATGAAACGAACAACAGCCTGTGCGGATTTGAAAGAAAGGATATAGGTATGACGGTCAGTGCTCTTATTGTGGAGATAGATCTTGCAAGAGGGGAACTGAAATATGTCAATGCGGGAATGCCTCCGGTGATAATAAAACGGACAGGCGAGTGTTACACCGCTGAGGAGGAAGTCATTCAATTCAATCTGGGAGAAATGCACGGTGTATCCTTTGTACAGAAAACGATACATCTCAACCAGGGAAATGTCCTTTTCTTTACCTCGTATGGGGTTCAGGAAATGAAAAATCCCGGCGGCGAAAAGTATACGGGCATAAGACTATTAAGCGACATAAATGATATTTCAAAGCGGGATTATACTCTTGAAGATATGATCGGAGAGCTGGAGGTACGTCTGGACAGCTTCCGTAGCGGAATGCAGAGCGAGCTTGATACCACGATACTTGGTTTTCGGTATCTGGGATAGAAAGGGATTGTTTATGAACGTCAGCGAATTATATGATTCATATTTTAAAGTCGGAAAAAGTATGCTTCCATATTCCGACAGCAAGGAGCATCTCGGGGAATTATTTTCTTTTCTTGATCTTTGTTTTGCTGTTGTATTAAGCGCAAAGGGTTATGAAGGCTCCGGGCTTCTTGAGGCAGGGAAAACAGGAAATCTTCCCGGATTATCTGTATCCACCAGTAATATTTCAGGTCTTATATCTCCCGGATCCTCAGAGGGTATATCAAAGGAAGCAACAGATCAGGTTTTTCTGGCACTTGCCCATATAACTCAGAGAGTCAGAAAAAGCGCAGAAAAAGGATTCTTTCCCCGTTTTGAAGTAATCAGGCTGAAATTTAATCTTGACGATTTTGAAAGCTTTGCCCTGCTCTTGTCATTGTCGCCGGAATACGACAGAAAATATGAGAGCATATTCTCTCTGCTGCATAATAATTCTTCTGATTTTTATGCCTCAAAATGGCTTTCGGTAAAGATATATGAAAGTCTTTTCGGAAGCGCGGCTTCATCGAAGGCGAAGGTACTGGATGGTTCATCACCGCTCTGCAGGTTTCTTTGCAGCAGGGAGCTGAAAAAGCGCGACCGCAGCGAGATTTCCGGCAGACTGGTGCTGTCCCGCAGAGTGACCTGTTATCTTCTCGGAACAAACTATATTGATCCGTTGCTGGAGGATTATTGTTTCGCTGTTACATTCAGGAAGGAGAAATATATCCCGTTCCGGGAGGACATGGCAAAGCAGATCTCTTCGATGATCGCTTCAAAGGGCTTACGGGATAAAGGCTGTTTTGTTGTAAACCTGTGGGGACCGGAGGGTATCGGCAGAACGACCCTGGCCTTCAGAGCCGCCTCAGCTGTCGGACTGAGGATCCTTAAGGTCAGACTCGGCGAGCTTCTTTTCCGTGCAGGAAACGAAAAAAAGAAATACATTGATATGATATATACAGAGACTGTGCTTAAAGGCGCAATCCCTTGTTTTTCTGTGGATGCCTCCTGGAACAAGACCGATAACGAGGAGGGACATCGCTCCTCACAAAGAAATGACGAGCTGATTTCAGCGGCAGGATACATTTCAAGGCTGTTTTCATTTGTATTCTGGCTTACGCCGGAAAAAGACTATTCCTTTAATAGTACAGAAGCTGAGACGATAAGTTTTGAATTGCCAATGCTGACAGCAAATGAGAGATATATGTTCTGGCAGAAAAAATTACCCGATGGAGGGGAGGAGCTTATGTCATATGCCAACAGATATATTCTCACCCCAAAGACTATAGAAAACTCTGCCGGTCTTGCGGCGGTTCTTGCTTCATCAGAAGGGAAGGAGCTTGGCGAGTCTCATGTGATACAGGCGGTTAGACAGCATTCCGTAAATCAGCTCGGAGGCTATGCTACAAAGATAAACGCTGTTTTTACCTGGGATGATCTTGTTGTAGGTGATGAGCAAAAGCATCGTATGAAGATGATATGCGACCAGGTAAGATACCGCAGTGTGGTAAATGAGGACTGGGGCTTCAGAAAGGGCTCGCCCTATGGCAGAGGCTTATGTGCGCTTTTCTACGGTTCCCCCGGAACAGGCAAGACAATGGCAGTTCAGGTAATGGCCAATGAGCTGGGTCTTGACGCCTACCGTATAGATCTGTCCCAGCTTACTAGTAAGTATATAGGAGAGACCCAGAAAAATATCAGCAGATTATTTGATAAGGCAAAAAATATAAATGCTATGCTGTTTTTTGACGAGGCGGATTCGATGTTTGCAAAGCGATCCGAAGTTAAGGATGCCAATGACCGCTACGCTAATGCAGATACAGCCTTTCTTCTCCAGAAGCTGGAGGATCACGAGGGTATAACGATCCTTGCCACAAACTATATCAATAACATAGATGACGCCTTCAAGCGCAGGATCAAGTTTATGATTAACTTTGTATTTCCCTCTCCGGAAGTCAGGCTTGAGCTGTGGAATAAGATACTTCCGTCATCTGCAAGGGTTGATGAGCCTCTTGATTTTGAATTCTATGCCGGACATTTTGAGCTTTCCGGAAGCAATATAAAGGAGATACTCACAAACGCCGCATATCTTGCGGCTTCCGAGGGCTGCGGTATAAGAAACAGCCATATTATCGAAGCGATAAAGCTTAATTTTTCCAAATACGGAAAAATTCTTACCAACGCCGATTTTGATTATCTCGGCAGATAAGGAGTTGATAAAATGTTTAATGAAGGAGCAAAAAAATTCCTGGAGGATCTGGGTTCGGCATTGTCGGAGCAGGTCATCAGATGGTATATTGTGGAGGACGAATATCCGACGCTGATATTTGAAAAGCCTTCTGTTTTCGACAAGACGGAAAATATGGTCTTTGCTGTGACTATGAGCCCGGTGGAGGATGAAATGATACTTTTCGATCTCCTCATCACAGTTATGAGTCATATACCGGAGGAGTGTTTCGGAGAGATACACAGGCTGTCGGAGGATGTGAATAATGCGTGTATGATAGGCAAATTCCTGTTGTTCGAGGATATGGCGGATCTTGTCTGCAGCCATGGAATAATCTTTGACGCTGCTTCTCCTGCAGGAGAGACCGCCGTCAATATAATGAGCAGCCTGGGTATAATGGAATTTTATGCCATTAAATTCGGAGCGCGTGTCTATGAAAAGCTTTATGGAGACCCTGAAAATGATGAAAATGATAATGATATGTGAGGTGAAGCCAGATGAAAGAACAGGATGAAAAATTACTGGAAAGACTGGAAGCGTTTTTTGAAAACCTGGGATTATCATATAAAAAAGATACGATCGGAGAAAAGCCGGCCTTGATCCTCACATATGACCCGGAGGACGACCAGCTTCCCGGTGACTGCACGATTACAATATGCCATCCCGGTGAAGATTTCACAGCCATCCAGATGCTTATATCAATATTTGTGGAACTGGATGAAAAAACGACGGCGGATGCAGCATCACTTCTTCCGGTAATGAATTCCGCACTGAGTATCGGTCATTTCGGTGTGATCCGGGATGAAGGATATTTCTATTATAATTATTCCTTTCTTACAAATGGTATGAGTGATGAGGGAGTACTGATCTCTGCTGCGGCTGCGCTGAGTATTATCTCAGATACTGCGGCAGAGGGGATAGATATCCTGCTTCCTCTCATCAACGGAGAAAAAGATGTGGATGAGATCAGAAATGAAGATATAGTTATAGCTCAGTTTTAGGAGGTGAGAATATGTGCTGCGGATATGATCCGGACGACGAATTAACATCAGATACCGAAGAAGAAACACCAGCAGAAGAAATACCGGCAGAGGAAGTACCTGCGGAAGAAATGCCTCCAGAGGAAGTTGCTGACGTAGCTGTCGCTGAAGAAACAAACGATATTCCTCCGGGCTCTGATAAGCTCAAAAACGATCAGCTGACCCAAAGGATACTCGAAGGCATTGACAAGATCAATGCTCTGTCCGGAGGTGATCCGGATGCATTGAAAAAAAAGCAGGAGCAGGCTCAGAAGATATTGGGTCAGTCTCATAGCTCAGAAACGCCGCCGGATACCCCTTCCGAAAGCACCGTTACCCAGGAGGACGATGATGATGACATTGTGGATGATGATGAAAAAGGAAAATCCACCTCCGATGATGCAGCAGAAACCCCGGTGGAAGTATCGCCGCCTCCTCCGAAAGCTGAGGACGCTGATCCTGATGCTACAAAAAAAGCAGAATTGCCGCCTTCCGAAGATCCCAAGAAGGTCAGTCCCCCGGCGCCCTCGTCGAATCCGCCTGACCCAAATGCAAAAAGTACAGTGG
>CAMVQZ010000029.1 GCA_947169745.1 uncultured Clostridia bacterium
ACGCTGCACCCGTGTTCGCGTTATCGCTCGTTTACACTCGCTCTGTCGTGCGTACCTATACTATAGTCGCGCGGCACCCGGCGAGTATTGCCTCAGACAATACTCCCTACCACCGCCGCCACAGCCCGTACAGGCTGCTTCTTGCGGCTGGTTTTTTCTGACTTCTACTGTTTCACTCCCTTGACACTGAGCGCCTGATTTGTCCCAGAATTATTTTAGCAGCGTGACGCTGCACCCATGTTCGCGTTATCGCTCGTTTACACTCGCTCTGTCGTGCGTTCCTATACTCTCGTGGCGCGGCATCCGGCGCGTATTGCCTCAGATAATACTCCTACCCCTCGCCGCCGCAGTCCTTACGGGCTGCTATACGCGGCTGGTTTTTACTAACTTCTATCATATCACTCTCTCGGCACAGAGCGCCTGATTTCTCCCAGAATTATTTTAGCAGCGTCGACGTTGCACCCATGTTCGCGTTATCGCTCGTTTACACTCGCTCTGTGGTGCGCACCTATACTATAGTCGCGCGGCACCCGGCGCGTATTGCCTCAGACAATACTCCCTACCACCGCCGCCACAGCCCTGACGGCTGTGTTTTGCGGCTGGTTTACTTTGACTTCCGGTATTCCACTCTCTGGGCAGTGAGCGCCTGGCTGTAAAAAATCAGTCCTTTGGAGTTTTTTTCGCATAGAAGAAATCAGCCTGTGCGCCGTAGGGATGGAATATGATCCCGGTTACATTTTCAGCACTGGCATAATAACGGTTCTCCGTATAAAGAGGATAAAAAAGCCCGTCGCTCAGAAGATAATCTTCTGCTTCTTTGATCTTATCCACTGAGGACAGCGTATGATTTTTTCTTATAGCTTTCACAATATCGTCATAGTAATCGGATTTCAGCGAAGAAACATTATATCTGCTTGTGCTTTCGAACAATTCCAGCGTACTGAGAGGTGAATTGCTCTGAATAGTCAGCGGAGCGATTACTATCTCAAAGCTTCCGTTTCCGATATGATCCTTTAGTTCAGAAAGGGATACAGGCTTTTTATTGAAGTAACTTTTTGTAAAACCGTTGAAGCCCTGGATAACATTACTCACAAGTCCCTGAGAAACCTCATCATTACTGCAGAGAATAGTCAGATTCGGCACAGCACTGAGCTTAAGCTCAGAAAGCCCTTTTTTGAGGAGCTCAGCCGGCTTTTCGTAAGGCTTGTAGTACTCATCCTTTGCATAGTCCCTGTATTCCTTTTCTTCAAGCTCCGCACTGTCCGGGATAATATATTTAGCCTCGTTACACTCAGAGGGGAGATTTTTCAGAACGCTTTCCCGGTTAAGGGATGACAGCAGTGCATTTCTGATATTTTTATTTTTCAGAACTTCATTTTCTGAATTAAAGGAGATCCCCCAGACGGTATCGCCGAATCCTTTCAAGTGAAAATTAAGCTTCTGAGCTTTTTGGGTATCATATGAGCTGATAGCTCCGCAGTCAGTTTCACCGCTTTCGATCAGCGAACACATATTATCAGTATTTCCGTTGATTGTAATATTTACTCCATAGGGCACAGGCTTGTCTTTTCCTGTATATTTGGTATTTTTTCTCAGATAAATATACTGATTGTGCTCCCAGCCATCCTCTCTGACATAAAAAGCCCCGTTTCCCAGGATTTTGTCATCCGTGCGTCCGTACTGTCCGGCAGCTTTTTCAAAAAAGACCTTATTGCAGGGCATTGCAGGGGGTGTAGCAAGTAAATACAGAAGATTGGAGTCAGGATATTCCAGCTGAATCACAACTGTATCCTTATCCGGAGAGAAAACACCGATATTGTCAACCTTTTCCTTTCCGGAATTGATTTTCTCAGCATTTTTGATGCAGAAAAGGGTAGAAGCGGTCGTTGATTTTGTCTGAGGCTGAATTGCACGCTTCAGCCCATATACAAAATCCTCAGAATCCAGTCCGGAGCCGTCACTCCACTTAAGTCCCTTTCTCAGATGAAAGGTATACATCATCTTGTCCTTGCTGATGTCCCATCTTTCAGCAGCACCCGGCGTAATATTATTGTCA
Source organism: uncultured Clostridia bacterium (assembly GCA_947169745.1). Taxonomy (GTDB): domain Bacteria; phylum Bacillota; class Clostridia; order Oscillospirales; family Acutalibacteraceae; genus UBA1213. The sequence goes on from CAMVQZ010000029.1 coordinate 2,057, forward strand.
GAGTCAGTCCGGACAAGACCTTCAAAGATATTCATAATAACAAGCCTTGATCCTGAATCATCAGCGATCTGAGGATCAAGGGTCACTGGTTCGTTTTCGATTATATAGTTAATGATCTGATCCTCAGGGTCATCCGCTTTTTTTGAGCAGGCGGAGGAAAAAAAACAAAGGATCAGTGAAATGCACAGGCACAACGGCCTTTTCAAGCGTTTCAAAGGACTCACCTCATTCAGAAAAACCTGTAAAGAATAAGTACTTTACATAAATAATAGATGTAAAGCGCCATAGTATTATGATATATTTGTAAAAATATAAAGTCAACTACAAAACTGATACGAATAAATTACAACTGTGTATTATTAATTGTTTTTAATAAAAAAATAATAAAAAAATGTAAAAACTGTTTGAAAATATACAAATGTGTGATACAATATATATTATACATCAGTATATATGAAATATAGGCGAGGAGGAACAGATATGGTCGTAACAATAGGAAGACAATTCGGCAGCGGTGGCAGAAGGATAGGAAAAGCACTGGCTGAAAGACTGGGTGTAGCATTTTATGATAAGAAGCTGATAACCCTTGTTGCGCAGAAAAGCGGACTTGACCCGGACTTTATTCGTTCTATTGATGAAAAAGCGACTAACAGCCTGTTATATTCCCTGTCCATAGGTGCGGCAGCGACTCTGGAGAACGGATTCCGGCTTGATCCGCAGATACCGATGAATGACCGGCTTTTCCTTTTACAGCATGATATAATCAGGCAAATCTCAGCTGATCCCTGTGTTATTGTTGGAAGATGCAGTGATTATATTCTCAGGGAGCGGGAGGATTGTCTGAAGGTATTCATTTATGCTGACATTGAAAAACGGGAAGAATATGCAAAAAAGCACTATAAGATACCCGATAACAAGGTCAATTCCATTATCCATAAAACGGATAAAAGCCGCGCAAATTATTATAACTATTATGCTTCCGGTAAATGGGGATCGCCCGAAAACTATGATCTGTGCATAAACAGCGGCACCCTGGGGGCAAAAGGTACTGTTGATCTCATTGAGTTCTGTCTTAAGGAGAGGGGCATGATCTGATTGAAAAGGCTTTTTACTCTTCTTGCAGTTTTTTCATTGGTGATGGTACTCTGCGGCTGCGGTGAAAAAGAGCCGGCAGGCAGTCTTATTGTAGAGGAGACGGGATATGTTTCCGTTGAAGGTGAAAAGCTGGAGTCGATGAAGGAGTGTATCAGGGGTTATCTCGAAGCTGTTTCAGAGCATGACCATACCAGGATCACGGAGCTGACTGAGGAGAGCTTTTTATACAATTACGATGAGACACAGTTTGATGAATACTGCAGATATATAGACGGATATTCTCTTGAAGCCGTAGACAGCGGCAGTATTTCCGCGTCGGACGGAAGCTTCAGGGTACCTGTGAGTTATTCATTGAATTATTATGCGCCCTTTACAGATTATAATGGTGTGAGCCAGGATTCCGGCAGCTACATTTACAGCGCAGATTTTGTACTAAAAGAGACAAAGGACGGATTCAGAATTGAAGATATAAGCGACAGACCAATGGGATAGGTCGGCAGGAGGATAATTATGAAAAATTATGTATATCTGGGAACGACATCAGCAAAGAAGTTTTTTATAAACGGGGTAGATGTATTTTCCCGCCCGTGGCGCAGCCAGGGTGAATGCGATATAGTGCTTCATCCGGACAACAAGCAGCCATACAGCTTTTCCATTTACAGAGTTGAGACAGAGGACAAGACAGTAGAATTCCTTGCCGGTCATTTTGAAAATGACGACTGGGTATTTTACAAGGCATTTGAAGAAAGCGATATATTTTTCTGAACGGAGGTAAAACAAATGAGTAAAGACGAACTTTGTATAGAAAATTTACTTGATCTTTCAAAAACAATGGCAGCAAAGCTTTTTGACGGACTTATTTATCCCTGGGAAGCACTTCCCAAGATAAAGGAGTATATTATGGCAACAGCGCCATTGCTTGATAAGGACGAATACGAGCAGGCAGGTGACGGAATCTGGATCGCAAAATCAGCAAAGGTTGCTCCCAGCGCAAGCCTGACAGGACCGCTTATCATATGTTCCGGCGCAGAGGTAAGGCATTGTGCCTTTATCAGGGGCAGTGCTATAGTTGGGATTGATTCTGTTGTAGGCAATTCAACAGAGCTGAAAAATTGTGTTATTTTCCGTGGTGCACAGGTTCCTCATTATAACTATATAGGAGATTCTATTCTCGGTTATAAGGCGCATCTTGGAGCAGGAGCAATAACCTCAAATCTGAAATCAGACAGGAGCTTTGTCACAGTTCCCGGTGATGAGGGAAGGATAAATACAGAGCTGAAAAAATTCGGTGCGATAGTCGGGGATAATGTTGAGGTAGGCTGCAACAGCGTCCTGAATCCCGGAACAGTCATTGGAAGAGGTTCAACCGTATATCCCTTATCAATGGTAAGAGGAACTATCCCTGCAAACAGTATTTATAAAAAGCAGGGAGAAATCGCCGAGAAGATGTGAGGGAAAAATGGAAGAATGGGATCTTTATGATAAAAACAGAATACCCACAGGAAAGACTGTTAGCCGCAGAGAAGATGTCCGTCCCGGTTCATACAGGTGCGTTGTTCACATAGTGATAATAAGCAGCGAAAACAAAATGCTGATCCAGCACAGGAATGCATTGAAAAAAGGCTGGGCGGATCACTGGGATGTTTCAGTGGGGGGTCATGTTATAAGCGGCGAAACCAGCAGCCAGGGAGCTCAGAGAGAGCTGATGGAAGAACTGGGGATTACGAAGGATTTTTCAGACCTCAGACCTTCATTCACAGTTAGTTTTGAGACCGGCTTTGATGATTTTTATATCCTGAAAATGGATATAGCTCCGGAACAGCTTATTCTGCAGGAGGAAGAGGTAACAGATGTTAAATGGGCGTCAGAGGATGAGATCTTCCGGATGATAGACAGCGGAGACTTTATACCATATCACAAGAGCCTTATTTCACTTCTCTTTGCAATGAAGGATCAACTGGGCGTTCACAGCAGAAAAGAAATCCCGGTTTCTGTTCAACAATAAAGCCTTCCCGGAAATCAGTTTAATAGTAAGCTTATACTTAACGGATACTGACTACAAAAACAGGCGCTCTCAGTACCGGGGAAGTGGAAAACCGGAAGTCAGAATAAGCTAGCCGCGAATAGCAGCCTTTGAGGGCTGCGGCGGCGAGGTGGGAATATTGACTAAGTAAACGAGCGCCGGATGCCGCGTGACGAGAGTATATGTACGCACGACAGAGCGAATGGAATGAGCGATAACGCGAACACGGGTGCAGCGTCACGCTGCCCGGATGCCGCGCGAATATAAGTATAGTCAAACACGACAGAGCGAGTGCAAACGAGCGATTACGCGAACACGGGTCCAGCGTCACGCTGACGATGCTGGAGGGGTTGAAAAAATAATTAAAGGATATTATAATAGTAATGTACGAAAATAAAAACGTGCAGGAAATCAGATCAGAAAGGAAGATCACTATGTCTCAGATAACAAAGGATACTATTATCGGCGATATACTTGATATCGACGAAACAACTGTACCGATCTTTATGTCAATCGGTATGCACTGCCTTGGCTGTCCTGCCTCAAGGGGAGAAACAGTTGAGCAGGCTTGTATGGTTCACGGTGTAGATCCCGATGAGCTTGTAAAGATGGTAAACGAGCATCTTGAAAAGAACGGAAAGTAATATCCGGAAGGCCGCAGGGTTGTCTCTGCGGCTATATGTTTGAAAAGGCGGTATGACCAGTGCTTGATGAAAGACTTGCGCTTTGCGCAGAATTTGTCAGAAAAGATACAAAGCTTGCAGATGTGGGAACGGATCATGCATATCTTCCTGTATGGCTGGCAAAGAATAAAATTATTACCTCCGCAGTGGCAAGCGATGTACGTCAGGGGCCGCTGGATAATGCCTTGTCCAATATTGAAGGAAATAATGTGGGCGGCATTGTCAAAGCAGTGCTGTCCGATGGACTTGACAAGATTTCGCCTGATGAGGCAGATGATATTGTTATGGCAGGCATGGGAGCCCAGCTTATGATACGAATAATCGACAGAACACAATGGCTGAGGGATCCGGAAAAAAGGCTGATACTTCAGCCCATGACAAGAGCCGAGGAGCTGAGATTGTATTTGTGCGAAAACGGCTTTTCTGTTATTTCGGAAAAAGCGTGCGTATGCCATAAAAAGACATATTCGGTAATGTGCTGCGAATATGATGGCGTCAGACGAAGCTGCAGCGATGAGTTTATGTACATAGGCGGATTGTCTGAGGATAAAAGCAGCCATGCCTTGAGATATATAAGCGTCGTCAATATGAGACTTAAAAAGAAGCTGAGGGGGCTGCCCCCCGGAAGCGATGAATATAAAAGAATATCTGAGCTTACAGAAAAATTCGATACTTATACCGGGGAGGGATAACAATGATCAGTGCAGGAGAAATATATGACTATATAGATAGTATAGCGCCATTTTCCACAGCTATGGATTTTGATAACGTAGGGCTTCTGATCGGCAGCCGGGAATGCACCTCTGAAATTGTACTTCTGTCCCTTGATCTTACAGGTGAAGTGATAAATGAAGCGGCTGAAAAAGGCGCAGGAATCGTTGTTACACACCATCCTGTTATTTTTTCTCCGCTGAAAAAACTGTCCTCCGACAGCATCCAGTATAAAGCTGTTTCCCGGGGACTGACCGTAATCTGCGCACATACAAATCTGGATATAGCTCCTGGTGGCGTAAATGACAGCCTTGCCGCCGCAATCGGTGTGATCTCAGAAAGCGGCACAGATGAGGACTGCTTTCTTGTGGGAGAAATTGAAAAATGCTGTACAGCTCCTGAGCTTGCAGACAGGATCATTGACAAGCTGCACTGTAAAGGAATACGGTTTACAGATAAAAACGGTGATATAAGCCGTATCGCAGTTGCCTGCGGTGCAGGAGGAGGAAGCATCTTTGCCGCTGCAAAGGCAGGAGCAGACGCTTTTGTAACAGGGGAAATAAAGCACCATGAGTTGATATTTGCCCATGAGAATAATATAGCGGTATTTGACCTGGGGCATTTTTGTTCAGAGGATCATATGATTGATAAATTAAAGGATAAGCTTTCATCCCGGTTTGATAAAGCCGTGTTTGAAAAAGCAGGATCCGACAGGGAATATACAGTATTCAGAGTCAGATAAGACAGGAGGGAATTATGGCTCTTGACGGAGTATTTTTAAGACATATAAAAAAGGAACTGGAGGAAAGACTTACAGGCAGTAAGGTGGATAAGATATATCAGCCTGTAAGGGATGAACTGGTGCTGGGGATGCGCTCCAGAGAAGGAGCCTTCAAGCTGCTGATATCCGCCAGATCAAACAGCCCCAGGATAAACATAACTGACAGCACTGTGGAGAATCCGAAAACTCCTCCGATGCTTTGTATGCTTCTGAGAAAAAGATTATCAGGAGCGAGGCTCAGAGCAGTCAGACAGCCCGGACTTGAAAGGCTTCTGATACTGGAATTTGACGCAATAAACGAGTTGGGCGACCAGGTAGTATTGAAGCTTGCAGTGGAGATAATGGGGCAATACAGTAATATCATTTTCATGGATGAGAATGATATGATAATAGATGCGGTAAAAAGAGTAGATCCATCAATGTCCTCCCAGAGGCTTGTGCTGCCGGGAATGAAATATTCTCTTCCGCCGGCGCAGAATAAGCTATGTATGTTGGATCACGAGCCGGAGGAAATAATTGCTGCGGTGGAGTCCCTGCCCGGAACAGTGCCATTGTCAAAGGCTCTGCTGTCAGTAATACAGGGTGTTTCCCCGATAATCTGCCGGGAACTGGAATTCCTGTGCGGCAGGGGAGCGGATGTTTTTTCTGATAGTCTTGACGAGGAAAAACGCACGAGATTATTGTATTTCCTCAGAAGAGATACAGAGGTTGTCCGGAATTGCAGCGGAGAACCGTATATGATGATAAATGCAGAGAAAAAGCCCTTTGATTTCACCTTTGAATATATACAGCAGTACGGCTCAGGCCGGTCATTCAGGGAAACGGAAAGCTTCAGCGCTCTTCTGGATAAATATTATCAGAAAAGAGATAATATGGAAATTATGAGGATGCGCTCTGAGGATCTGACAAAGCTTCTGAATAATGCAGCAGCGAGACTTATCAAAAAGATATATATACAGACAGATGAGCTGAAGGCCTGCGCAGACAGGGAAAGGCTGCGAATATCAGGAGATCTCATCCAGGCAAATCTGTACAGGATCGAAAAAGGATCCACTGAATTGATTGCGGAAAATTTTTATGATGAAAATATGTCAGAAATAACCATAAAGCTGGATCCATCAATATCCCCTGCTGCAAATGCCCAGAGGTACTATAAGAGCTACCAGAAGGCAAAGACAGCGGAGAATGTGCTGAAGATACAGATAGAAACAGCGGAAATGGAGCTTGACTATGTTTCCTCTGTACTTGACTCTGTAAGCAGGGCGGAAAGCGTCAGGGAGCTGAATGAGATCAGAGAAGAGCTGACTGAACAGGGATATATCAGACAACGGGGTAAAAAACAAAAAACTGATAAACCTCTGCCTCCTGTTGAATATTTATCGCCTTCCGGATTCAGGATACTTATCGGAAGAAATAACAGACAAAATGACAGGCTTACACTGAAACAGGCAGAAAAAAATGATATCTGGCTTCATACAAAGGATATCCCCGGATCTCATACTATAATAGTTACAGAAGGAAAAAAAGTCGATGAAGAGACTCTCCTGATGGCAGCACGTCTGGCAGCATATCACAGTAAGGCAAGAGAAGCCGGAAAGGTTCCTGTAGATTTCACAAGGGCAAGATATGTCAGCAAGCCGTCGTCAGCAAAGCCGGGTATGGTCATATATACAGATCAGCAGACAATGTTTGTTACACCCCTTGATCCCGGTGAGATAACAAGCCAGGAATCATATTCCTGAAAAAACAGATTTTATTATAACTAAAAAAACACCAAGGTACTAATCTATTTTGTGTTAAAAATAGAAAAGTATATTATTCTCTTTTAGAATATAAAATGTCGAATGATGTACTATGATTGAAATGTACAGATAAAAAAGAATAATAGTAAGAAAAATGGAGGATAAGAGTTTATGGCCTTAGATCATGAGATTGTTATGGAGATTATCCTCGCTCTTGGCGGACTCGGACTGTTTCTTTACGGTATGAGACTGATGGGTGAGGGACTGGAGCTTGCAGCAGGCTCCAATCTGAGAACTTTGCTTGAAAAGCTTACGACGAACAGATTTTTAGGTGCAATTGTCGGTGTAGTAGTTACTGCCATAATCCAGAGCTCAACTGCTGTGTCAGTTATGTGTGTAGGTTTTGTAAATGCATCTATTATGACCCTCAGCCAGGCGATGGGTGTAATAATGGGTGCAACGATAGGTACCACTGTTACCAGTGTACTTTTGTCAATACAGATATCAGATTATGCGCCAATAGCGATATTTATCGGCGCCATAATGGTAATGATATGTAAGAAAAACAATCATAAGTATATCGGACAGATAATAGCAGGCTTTGGAATTCTGTTCTACGGAATGACGACAATGAGTAATAATCTCAAGCCTCTTGCTTCATCTGAATTTTTCAGTAATATAATCACCTCCGTGAGCAACCCTCTTGTGGGTATACTTATCGGAATAGTATTTGCAGCGATCCTCCAGAGCTCATCAGCTGCTGTAGGTGTGCTCCAGGCACTGGGCGCAGCCGGAGCGCTCCTGCTTCCCAATGCAGTATATATGGTATATGGTATTCATATAGGCGCCTGCGTTACAGCAGTTATTTCATCTATAGGCGCAACAAAAGCGGCAAAGAGAACTGCATTATCATACGTTATCTTTACTACTCTGGGTGCATTGATATTTGCTCTTGTTTCTGCGCTGACGCCCTTCAATGCATATATCCAGTCTGTAACGGATAGTGTTCCCTTCCAGATCTCTCTTGTACACATTATTTCAAATATAGTAATGACCCTCCTGATACTCCCTGTTGAGCATATAATCGTAAAGCTTTCCTGTATGATAATCAGGGGAGAGGACGAGGAAAAGGAAGCCTGCAGACTCAAATATGTTGATGAGCGACTTCTCAAGACTCCGCCCTTTGCCGTATCTCAGGTCACGAAAGAGATAGAGAGAATGGGTCAGCTATCAAAGAAGAATTTTGAAAAGGCGATCAAGGGCTTCCTTGAAAAAGACGAGAAGCTGCTGGCTGAGGTAGAGGAAAACGAAGAGGTCATTGATTACCTTAATATGGCGATAACGAATTTCCTTGTAAAGCTCAACGGCCTTAATCTTGAGGACAGGGACAGAGAAAAAATAGGTTCATATTATCACGTAGTCAGTGATATGGAACGAATAGGGGATCACGCCGAAAATATCTGTGAGATCGCCCAGATGCTGATTTCAAAGGACGAGGAATTCAGCAAGCTGGCGATAGAAGAGGTCCAGAAGATGGAAAAGCTTGTGGACAGTATTATAGAGGATTCTCTGAAGATGTTTGTTTCCAGCCATACTGATCCAAAGATGATAGATCTTGTCAGCAACCTTGAGGAGGAAATAGACGATAAGACAGCAGAATACAAGCAGAATCACATCAATCGTCTCAGCGAGGGTACCTGTAATGCAACAGTAGGAACGCTCTTTATGGAGCTTCTTACGAACCTTGAAAGGATCGCAGATCACAGCACAAATATCGCATTCTCAATGTACCCGAATCAGCAGGTGCCTGCAATGCAGCATTGATAAAAAAAGCAGAGCTGTTCCTTCCGGACAGCTCCTTTTTTTCGCCTTATGAGGCAGTATAACTGATTCAGTACAGAAAAAAGCCGGCGGATCGTTGGATTCACCGGCTTTTATGATATACTCTTTTTTATTATTTTCCCTTGTTTCCGCCCTTTTTCTTTTTTCTTCCGGGCTGTATAAGTCTCATCGGAAGATTCGGGAAACCGGAAGTTGATTTATAATCATCGGAAACAATATAACGATAAAGCTTTGTGTTTATCTTCATATTTTTTATGAAATTATGGAAATCTGCGTGAAGAACATGCTGTCTGAAAATAGAATACTTGTTGACGAGATGCATCTTAGCAGCCATAAAACGTATGGAAGATCTGTATTCATCGTAATCACCCTGTTCCTCAAGATAATTCCTCATTATCAGGAGAGAACGGAGATAATCGTTAATCTTACCGGCATCCATAGTTGCCATAATACTTCCGAAACGCTTTACATAGTAATAACGGTATTTGTTTGTAATAGCCACCTTCTTGGTGTTGTAAACAAGTCTGCCGCTGGTTGCAATATCCTCAAAGAACATTATAGGATACTTTATGTCATTCTGTGTAAAAAGCTCTCTCTTGTAGATTTTGTTCCATGCGTAGCTTCTGAGGAAATTGTCCTTGATAAGCATCTTAAGAGCCTTGTCATTTGAGACAACCTTTTTGGTTGCGTTAAAGGGCATAGGGAAGGTTATTCCGGTATTGAAATATGAGAATTTGAACCGGCAGTATGCCATTTCTGCATCATTATCCACACAGGCTTCGTAGAGAGTTTTAAGATAATCCTTGTGGAGATAGTCATCGCTGTCAATAAAAACAATATAATCGCCTGTTGCTCTTTCTATACCATAATTTCTAGCATCAGAAAGACCGCCGTTCTTTTTGTGGAAGATCTTGAATCTGGGATCTGTCTCAACGAATTTTTCTGCAATAGCCTGACTGTTGTCAGGGCTTTCATCATCTATCAGAAGGACCTCATAGTCCGTAAAAGTCTGATTCTGAATTGTTTTAAGACACTTACCGATATATTTTTCAACATTGTAAAACGGAACAATGACCGATATCTTCGGTGCTGACATTAAATAATCACCTCGTTATTTTACTGCATCCTTAAAAGGCATACCTTCAAGCTCGCTGATAGGAGCCTTACAAGCCTTTCTGACTTTTTTCATTCCTTCTATCGAGTTTTTAAATACGCTGTTCTGAAGCTTCTTCCTTGCCTGAAAGGAGAGGAGAGGTACCGAAAAAAAGACATGCAGTATATGTCTAAGAAACGGTGTCTTGGCTTGTTTGTAAATGTTTTTCTGTTCAAGATACAGCCTGATCATAGGAACCGTATTTATGTAATCATTGATTCTTCGTCCGTTCATATCAAGCTCGACATATCTTTTTGATGAAGCTCTCAGATAGATATATCCGCAGTAATCAGTCGTTACAACCCGATTGGCATGACAGAAGAGCTGAGAGCAGGTGACAGCATCCTCATAATACATATTCGGAATAATAATATTATTATCAAGGAAAAGGGATTTTTTGAACATCTTATTCCACAGATAAAACCTCATCTGTCTGTCACGCATAAGCTCGCGGAGACCGCTGATACGGTCAAATATTTTTTTATCCGGAACCCGGTGCTTGTGGACGACCTTATTGGATTTAAGGTAAAACAGAAGAAAACCGCAGATAGAAATATCAGCATCCGATTCCGTAATAGCATTGTAAAGCTGTTCAAGATACAACTCAGCAACGCTGTCGTCGCCGTCGATAAAGGCGATAAATCTGCCCTTAGCTCTAGCAATACCAACATTTCTAGCCTGACCGGCATTCTGGTTTTCATAATTAATCAGTGCAAATCTCGGATCCTCCTGAGTAAACTTCCTGGCTATTTCAGGGGATTTGTCTGTAGAGCCATTGTTTATTATCAGCACTTCAAAATTTTTGAAGGATTGATTCCTTACTGACTGTAAACAAGCCTCAAGATATCTTTCGCAGTTATATACAGGGATAATAACGCTGATTTCAGGATTTGTGCTATTCATACATAAGTCCTCATGTTAAAAATTAATGGGAAACAGCCTTGACGTTGGGTTCGCTTTCAGCCTCAGCATCGGCTTCAGCATTTTCCCTGGCTTCCTCTTCTTCCTCAAGCTTTTCCAGCTCGATAGTCTTTTTGGTCTGAAGACGTGCAAAGGGCGCAGTGAAGGCTATTGTTCCGTAATAGGTTATCGTTCTCCAGAGGAGTATAGCGGATTTCATTTTATCTGCATCAAAGATATCCTGGAAGAATACCAGGAAGCTTGACTCTGCAGCGCCGGAGCCTCCCGGAAGAGGTACGAGGCTTGATACCATGCTCACATACGCTTGTGAACAAAGCATATCAAAGGCATTGCAATCGATATAGAAAGCTTTTGCTATACAGTAAGGAACAAGAAAATATGCAACCATCTGGATTGCTGTTATTGAATATACCTTTACCAGCAGTTTTTTGTTTCTGTTGAGCTTTTTATTGTTCTCATGGAATGAATCAAGAGTTTCTTCAATGCTGGCTATTTTTTCATCAACATTTTTTACTATATGGATCTTGGCGCCGGTTTTCAGTAAAAACCTTACGATTTTTTTGGTAAGGGGCTTGCAGAAGGACGCAAGAAGCAGAACAATTATCATGAATACCTGCATTGAAAAGCCCAGAATAGTAGCTACCAGCATAGGAGCTCCCATTTTTTCAGAGAACATCCCGAATCTCGCCACAACTGCGATAACACACGCTGTAGTAAGTGTAAACTGCCATACAAGGAATTTTTGTATCAGGGTCGCCGTTGTGATTGAGGGCTTGATGCCCATTCTTGACATTGCAAGAATCTGCATCGGCTGTCCGCCTGTAGCGCTGGGTGTTACAGCACAGTAAAACTGTCCGGTCATTGAACATATAAAAGCCTTATATACTGTCATTTCCGGACAAGATTCTTTTGTAAAAAGATATATTACTGTCATATCAAGAGCAATATTCAGAACATGAACAAATATTGCAATCAGAAGCCATATGATACTGAGCCGGTAGCCGCTGTTAATGAGCTCAAGAAAACCGCCTTCAGAAAAAATAAAATAAAGTACAAGAACTATTGTCAGTGCAAGGATAGTAATGTTAAAAAGCAGACTCCAGGGGATTATAGTTTTGAACTTGACAAACCTCTTCGCCATAAATTCTCCTCCGATTCCGAATTCGTCATTCTGTCAGAAACCTGATAACGGATCCTGTGTCAACAGGATCAAAACTTGTATTTATCATATAAAAACCGTAAAAAAGTACATATTTGCGTATTTCCTCACAACTTCAATAATAGCATTTATTTTAATCAAGGTCAATATCCAGTTTGTGCAATATTATTTGCAAAATACGCATTATTGTAGTGTTTTTTACAATGATAACAGATCAGAACATATTGCGGCAGATAACACCTGTTCATCCGATGGAGTAAACACAATATAAAGCGTTTTTTTCTTTTATCAGACAATATGTTGTTGTATTGCATTTTTAATGAAAAGGGTTTATAATTATATTCGTAACGCTTGGATATAAACCGAGCGTGAAAATAATAATCAAGAGGGGAAAGAAATGACAAAGATAGATATTTTTTCAGGTTTCCTCGGAGCAGGAAAGACAACACTCATAAAAAAGCTTATCAAGGAAGGTTATAATAACGAGCAGCTGGTTCTGATCGAGAATGAATTCGGAGAAATAGGTATTGACGGAGGTTTTCTCAAGGAAGCCGGAATACAGATCAATGAAATGAATTCCGGATGCATCTGCTGTTCACTTGTAGGTGACTTCAGAGAAGCTCTTACCAAGGTTCTGGAGCAGTATCATCCCGACCGTATCCTTATCGAGCCTTCGGGTGTGGGCAAGCTTTCAGACGTTATCAATGCAGTCAAGCAGGTAGTAAACGATGAGGTAATTCTTAACAGCTTTATTACAGTTGCCGATGCGAGCAAGGTAAAAAGCTATATGAAGAATTTCGGTGAATTCTATAATAACCAGATAGAAAACGCAAGTACGATAATCCTCAGCAGAACTCAGAATATTTCTGATGAAAAGCTTAATAAGGCGATGGAGCTTATCAGAGAGCATAATAATAAGGCTTCTGTTGTGACAACCCCCTGGGATGACCTGACAGGCTCTCAGATCCTCTCCGCTACAGAGGGTAAGGCTCTTCTTACCGTTGAGGATGTACATGAGCATCATCACCATGACGGTGAAGAGTGTCATTGTCACGACCACGAGCATCATCACCATGACGGTGAAGAGTGCCACCATCACGAGCATGAGCATCATCACCATGACGATGAAGAGTGCCACCATCACGACCACGAGCACGAGCACGAGCATCATCATCACGACGGGGAAGAGTGCCATTGTCACGATCACGAGCATGAGCATCACAATCACCACCACCACGCTGATGATGTATTCACAAGCTGGGGCGTTGAAACAGCAAGGAAGTATACAAAGGAAGAGATTGAAAATATTCTTTCAGCCTTTGATGACAGTGAAAAATACGGAACGATACTCCGTGCAAAGGGTATTGTTGCAGGAAAAGACGGTGAATGGATCCATTATGATTTTGTTCCCGGAGAGTCTGATGTCAGAACTGGCGCTGCAGATTATACAGGCAGGATATGCGTAATCGGAGCTAAATTAAACGAGGAAGAGCTTAAAAAGCTTTTCGGGATCTGAATGGAGTTGAAAGAAAATGTCTGAGATACCGGTTTATCTGTTTCTGGGTTTCCTCGATGGAGGAAAAACTAAATTCATTCATGAAACTCTCTGTGATGAACGCTTTCAGAATGAAGAAAAAACCCTTTGTATTCTTTTTGAAGACGGTGATGAAGAGCTGGATACCTCTGCATATAAAAACGGCGACAGAGTTACTGTTGTGGTAGCAGGCGGAAAGGACTCCCTGAATCAGGAATTTCTTGAGGACAGCCTCAGAAAAAGCGGTGCAGAGCGGGTAATGATCGAATACAATGGTATGTGGACCATTCAGGAACTGGCAATGGTTTTTCCGAAAAACTGGCAGGTCTATCAGATAATGATGTTTGCCGATGCCAACAGCTTTGAATCGTATAATAACAATATGCGCCAGCTTGTTTATGACAAGCTTAATTCTGCAGAGGTAGTTTTCTTTAACAGATGTAAGAAGGGTTTTGATAAAATGCCCCTTCACACCATCGTCAGAGCAGTCAGCAGAAGGACTGCGATAGTCTATGAGTATGAAGACGGAACGGTGGAAAACGACGATATCGTTGACCCTCTGCCTTATGATATGGATGCGGACATAGTTGAGATAAAGGATGAGGACTTCGGACTTCTGTACCTTGACGCTATGGATAAGCCTCAGAATTATGACGGCAAGACCATCCGCTTCAAGGCGCTGATAGCCAGAAGCCTGAGGTTCCCCAAGGGCTCCTTTGCAGGAGGAAGGTTTGCAATGACATGCTGTGCTGAGGACATCCAGTATGTAGGCTTTATGTGTAAGTGGAAAAAAGCCGATACTCTGAAAAATAAAGGCTGGTACACAATTACAGCAGAGGTAAAAGCGGAAAAGCATAAGCTTTTCGGAGGAGAGACAGGCCCTATGCTTTATGTAAAGGAAGCCCGCTCCGCTGTCAAGCCTGAGGAAGAAACAGTATATTTCTCATAAATCATAAATAAAAAATTTCCGGCAGATCGCTTTGATCCGCCGGTTTTTCTTATCTCTGTAAAAAATGATTATTATACTGTCAGCCTTTCATCCTGAGCTGCAGACTCTGCTTTCCTTATGTCCAGGTACACTTTTACCTTCGCCGTGTGACAAGATTATAGTCAAGCACGACAGAGCGAGCCGGAGCGAGCGACCCCGCGAATCGGGTGCAGCGTCATTCGTCAAAAATAAAGGTGTAAAGCCTTTCTTTTTCAAGGTCTGTATCGCTGATGACCAGAACAGAGCCGCTGTCATTGTAGTCATCATAGTAGTTATCGCTTGTGGGAACTCTGTGTTCTGTTTTCTGATAGCCAAGGGAAAAGACTACCTGGAAGCCCACCCCGGTAAGGGTGAGAGGATTCATATTCGTAGTCATATATCCGGAAACAGCAAATGTTGCTGAAAGAAGCTTCAGAGGTCCTGATGATTTCAGCTTTTCAAAAAGGGTATTGATAACGATCCTCTGTCTTTGTGTTCTGTCAAAGTCAGAACCGGCGCTGTCCCTGTCTCTTGCATACCAGAGAGCCTGCCTGCCCATCAGATGAACATTTGCAACGGTATTTCCGTCTTTGTCCTCAAAATAGGAATAGCTGTCCGGATCAAGCTCTGTTTCTTTGTCAGTCTGTTTGTTTTTATATGACTGCCAGTTAATATATTCTATTTCAGATCTTGTCAGCTGCAGATCTATTCCGCCCACAGAGTCAATGATATCGGTGAAGCTGTTGAAGTCTATCAGAAGATAATGGTCAATACGGATACCGAAATTATATTCGATAGTTTCAGTTGCCAGCTTAGCCCCTCCGTAGGAAAAAGCGGCATTCAGTTTGTCATAGCCATATCCGGGTATCTCAAGATACATATCTCTCATAAAAGAGGTCTGTTTCAGCTTTTTATGCTTTTTGTCGATAGAGAGAAGAATCATCGAATCTGATCTGCCGCGTTCTCCCTCAAAGTGATTATCCTCTCCGAAGATGAGGATATTTTCAACTCCGGGATCCGAACGGAGGGTGATACCGGCATTTTCGGAAATGCTGTGATCCGGATTTTCTGTTGTATAGTGTACTCTGGATAAAACGACAACAAGGAAGATCAGAAGAAAAATCAGCAGTATTCCAAGAATGAGAAGTATCACCCCTAATACCTTGAGAACAGGTTTTTTCTTTTTATTCTTTTTTGGTTGTCTGTTGTTATCTCCATAATAAACGTCAGTTGGCTGCGGCATATAACGGCTTTCCTTCTGATCGTCATAAAAGCCGTCTCCGTAATCCATTCTTCCGCTATTGCTGTAGATATCGTTTTCGGGCATTTTTATACCTCCTTAGCTTAAAGCAATACCTCACATTACGGTCTGATGCCGCATTATTGTTGAGAATTACCTTCAATTAGTTTCGGCACAGCAGCCCTCAGGGACAAAGCCGTGCCGAATAATAGTTTATGAATATTTCAGGGGATTTGAATCATAGAAAACAAATTTTGCTACCTTGTTTCTGAATTCATCCCAGTCAAGTATAAGAATGCAGCTTACCTGCTCACCGTTGATATAAACAGGCTCATAATCGTCTGAATATACAAAGTCGGTTCCCATACCCTCATAATCGGGTGCTGACTGAGATACGATATCATATTTCAGATATTTCAGGATGTTTGAAGCCAGAGATGTTATCTCAGAGGTTTTCAGGTTAGTCGTTATCATCGGGCCGATCTCATAAACAATATCCATTATCTTTTTAAGATCTGAACCCTTGATCTTGTTAATCATAAGAGAGATAACATTCCTCTGACGGAGAGTTCTTGTATAATCATCACCGCTGCAGATACCTTCTTCGCCTCTGTTTCTGGAATGCCAGAGAGCCTGCCTGCCGTTAAGGTGGATTTTTGTAACGTTTTCTCCGTCCTTATTGGGCTTGTAGGTGTATTTTGAAGCATCCAGCTCGTGTCTTGTATCTGCCTGATTATTTGACCATGTCTGCCAGTCGATATAATCAACTTCCTCTTCTGTAAGCTCAATATCAAGACCGCCCAGGGTATCAATTATGTTCTTGAAGCTTTTGAAGTCAACGACAGCATATCTGTCAATCTGAATGCCGTAATTAAGCTGAATCGTGCGTACAGTAAGATCAGCACCGCCATAAGTGAAGGCTGCATTCAGCTTAGCGTTATCGTATCCCGGGATAGAAACATATGTGTCTCTCATAAACGAAAGAAGCTTAAGCTTTTTATTACGTGTGTCAACAGACAGGAGTATCATTGAGTCAGACTGACCCGTAGTCTGATTATGTCTTGTATCTGCTCCGATAAGGAGAACATTGAGTATCTGCTTATCGTTGAGAAGCTGACCCTCATAGGTGTTAGTATTGATAGGGTTGCTGTTCTGAGAGTCGGACTGATTTTTTTTGTTACCTCCGACACTGGATTCGTTTGTTATTTCCTGATAGTTGATCCTTGACATATATGCATAGAAGATAACGGAGCCCGTACCTCCGAGGATCATTACTATTCCGAGGAATATACTTATTATATTGAAAGCAAGTCTTTTTTTCGTAATATTTTTCTTTCTGTTCCGACTGACCGAAGCAGGTCTTGAAATATGACTGCCGCTTTCACAGCGTCCCTTTTGTACGCTGTTTTTAACATCGGCTGAGTAATAATTCTTTTTATTGTCATAGAAAACGATCTCGTCATTTTCTTTTTTAGCGCTCGATATAACAGGAGATGATTTCTGCGCTGTTTTTTCAGAAGCTGAGCGGGAATCCATCTGCCTGGCCTTTTCTTTCTTTTCGGCTCTTATTGCTTCTGTGGCGGCTTTTATCCGAAAGCTCTGTTCCGAGTCGACTCCGGATCTGTTTTTGTCTGATCCGATGTTATTTGGCTTTTTTTCATCCATGCCGATTCTCCTTTTTTTGATCCACGAAAGCCGTAGGTGTAGTCTGTTTCTAATATTATCTTCTGAGACTGAGTTCCATTTTTTCATACCTGTTCAGGCACAAAAAGCTGCTTATTTAATGAATATAGAATAGTTTTCTTAAATTATCAAGTGTTTTTAAAAAAAACGTCAGGATATATAATTTTGTGTAGATATTTTGTGCATAATTATATAATATTACAATCCTATATTCTGATCATCAAGAGATAAGTAATAAGAAGGCAGAAAGTCTCTGATAAAGACTTCTATCTCAGGGAGATCATATTTATCAATGCTTTTTCTGACCTCGTCGCCGGCCTTTGAAAACTCTCTGTTGCCCATTTGTTCTTCTTCTATACATTTAATAAGTGCAGAGAGCCTGTCCGCAGCCTTCACAAGCTTCAGGGTATACTCGTCCTCCTCCTTGTGGACAAGCAGTTTTTCATATTCTTCATACATATAATCCGGAAGAGAGGAGAGAAGGAGTTCTGCGGCTTCATCTTCGATATCGGCATATGCGTTTCTCATTGTTTTGCTGGAATATTTGATAGGTGTGGGAAGATCGCCGGTAATGATTTCGGTGCAGTCGTGAAACAAAGCTATTGCTGCAGCGTGCTCAGGATCCGCATTACCTCCGAAGCATTTATTGTTTATAACACAGAGTGCATGAGCGATAATAGCAACAGTAAGGCTGTGCTCGCTGATGTTTTCTGTTCTTGTGTTATTCATCAGTGACCACCTGTTAATATACTTCATTCTCGACATTATTGCAAAAAAATGATACATAGTAATTCTCCTTCCATACTAGGTGCAGCGTGGACGCTGCCCACCGCAGTCCTTACGGGCTGCTTCTTGCGGCTGGTTTATTCTGACTTCCGCCATTTCATTCCCGCGACAGCAAGCGCCTGCCTTGTGTTATATGGATTATTTGTCACAGACTGATAGTATAAATGTTTTGCCAACTATAATTTTACACTTAGTCTTTCACACAAGACCTGAACAGATACATTATACACTAAATTCCTCCAGAATACCAGCCCTCAAATGCTGCGGCGGCGGTAGCAGGGTGCATTGTCTAAGGTAATGCGCGCCGGATGCCGCCCGACGAGCCGGATGCCGCGCGACGAAAGCTTATGTACGCACGACAGAGCGAGAGTAAGCGAGCGATAACGCGAAATAGAGAGCGGAGGCACTCCGCCGTCGGATGCCGCGCGACAGAGCGAATGGAATGAGCGATAACGCGAACATGGGTGCAGCGTCACGCTGCCGAATCACTCAGTGCGAGCACTCACTGGGATTATTGTACAGAGACACTCTATATGTTATAATCAGATAAGATAATATTGGAGAGTGAAAATAAAGATGAAAAAAATCGTTATCGGTATGATAGCCCATGTGGATTCAGGAAAAACCACCCTTTCTGAAGCAATGTTGTATCTTTCGGGAAATCTTAATAAGCTGGGAAGGGTTGATCACAGAGATTCCTTTCTTGACACAAATTCCCTTGAAAGAAGCAGGGGTATAACAATATTTTCCAAGCAGGCTATAATGAATTATAAGGATACGGTCTTTACGATAATGGATACACCGGGTCACGTGGATTTTTCTGCAGAGACGGAGAGAACCCTTCAGGTGCTGGATTACGCCGTGCTTGTTATAAGCGGAACGGACGGTATCCAGAGCCATACTATCACTCTGTGGAAGCTTTTGAAAAAATACAGAGTTCCGTGTTTTGTTTTTATAAATAAGATGGACCTCCCGTCCTCTGACAGGGATATGGTTCTGAACCAGCTGAAAAATGAATTCAGCGACAGCTGTATAGATTTTGGCTGCGAATTAACTGAGATCTTTGAAAGTGCTGCTCTCTGCGACGAAAAGCTTTTTGAAAAATTCGATGTATCGGGCAGTCTTGACAGGAAGGATATCATCGGTGCGATAAGGGAAAGAAAGATATTTCCCTGTATTTTTGGTTCAGCCCTCAGACTTGACGGTGTAGAGGAGCTTATTGACTGCATATATGACTATGCTGAAATGCCGGAATACCCATCGGAGTTTTCCGCAAGGGTTTTCAAGATATCGGAGGATGACCAGGGAAACAGACTAACATTTATAAAGGTCACAGGAGGTACATTGAATGTCAGAGAGGTGCTCAGTTCGGATAATAACCGGGATAACGAAAAGGTAAGCCAGATTAGGATCTATTCCGGCAAAAAGTTTACAGCTGAGCAGTCGGCCATTCCGGGGACTGTATGTGCGTTAACCGGTATAAGCTTTGCGAGACCCGGCGACGGACTTGGAGAGGAAAAGGATGTTGTCATCCCTGTCCTTGAACCGGTGCTTTCCTATTCTCTTATACTTCCGGATGGTACTGATCCTCATAAAGCACTTGATAAAATGAAAATACTTGAAAACGAAGATCCCCTTCTCCGGGTTGCCTGGGATGAGCACAGCGGTACTATACAGGTGAGCATAATGGGTGAGATACAGCTGGAAATACTGAAAAGCGTCATCAAAGAACGATTCGGGATGGATGTATCCTTCGGAAAGGGAAGGATACTATATAAGGAAACGATCAGAAATACAGTAGAGGGCGTGGGACATTTTGAACCCCTGAGACATTATGCAGAAGTACATCTTTTAATGAGACCCGGCAAAAGGGACAGCGGGCTTGTTTTCTCAGCGGAGTGCAGAGAGGATCTTCTGGATCGAAACTGGCAGCGGCTGATACTGACCCATCTCCACGAAAAAACTCACCGTGGGGTTCTCACAGGCTCCCCTGTAACAGATATGGAGATCATCCTTGTTTCCGGCAAGGCACACCTGAAGCATACGGAGGGGGGAGATTTCCGTCAGGCCACTTATCGTGCCGTAAGACAAGGACTTCGCAGTGCGGAATCTGTGCTTCTTGAGCCGATATATGAGTTTACCCTTGAGATACCGTCAGAATGTATTGGCAGAGCGATATCTGATATACAGAGAATGAGCGGAGAATTTGAGGATCCCTTGCAGAAGGGGGATATGTCCGTTCTCAAGGGAACTGCTCCGGTGTCTGAAATGAGTGATTATGCCGGTGAGGTTATCAGATATACAAGGGGACGGGGTAGACTTGTATGTGATCTGAAGGGGTATGACATATGTCACAATGCTGATGAGGTCATAGAACAGACAGGATATTCTCCCGATCAGGATACAGATAATCCCTGTGATTCCGTATTCTGTTCCCACGGTGCAGGACACATCGTAAAATGGAATGAAGTCAAGGATCATATGCATCTTTCCGCATATCTCACAGACAGGCAGCTGTCCTCACAGCCGGAAAGCAAAGGGATACATTCATCTGATGCGGGAAACAGGAATAACCTTTTTGCATCTGACAGAGAGCTTATGGATATTTTCGAGAGAACCTACGGACCGGTCAGGAAAAGCAGATACACCGAAAAACAAAGTGTAGATTACAGCAAAGACACGTCACCGAAGGCGTCAGCAAAGAAAACTGCAAGGAAGCCTTCGGGAGATGAATACCTTCTTGTGGACGGATATAATGTAATATACTCATGGCCTGAGCTGAAAAAAGCTGCGGAAAGCAATATAGAAGCCGCCAGGAATACACTGATAAATATTTTGTGCAATTACAGCGGCTATAAAAAATGCAGGCTTATTCTTGTATTTGACGCATATAAGGTAAAAGGCGGCAAGGGTTCTGTGGAGAGGGTCAATAATATTGATATCGTTTATACAAAAGAAGCAGAGACCGCAGATATGTATATCGAAAAGACCTCACACAAGCTTTCTCCGGAGAACAGAGTAAGAGTAGTGACCTCTGATGGTCTTGAGCAGCTCATAATACTCGGCGCCGGAGCCCTCAGGGTTTCCTCACCCGCTTTTCTGGAGGAAGTAATGGCAGCAGAAAAAGAGATCCGGGAGATAATCGACAGTCAATAAGCAGTTATTGACTAAAACGGAAAAATCCAGTTATAGCATATTTTATATTGTAAGCTTATGCGTGACGGCGATTTTTGAGCAGGCGCTCAGTACCGGGAGAGTGATATACCGGAAGTCAAAGTAAGACAGCCGCGGCGTCACGCTGCCCGGATGCCGCGGCACGGTAGTTTATATACGCACGACAGAGCGAATGGAATGAGCGATAACGCGAACACGGGTGCAGCGTCA
>CAMVQZ010000030.1 GCA_947169745.1 uncultured Clostridia bacterium
TCACTCGCACCAGATTTGCGTTCGACTTTTGTCGGACGCAATATTTCTTTCCCGCACCCGCACCTGATTAATTTCTTTTTTTAAACTGTTGACAAAAACGCTCCCTCGCTGACGTGAGGGGCACAAATAGTAGAGAATAAATAATAAAGAAGAAAGTGTCCGCCGGGCGTTTCTGTATTATTATTTATTCTTTTTTATTTTATACTGTTATCCGATAGAACACTTGAATATCTTTGGCATTAAGTATCTCATAACTTCGTTGTCGCCCTGCGAAATTCACTGCTCAAATCTGATTAAAATATCTTATCGGATGATAGTGTTATAGCCGTTTTCTGACTTCCCGGAATGCCTGAAGTGACTTCAAATTAATTTTCTGATTATAGTTTTCATAGGTGGAAATATATGTTATAATAAAACAGTATGCATATTATGGGGGCGTAAAAATGGATATAAGACTTGAAGATATTCTTGAAATGAAGAAGCCTCACCCTTGCGGAAAACCGGAGGGCAGGACATTCCTTGTTCTCAGGGTCGGAATGGATTTCCGGCTTCGCTGTATGGGCTGCGGACACGAGTTTATGATCCCAAGAAAGAAAGCTGAAAAGAATATCAGAAGAGTGATCCGGGGAGAGGAAAAGCTGATGCCGGGAATCCTTCAGAAGAAAACTGACCGGGAGAATTGATATGTTAGAAAAGCTTGAAGTATTCGAGAAAAAATATGAAGAAATATCCCAGAGGATCTGCGATCCGGCAGTGGCAGCGTCTGCGGAGAAGTATACTGCTGCAATGAAGGAGCTGCGGCAGATCGAGCCGGTTGCTCTGAAATACAGGGAATATAAGGACTGTATAACTCAGCTTGGTGATGCAAAGACAATGCTTGGTGAGGAAAGTGACCAGGAGCTTAAGACACTTGTTGAGAATGAAATAAGAGAGCTTGAGGAAAAGGAAAGAATACTTGCCGAGGAACTGAAGGTGCTCCTTCTTCCGAAGGATCCAAATGATGAAAGAAATGTTATTGTGGAGATCAGAGGAGGCGCCGGCGGAGAAGAGGCTGCTCTGTTTGCAGGTGTGCTTTACCGGATGTATTCCATGTATGCTTCAAAAAAAGGCTGGAGCTGTGAGACGGTAGGGGCAAATGAAACAGAGCTGGGAGGCTTCAAGGAAGTCAGCTTTATGCTAAACGGTGATGGCGCATATTCAAGGCTTAAATTTGAGAGCGGCGTCCACCGGGTACAGAGAGTGCCGGATACAGAAACTCAGGGACGGATACATACCTCAACTGTGACAGTAGCTGTTCTTCCGGAGGCTGAGGATGTGGAGGTAAGCATTGATCCCTCTGAGCTCAGGATCGATACCTTCCGTTCCAGCGGCGCAGGAGGTCAGCATATAAATAAAACGGAATCCGCTATCAGGATAACTCATATTCCTACTGGTCTTGTGGTGGAATGTCAGGATGAGAGAAGTCAGTATAAGAATAAGGATAAGGCAATGAAGGTGCTTCGCTCCAGACTTCTGGAAGCAGAAAGGGAGAGCCAGAGGGGAAAGCTGGCTGAGGAAAGGCGCCTTCAGGTGGGAACAGGAGACAGAAGCGAAAGGATCAGGACATATAATTATCCCCAGGGAAGAGTGACAGACCACAGGATAGGGCTTACTCTGTATAAGCTGGAGGATATACTCAATGGCAATATAGACGAGATAATCGACGCGCTGATCGCTGCCGACAGAGCAGAAAAGCTGAAGTCGGGTGAGGAGTGAGTTTTCGGGAGGTATAATAATGTTCGGAATGTTTCAGGGAAAATTCAGACTTACAGCAGCGGATTATCTGAGAGTTGTATATACAATCATCGGTATTGCCGCTGTTGTATTCCAGACCTCTGTGTGTATCTATGTTCTCGGAAGCGACCAGATCGCCCAGAAGGAGCTTCCTATGGGAGATTACGGCAATATAAAGAACCAGCAGGAGGTCTGCGGATATATAGGAAGCATAATCGATAAATATCCGGGAAATGAGATCGTTTTTGATGAATATGATCCTGTATATTATGTCACTCTTACAAACAGTAAAAAAATAATGTTGGTAAGAACCCCTATTGATTCCTCTACAGATACGGCGCTGAATGAGATAATGGAAAACGGCTTCGGAAGATATCACTACAGCGGAGTAATGAATAAGATGTCAGAGGCTACTCAGACCACTATTATGACGCATTTCAACGGTAGTGAAAAGCTGAAGGAATTAGGCGTGGACGCCGACAACACCAATCTTAACAGCTATGTGGTGGACGGTATCCTTGATATCCACCAGTATCAGGACGACAAGAGTAATTACAAGGTGATCATACCGGTTTCTATACTGGCGATACTTGTGATATTTACTATCGTGATGGCGTGGGGACTTGTCAGGAATCTCCGCCGGGGTCTGAGAGAAAGAAGCGGAAAGCCGGTGGATTATGTGGAGCGTGTCGTAACAGAGGATGATATCAACAGGGATTTTGACGGATATTATGACGGATACGAAAATATCCTGGAAAGACCGGAGCCCGAAAAGAAAGAGCCTGCGGAAAAGCCTCTGTCAAAGAAGGAGCAGCGCAGAGAGAAAATAATCCACGATATCCTGAATCCGGAGCTTTTCGATGATGTCCGCCGTCTCAGGGCAAAGGTGAAAAAGGATCCGGGACTTATGCCCCCTGAGCCTTATAAAAAGCCGGAGCCAAAGCAGGAGCCGATGTTCTATACAGGAGAACCGGAGGAATCAGAGGAGCTTCTGGATAATACGGATGTTACTGCAGAGAGAGATAAAAAGAATAATTCATTTAATCTCAGGAATAAATACTGATTAACAGGAGGAAAGGAATGAAGACCCTTTTACTTAGCGCTGACGAGATCGGAAAGGCTGCGGAAATAATAAAAAGGGGCGGCCTTGTGGGTATGCCTACAGAAACGGTGTACGGTCTTGCGGCAGACGCTCTGAACGGGA
This sequence comes from uncultured Clostridia bacterium, assembly GCA_947169745.1. Taxonomy (GTDB): domain Bacteria; phylum Bacillota; class Clostridia; order Oscillospirales; family Acutalibacteraceae; genus UBA1213. Next base: position 2,978 of record CAMVQZ010000030.1, read on the forward strand.
AGGCAGTTGCCTCTATTTTCAGGGCAAAGGGGAGACCAATGGATAATCCCCTCATTGTACATATTTCAGACATTTCACAGATAAAGCCTCTGGTGAAGGAATTTCCGGAAAAGGCAAGGATACTTGCGGAGAAATTCTGGCCGGGTCCTCTGACGATGATACTTCCCAGATCCGAACTGATACCTGAGGAGGTCAGCGCAGGACTTGACACGGTGGCAATAAGATTTCCCGGAAACGAGATCGCGAGAAAGCTGATATCTATGTCGTCACCTCTGGCAGCTCCGTCTGCCAATCTTTCCGGAAGCCCCAGTCCCACAAATGCCCGTCATGTGATGGATGATATGGACGGCAGGATAGATGCTGTGATAGACGGGGGAGAATGTGCCATTGGTCTTGAATCAACGGTGATAACCCTGGCGGAGGAGCCGCCGAGGATACTCCGTCCCGGCGGGATAACTGCCGGTCAGCTGAGAGATGCAATAGGAGAGATCGTGATAGACCCGGCGGTGACTCATCCCCTGGGAAAGGATGCAAAGGCTGCCAGCCCCGGAATGAAATATAAGCACTATTCTCCCAGGGCGGAACTAATACTTCTCAAGGGCAGCAGTCAGGCATATATAGATTACGTCAATTCTTCCGATGAGGAAGGCGTTACAGCTCTTTGCTATGAAGAGGATATGGATAAGCTGAAAAAACCGGTCATAGCAGTAGGTCCTGCAGATGACCTTGAGACCCAGGCACATAACCTTTTTTCTGCACTCAGAGAGGCTGATAAGACAGACGCCCGGATAATATATGCTCATTGTCCGGAAAAGCACGGGATCGGTCTTGCAGTATATAACCGCATAATAAGAGCGGCGGCCTTCCGGATAATTGAGGTGTGAAATGAAAGCTATTGTTGTAGGTCTTACCGGACAGACAGGCGCCGGGAAAAGCACTGTTGCCGGATACCTGGAGGAGCTTGGCTGCGGTGTCATAAATGCCGATGCTGTTGCAAGGGAAGCGGTGAAAAGTGGTTCGGAATGTCTGAAAAAGCTTGCCGGAGCCTTCGGTGAAGATGTTATAAATGAGGATGGCTCCTGCAACAGGAGGCTGCTTGCAAAAAGAGCCTTCAGCAGCCGTGAAAATACAGAATTGCTCAATTCCCTGACACATCCATGGATAATATCCCGGACAAAGGAATATATAGAAGGCTTGTGTCATAAAGGTTATGATATGATAATATTTGACGCTCCTCAGCTTTTTGAGAGCGGAGGAGACAGTATCTGCGATTTTATTGTTTCTGTCACCGCACCTGAGAATGTTAGAAAGCAGCGGATAATTGACCGGGACGGGATAAGCGCTGAGGCAGCCGTTGAAAGGATAAATGCTCAGCATCCTGAGGAATATTATGTCGGCCGCTCCGATTATCTGCTGGATGGCAGCGAATCTGTGGAGAAAGTCCGCCGGTCAGCGGAAAAGATATTTGAGGATATACGGAATAAAGTCAGAAGGACACAGGAGGGATAATATGAAAAAGCTGTTTATGATTTTTGCAGGTCTGATCTGCGTTCTGGTGATAGCAGCGATCTGTGCCATCGGGCTCAGAACCGCAAACGATAAATATGTTGCTGATTCATATCCTCTTAAATATGAGGATGAGGTGGAGGCAGCGGCAAAAAAATATAATGTGGACAAATACCTTGTATACGGAGTTATCAAAACCGAAAGTAATTTCGATCCGGATGCACGCTCATCTGTGGGGGCGATCGGACTAATGCAGCTGATGCCGGATACATTTGACTGGATACAGACGTATTATGTGGATGAGGACTACAAAAAATATACAGTAAAGGATCTGGATGATCCCGCTGTAAATATTGATTACGGAACCCATCTTTTATCCATACTGCTTGATATGTATGGTGTCGAGGATACGGCTCTGTGTGCTTATAATGCCGGAGTAGGAAATGTTGACAGCTGGCTTTCCGACAAGAGGTATTCAGATGACGGGAAAAATCTCAAGGAGGTCCCTATTGCCGAAACAGAAAACTACCGGCATCTTGTTGAACAGAATAAAAGCTGCTATAAAAAATTATACGAAGAAAGCAGCGGAAAATAATATGATTTGAAAGGACAGATAATAATGAATGACAAGAAAAATGAAGAAAAAAGTAAGTCAGCACTCCTGAAAGAAAAGCTTTTCGTGCAGAAAAAGCATGGCTGCAGAAAAGCAGGAGCTGAGACAGTGGCGAAGGCTGATGAATTCTGCGAGGCATATAAGACTTTTCTTGACAATGCTAAAACAGAAAGGGAGGCTGTTGCATATTCTGTAAAGGCGGCAGAAAAAGCCGGATTCACTGAATATGACAATAAAAAAAGCTATAAGCCAGGGGACAGGGTATATGTCAATAACAGGAATAAAGCTCTTATCCTTGCGGTAATAGGAAAAAACGGTACTCATAACGGAGTGCGCCTGGGTATTGCCCACATAGATTCTCCCCGACTGGATCTTAAGCCAAATCCCCTCTATGAGTCAAATGACCTGGCTATGTTCAAAACCCACTATTACGGCGGTATAAAGAAATATCAGTGGCCCTGCGTGCTTCTTGCCCTTCACGGAACAGTTGCCTTCAAGGACGGCAGGACAATAAATGTCAGGATCGGCGATGAGGAAAACGAGCCGGGCTTCTGTGTGACCGATCTTCTTCCTCACTTAGCTGTGGAGCAGATGTCAAATGTAATGACAAAGGCCTTCAACGGAGAGCACCTCAATGTTCTTATCGGAAGCCGCCCCTTTGGTGAGGATGAAGAAAGCGAAAGTGTAAAGCTTAATGTTCTGAATTTTCTTTTTGAAAAATACGGTATGACAGAGGAGGATTTTCTTTCAGCGGATCTTACCCTTGTACCTGCAGCAAAGGCGAGAGATCTGGGCTTTGACAGAAGTATGATCGGCGCCTACGGTCATGATGACAAGGTCTGCGCATACCCGGCTCTGATGGCAGCTCTTGATACTGAGATACCTGAGCGCACTGTTATTACTGTCCTTGTGGACAGAGAGGAGATCGGCAGCGACGGAAATACCGGAATGAAATCCACCTTTACCGCAGATTTCATTGCAGATCTTGCAATCGCCGAGGGTGAAGAGACAAGACACGTTCTTGCAAAGAGCACCTGCCTTTCCGCTGATGTAAATGCAGCATTTGATCCCACCTATGCATCCGCCTATGAAGCAAATAATTCCTCATATATCAATAGCGGCGCTGTAATAACCAAGTACACCGGAAGCGGGGGAAAATACTCCACCTCCGACGCTTCTGCAGAATTTATGGCTGAGATAAGAAGAATCCTCGATGATGCCGGAGTTATCTGGCAGACAGGAGAGCTGGGAAAGGTCGATGGCGGCGGCGGCGGTACTATCGCGAAGTTTGTTGCAAATCTCAATGCTGATGTTGTGGATCTGGGAGTGCCTGTACTTTCCATGCACGCTCCCATGGAAGTCGTTTCCAAGCTTGATGTTTATATGACATACAGAGCACTGTATGAATTCTATAATGCGAAATAAGTGATAAATACTGATTTCCGGGCAGCAGAGTAGTATAATAAATGACAAGTTATGCAATTTTTAGGTATAAAAATTACTTTATTTCGATGAATTTAGATTCAAATGATTCTTTTGTTATTGACAATCTATTGCTTTTGTATTATTATAACACAAGGGTATCGTAGAAAAGGTATACTCTGGGTGAAAAGTATTTATACTTTACAGGCGATTTCACAGGCAATTTGCCATCATATATAGTCAGATTCTTGTACACATAAGAATAAAACTGGGAGTGTTGAGATTTGGAAAAAATCGTAGTTAACGGCGGTCGTGAGCTTCACGGTGAAGTAAGGATCAGCGGCGCAAAGAATGCCGCAGTAGCCATTATCCCTGCAGCGATACTTTCTGACGGAGTATGCCGCATTGAAAACATACCGAATATTCAGGATGTTAACCTTATAGCAGAGATACTGCAGCAGATGGGCGCTCAGGTGAAAAGGATAGATAAATCCACACTTGAGATTGATCCCAGGGGTATACGGGAGCCTGTTGCCACATATGATCTTGTTCGTCATATGAGAGCGTCGAGCTATCTTTTAGGAGCCCTTTTAGGAAAATTCAACAGAGCCGAGGTTGCGCTTCCCGGCGGCTGTGATTTTGGTGTGCGTCCTATTGACCAGCATCTCAAAGGCTTTGCGGTGCTGGGAGCAAGACATAATGTTGAGAGTGGTATGATAAAGGTCAGAGCTGATAAGCTTGTAGGCGGTCATGTATATCTCGATGTTGTTTCTGTAGGCGCTACCGTAAATATAATGCTTGCTGCTGCAAAGGCAGAGGGCAGGACAATAATAGAAAATGCCGCAAAGGAGCCCCATATCGTTGACCTTGCGAATTTCCTCAATTCTATGGGAGCAGATGTCCGGGGAGCCGGAACAGATGTTATCAAGGTAAACGGCGTTTCCCGTCTCAACGGCACCACTTATTCCATCATTCCTGACCAGATCGAGGCAGGAACATATATGGCTGCTGTCGCCTGCGCAGGAGGAAATGTTCTTCTCCAGAATGTTATCCCGAAGCACCTTGAATCAATCACAGCGAAGCTTCGCGAAATGGGCGTTATTATTGAAGAATACGATGATTCCATCCGTGTCATCCGTAGGGACAGGCTCAGGAGATGCAATGTAAAGACAATGCCTCATCCCGGCTTCCCCACAGATATGCAGCCTCAGATAGCGGCTATTCTCACAATGGCTGACGGCACAAGCATTGTCAATGAGGCGGTATGGGATAATCGTTTCAGATATGTTGAGGAGCTCAGAAGAATGGGCGCCGTTATCTCAGTTGACGGAAAGCTGGCAGTGATCGAGGGAGTCGATCAGCTTGAGGGCGCTCCCGTCAAGGCCACTGATCTCCGCGCAGGCGCTGCTATGATAGTTGCAGCTCTGGGAGCAAAGGGCACCACAACTATCGAGGATATCCGTCATATCCAGAGAGGATACGAGGATGTTGTGGATAAATTCGCGTCCATCGGAGCAGATATCAGGCTTGTATATACAAAGGAGCCTAATTCTGTAACAGCAGGTTAATAAAGATCATAAGAGGGAAGTCCGCACCTTTAGCCGGCTTCCCTTTCTTTATACTAATACCCGAAAGAACTCAGAGAGTATCATACAGAAGGAGAGAAAGCATATGCCAAGATTGTACCCTCTGTTCAGCGGAAGCTCAGGCAACTGCTATTATCTGGGGAGCAGTGAAAGAGGAATACTGATAGATACCGGAAGGAGCGCAAAGCAGATAGTAACTGCTCTGGGCGATAACGGTCTTGATATAAAAAATGTTATGGGCATTTTTGTTACCCATGAGCACAGCGACCATATCTCAGGACTGAGAGTGCTTGCTTCCCGGAACAGGATACCGGTGTTTGCATCCCCCGGAACCATAAGCGCGTTGTCGCAAAAAAACATAATAGATGAAAAAGTGGAGATTTCTCCTGTAACACTGACGGGAATGGAAATAGGGGATATGTATGTAACACCCTTTCATACGTCCCACGACTGTGCCGAAGGATACGGATATACGGTACTGACCTCCGACGGCAGGAAAACTGCATTTGCCACAGATACCGGATATATTACCGAGGAAATGCACAGCGCTCTTGAGGGCAGCGATACTGTCGTGATCGAATCAAATCACGATGTGAGGATGCTGCAGAATGGTTTTTATCCTTATGTTCTTAAGGAAAGAATATTATCGGAAAAGGGACACCTTTCAAATGACGCCTGCGCTGACAAGATAATGCAGCTTGTGGAAAAGGGATCTACGAGATTTCTTCTGGCTCACCTCAGCCGGGAAAATAATATTCCTGTTCTTGCAGAAAATACATCTGTCTGCGTTCTCAGTCAGCATGGAATGAAGAGGAACGAGGATTACATACTGAAGGTCGCTCCTGAAAAAGGCGGAGAGGCATTTATTTATTGAATTAATAAGAAAACGGATAGTGGAGGATATATGCTTAAGGTAAATATCATTTGCGTCGGAAAGCTCAAGGAGAAATACTGGCGGGACGCCTGTGATGAGTATTCAAAGAGAATGAGAGGCTTTGCCGATTTCAGTATAATCGAGGTGGATGAGGAAAAGCTTCCCGATAAGCCCTCCGATGCTAATATCGCAGTCACCCTTGAAAAAGAGGGGAAGAGAATATTATCCCGTATACCTGAGGGCTCGGCAGTTTTTGCCCTTTGCATAGAAGGCAAAGAGGTGGATTCCCGGGGTCTTGCATATATGATAGACAAGCTTCCGGTAAATGGTTACAGCACGGTTTCGTTCATTATCGGCGGCTCGTGGGGACTTTCCGAAAAAGTCAAAAAGGCAGCAAAATTCCGGCTGTCAATGTCTCCTATGACTTTTCCTCATCAGCTCGCAAGGGTGATGCTCTGCGAACAGCTCTACAGGTCTTTCCAGATATCCTCCGGCGGCAAGTATCATAAATAATGCGGCGGTATTCCGCCGATAAGATTAAATTATATAATGAAAGGACGGACAATTATGGTTTACTTATTTCTTGCAGAGGGCTTTGAGGAGATCGAGGCTCTGACCCCTGTTGATGTTCTGAGAAGAGGCGGTGTTGAATTGACTACCGTTGGTGTGGGCGGAAAGACTGTCTGCGGATCCCACGGAATAGCAGTAGCGGCAGATATCAGTTCTTCGGAATTTGATCCCTCAGACGCCGAGGCTGTTATCCTCCCCGGAGGAATGCCCGGTACTCTCAATCTCGGCAAATCAGATGTTGTAATGGGCGCCGTTAAAAAATGTCTTGATGAGAATAAGCTGGTTGCGGCTATTTGTGCGGCTCCTTCTCTTCTGGGTAAGATCGGAGCGCTGAAGGGTAAAAGAGCAACAGCTTTTCCCGGATTTGAGGAGGAACTGGAGGGAGCTGTCTGCGAGGGCGGCTTTGTGGAGCACGACGGAAATATCATAACCGGAAAGGGAATGGGAGTGGCTCTGGAATTTGCTCTGGAGATACTTTCAGCTCTCAGGGGTGAGAAAACAGCAGAAAAGGTAAGGGCGTCTCTCCAATGCAGGATGTAAAAGCTCTCAAGAACGACCTGCGGAATAAATGCAGGAAAAAAAGACAGGAAATGGACAGGACTGATAAGGATGAAAAAATATTCTGCCGGGTTCTGTCTTATATAAGTGATGCAGGAGTAAAAACAGTATTTACTTATGTATCCTCTCCGGAGCTTGAGGTGGATACAAGAAAGCTTATCGGTGCTCTTATCAGTGAGGGGATAACTGTCTGTGTCCCCAAATGCAGGGTCAGCACCTGTACTATGGAATTCTATAAAATAAAAGGTACAGACGACCTGAGGCAGGGTTACTATGGCATAATGGAGCCGGATACAGAAAAGACGGAGATGGTTTCCGGAGATAAATGTGAGCTTTGTATCGTGCCCGGACTTGCATTTGATAAAAATGGCTTTCGCATAGGCTACGGCAAGGGATATTATGACAGATTCCTGTCCGGCTTCCGGGGGATAAAGACCGGTCTTTGCTATGATGATTGTGTTTTTGACGAGATACCGCAGGATAAATATGATATATCTGTGGATAGTGTTGTGACAGAGAGCCAGATTATTAAAACTCCTTGACAAGATAGCTTGAATTCGGATATAATTTAAAGGTATTATAATTTACTGTCTGCATCTGCGCCGATTCTTCGGTATCTGTGATCCTGCAGTCTGCTCAGGTCGGTTTTCTGCGGTACTGTTATCGTACTGCTTAGCTCTGAGCCGGAGATGCGGCCGGTAAAAACCGTAAAGCGGAGATTCTCCGCCGGACGGCAGGCTTATGATAAGGAAGGAGCTTCGGCTTATGAATGATGAGCTTGAACAGAAGAGAAAGGAAAAAATCGAGGGCTTTAAAATAAGCTTCGGAGACCTTGATGATTTCGGGAAAGAACAGACTCCGGAGGATCAGGAGCTTTACAGTAATGAAAATAACAGTAATAATAACAATATAGCATCGAGCAGCACAGGCTTTGAGGATGACTATATGGAGGATATTGTTTCTGAGGGTGAGATAAACAGCTTCAGCGATGAATCCGCGGATCTTGATCCTGATCTGAATAAATCCGAGCTCAGGGCTGCAAAAAGGGCGGATCATAAGCGCCGCCGCAGAAAAGCCAAGAGAAACAGGGTGATATTCAGAACTATCTGGATAATAATGGTTGTCTTTGTTTCTATTATGATCGGGGAATATATTATGGTGGGCGTAAATGATATGCTTGCTGTGGGCAGGGAAGAGGAAAAGACCGTAACAGTGACTATCCCGAAAAATGCCACCCTGGATCAGATAACGGAAATACTGATAAAAAACAAGATCATCAATAACAGAAATTTCTTCAAGCTTTATGCGACGCTTACAAAATCCACTACAGGCTATACCCAGGGAACCTTTGAGATCCCCACAAATAAGGACTATCAGGCGCTTATTAATTATCTCCAGTCGGATAATAACAGAACGGATGTTGTTACCATCCAGTTCAGAGAGGGTATTTCCGTCAGCGATTATGCCCAGCTTCTCCAGGACGGTAAGGTCTGCTCTGCAGATGATTTTATTGCCAAGGTCAATTCCAAGGAATTTGACGAGGACTATGAATTCCTGAAAGGAATAAAGAATGATTCCGAGAGGTATTACCGCCTTGAGGGTTATCTCTTCCCTGATACATATGACTTTTATGTCGGCGAGGATCCGTCCTCTGTTGTAAGGAAATTCCTCACTAACTACAGAAGAAAGTGCTATCTTTCCAAGCACAGATTCGAGCAGAACCAGAAGAAGGAAACTATTGAGCAGAGAGCAAAGAAGATGGGAATGACGATGGAAGAGGTCATCACCCTTGCATCTCTTATCCAGGCCGAGGCTGCGGATTCCGAGGATATGTATATCATTTCATCTATCCTGCATAATCGTCTTGCCACAGCTGATAAGGGCGGCGTTAATAAAAACGGCGAATCAGGCTTCCTGAAGCTTCAGCTTGACTCCACAGAGTTCTATCCATATAAATCCCAGAGTCAGGTTCCGGCTTCTATCAGAAGTACCTTTACCAGCACATACAGTACCTATCTCATAGAAGGACTTCCTGCAGGACCTATATGTAATCCCGGCCTGGACGCTATCAGAGCCGCCGTTTATCCGGAGGATACGGATTACTATTACTTCTGTCATAAGGCAGCGACGGATAACTCGCCTGCGGTAGCATATTATGCAAAGACTAACGAAGAGCATCTTGCAAATATGAAGGAAGCAGGACTTGCATAAAACAAAATATAAAGCTCAGACCAGCGTGGATGACCCTTCCCGCTGGTCTTTTTTTGTGAAAAACCTATAAAATTTTTTACAGAATATTCATATAAATTTAATATTTTTAAAACCGTTAATTAAAAATTGAATAGGATAATCATATTGTATCAGTGTGTGAATTTTATGATTTTAAGTTTTTATATTGAAAATAATAGTATAATTTGATATAATATATATATTGTGTAACGGAGGTATCGCCATGGAATCATGTTCACAGTTGTATACCAGAAAAATAGTAGATTCGATTATACACGGACTTGAACAGCATCACAGCAGTATACTTTTTGTAAAGCATTATAACACACTTAATGTCCCTGTAGATGCGATACAAGTGGCTGTTGATAAATGCAGCGGCAATATTGAGCTGCTATATCACGAATTTGCAGCCAATAAGATGCAGGAGGCATATGAGCCGTTTTTAGGCTGGATAAAAAAGCTATATTTCAAGTTTTATGTAAATACACCGATTGATGATTTTCTGGAGCAGGCTGATGTCTACTATCTCAGCAGATCCACCATAAAGAGCTACATATCTACCGGAGAATGTGACAGGGAAGAGGAAATAATCGTTGGTGAGGTAGAATACGAGAGAAAGCAGTTTGCAGATTCTCTTGTAAAGCTTCTGTCATATATTTCAAGGGATCACACTCTTCTTCTTGTGCTCAACCGGCTTCATCTTGCGGAGAACAGCACCCTTAATTTCCTGTATCATTTCATCAGCAACAGCTATGAAAATATTTCCCTTCTTGCAAACTATAATGAGGCTTATGTTGCGCCTGCTTACACATTGGAGATATGGTCAGAGCTTGTCCACGAGATCGAGGATTTCAACTATATGCTGGATTGGAATATCCAGGATCCTCAGGCTGATATAAATATAGTGGAGACCTTTGAGCCTAATATTGCCGACTTCCAGGAATACCTTGTAAAGACCAATAATATGGTACTATCCCTTGCTACAAAGCAGGCGATGTATTACCTTGATATAGTTTATAATCGTCTTATCAGTGAAAAGACAAGTCTTAATTCAAAGACTCTGTTTTCATTCTATTCCACATATGCACTTGCTGCGATGCACAGCGGAAATTATACCACTGCGCTTATTATGTGCGACAAGCTGAAAAACGTCAATAACAAGCACCCGAATATAGGATTTACATTCAGATATCATTATCTTCTTACTGTATGCGAGATCTATGCAGGACAGGCCAATCTTGCAAAGAAAAATGCTGACAAGTGTATGAAGATCGCTAAAAAGAGCAGATCGGAAAAATTCCTTGTATACTCCCAGCTTCTGCAGTATATGTGTATGCTGGACGGCTGGACCCAGTTTATGTGGTACAGGATAGATGAATATGAGAGTATCAGCGAATTCAAGGAAAAGGCTATCAAATATAAGCTTTATAATCACCTTGCACATATAATGTTCTATGGCTGCGGAAATGCCAAGAAATATTTTGAAGGTGACGCGGCTAACTGTGAAAATCAGGAGAGCTTCCAGGAGGCAATGAGCATTGCAAAGAGGCTTAAAAACGAGCGACTGATAATAAGCGCATGGAAGAAAAACGTATTCCTTGCTCAGGGATATGGCTTCTATTCCTTTGTGGATTATTACTATAAAAAGTGTCTGGAAATAATAGAGAGCCAGAATGACAAAAAAGAAGAGGCTGCGATATATAACGGCCTGGGCTTCAACAGGATCGTAAGCGAACAGTTTACTCTTGCAAATGAGTATTTCAACCATGCATTGTCCCTGTTCTATAAGCAGAAATCTGCATATGATGTGGCTGAGACACTTTATAATATGGCGACAAATGCTATTTTGTCCTCGAATTTCGAGATCGCCTATAATTATCTTCTCCACGTACTGAAGCTTCTTGATTCGATCAAGATGCATAAGATGAAAATATGTAATATTTCCAAGATATATGGAATGATCGTATACTGCAGCTATAAGATGGGGATTGAATATAATGCTCATTTTTATCTGAATAAGATGGAAAGAGTGCTGCACCATATCCTTTATTGTGAGGGAGAATCGAATTACTTCCTCTGGGATGACGATATGTTCTTCTTCAATTTTGTGAGCGGTCTGCTGGAGAGATCGAATGATATGGAAAAGGCCCAGGAGTTTATGGATAGGGCAAGATTCCATATGTACCGCACAGAGGGTCTCCAGTTCTTCGTGTATGCTATGTTTGCTGAGGAACAGTATGATATGTATATCCAGCAGGGCGAAAAGGAAAAGGCTGAGGAAATTCTGGAGCTTTGCATAGAATATTGTAACAAGAACGGCTATAAGCATAAGGAAGAGAGATTGTTTGCGAAGCTTCATAAGCAGACACTGATCGAAAAGCATATCCCTCTGCCTCTGAATTCTGTCAATAAATATCAGATAGAGGAGCTTGCCCATCTCTCTGAGATGGAAATGATGCTTTCGGAAAAGACAAAGGGTATCAATTTCCTCGTATCCTGGCAGGAAATGCTCAATAAATCAAATACCACCTCGGATTCGATCATTGAGGATTCAATGATAACAATGCAGAACAACTACAATGTTGATTATATCATCTACGTAGATGTCGCAGATAAAAAGCCTTCCATAAGATATAACAGCGGAGACCGCAGATATACCGATGAGATGCTGGAGGGACTGACTGAATACCTCTCAAGGCACAGAAAGGAATTTGTTGCTTCCAGGTATGACAGGGAGTTCTATGAGTATACGCCGATTCTCAGCCTTCTGGGTGAAAATGAGGTTGTATCCTTTGCCTGTGTTCCGGTAACCACAGGAGACGAGCTGACAGGCTTTATGCTTGCATATATGGAGGTCACAGAGAATATGACCGCGAGCATTACCTTCCTGGACAGAAATGACCTGACTATCTTTAAATTTGCGCTCCGTCAGATGAATGATACGATCTATCGTCTGAAGGCAAGAGAAGAGATCAATGAAATGAATCACAAGCTCCAGAGAAGCGCTGTTACTGACCTTCTTACCGGTCTTTTCAACAGGCAGGGCTTTACAAAGAAAATAGACGACCATATGAAGCTTGTGGAATCCGGCAGAAGCGAGGATATCTCTGCTACGGTTATGTATCTTGACCTGGATAACTTCAAATTCTGTAACGATACCTACGGCCACGACGTGGGCGACGTTATCCTGAAAGCCTTCTCAAGACTGTTTGAGACAGTAGTCGAGGACAAGGGTTATATCGTCCGTTACGGCGGCGATGAATTTGTAATTGTTCTTCCCGGATATGATATCAATGAGGGCGAGAAGATGGCCAAGGCTGTCTATAAGGGAATAGAGGACAGCAATTACTTTATCCCGGATATAGAAGCTACCATCAAGGGCGATGCAAACGTACCGGAAAACCATCGTGTATCAGTTTCTATCGGTGTTGCATCAATGCCGGTATATGACCAGGAGCATATGAATATAGCTCTTAAACACGCTGATACAATGCTTTACGCTATCAAGAAGAGCGGAAAATCAAATTATTCCCTCTGGACAGACGAAAATGAAAAAGGCTGCAGTCTTGAAGATGACAAAGACTGATAACCACATGATTAACCCCGGCAGAAAACCGCTTCTGCCGGGGATTTCTCTGTTTATAGTACCTGGGTCTGGCTTGTTCATTTCAAGGCTATGGTCACCGCAGGCGTGCTCGCGCTGAGCACGCGTTATAACAAAAAAAGCACAGAAACGGTACAGAATGATAACTGTACCGTTTCCATGCAATTTTATAAAAAAGGAGTCAGTCAAAATCGTATTATTTGCCCAGGAAAGCTGCGCCGATGATACCGGCATCGTTTCCAAGCTCTGCAATACAAATCTTAGTCTGCTTGTTGTTGTGCTTTGTATATCTGTCGCGCTCAATAATCTTGATGAGGGGCTGGAGGAGATAATCTCCCTGTCTGCTGATACCGCCGCCGAGACAAAGGATCTCAGGCTGAAATACATTGACGATATTGACAAGTCCGCATCCGAGATAGTCGATATACATATCTATAACCGATTTTGCAAGAGGACAACCCTGCTGAGCTGCGTCAAAAGCAGTTTTGCCTTCGATTTTGCTCAGATCACCGCCGATCATCTGATAGAGCAGATAATTCGGAGCAGTCTGGATGGAGCAGGCTTCTCTTGTCATATTGATAAGACCTGTAGCTGATGAATAAGCTTCCCAGCAGCCTCTGCGTCCGCAGGTGCAGAGACGGCCGTTGTGCTGGATAACAGTGTGACCAACCTCGGCGCCGGCATAGTTGGAGCCGCTGTAGATCATTCCGTCAACGATGATACCGCCGCCGACACCGGTTCCCAGTGTGATCATAACAGCATCGTTAGCGTCCTTTGCAGCGCCTACGCAGTACTCGCCGTATGCAGCAGCATTAGCGTCGTTTTCTACATAAACCTTTGTTCCGAGACGCTCCTCCATCATCTTGACGATTTCCCAGTTATGGAAATTGAAGTTGTTGGCAAACTCAATAACACCAGTCTCACTGTTAACTGCGCCTGGAGCACCGATACCGATATACTGTATATCACTCTTGGTAATGCCTGCTTTTTCAAGAGCCTCAACTGCAGCAGATGCCATATCATCACATATAGCTTCCTGTGTGCGTGGAGTACTTGTTTTACGGGTAGCCTTGACGATTATTTTACCGTCCTCGTCCACTACGCCTGCAACAATATTTGTACCGCCCAGATCAATACCTAAATAATACATAATTTTTATACCTCCAATACAAAAAGTTTCCTGCGACTATTATAACATATAGCACATATTTATAAAAGTAAATTCTAAAAATATTTTATTTTTAGCGTTATATATAATTATATATGTTAAAAAATGGTTAATTTATCCAAAGACATTGGGGCATATCTGTGGAATACGGAGTATAAATCAGCATTGTAACGAAAAATGCTTTTTTTCCGGCAGGTCAATAAACGACAGAAGAAAGCTTTCTGCAAGACTTCCCGGTTTGATATTTTTCTTTGCTTCGGTCAGGCTGTACCATCCGGCGTCATCTACCTCGCTGTGGTTTATTTTATCCAGGCTGTCGGAAGCTGCGGTACAGTAGAAATTCAGCATCAGAGTATTTGACGGGTGGAAATATGAGCTGCGGTTAAAGCACACCCCCGCAAGCTCAAGCCCGGTTTCTTCTTTTGTTTCCCGGAAAACAGCCGCTTCTGCATTTTCACCCTTATTGACGTATCCTGCAACCAGGATATTATGGGGACGGCCGTACTGCTTTATCAGGAGTATCCTTTCTTCAGAGGGGTCCCGGATTATCATACTGACTGCTGTGGAAAACACAGGAAAACGGAATTCACCGCAGACGGAGCAATAGGGGATAAGCCCCTCTCCGGAAAGCTCTTTTTCCGTCAGAGGAGCTCCGCATTCAGGGCAATATTTCATCGTTTCTCTCCTCCGATACAGTAGGAGCAGTTTCTGCTCTGCTTTTTTTGATGCGGTCAGATATATGGCAGGCGGTAATGAAAAAAGCAGCGCCGGCCATTACCATAAAGGGATAAATACCGGTTATCTGAGCAGGAAGAAGGAAGGGTAGAATTCCCAGCGCTGCAGCCGGAGGAAACAGCTTCTTCATAAATAACAGCAGATAAAAAGATATTGCTGCTGCCGCCATTGCTCCTCCTGTCAGAGGCATTCCCAGAAGAACACACATCACGAGCCTGCAGCAGCTTCCTGTAACAGCTGAAAGTGCGATGGCAAGGAATACTTTTACAGGATCAGAGACAACTGCACTGTCACTTTCCGAGCCCTCCGCCAGGGCAACGATAAGGGGCGGAGCCACAATAAACAGCCTGTCGAGGATAACTGCAGCTGAAGCTGCCGCAAGGGTCACGGAAATAATAAACAGGCCCCTTATCAGAGCGTCTCTTTTGCTCTCATCTCTCCCGGAGAAGTTTTCCCTCTGCAGGATATTCTTTTTTATAAACAGCTCCCTGACTGCGATTACAGCAGCTGTGAGAATAGTTACGGAAATAGGATATATAAGGGAATTTACATTTGTCAGTACCGGCAGTATCATTGCTGAAATGACCGGCAGCATAGTACATTTTGTGAAATGCAGAGCTGTCAGACATATTATCAGTGATAATAAAATTTTAATCAGCAGAGGCACGCCGTACCAGATCGCAAGCAGATATCCTGCAGCGGAAGCCAGGGACATCATTACGAACATCCGTATCGGGTCGGCCTTCCAGGGCATTTTCGTTGAGATCAGCATCCCTGTGCAAAGAGCTGCTATCTCAGGGAATATCATTTCGGTCTCTCCCAGTATCTCTGCGGCAAAGACCATTATTGTCACGATGAGAACAGATGATATTATACGTATATTTGTTTTGATATCAGGAAGCATTGATATCCTCCTTTTTATAATGGGAAATTATGGGTTGCTGCGCTCCGTTTTATAGTAAGCTCTTGAGCTGGGTCGGGGTTGCTCTTCGGTTGATGTTTTTAAGCTTTTTCTATGCGTCTGGTTTGTTTTGACGTACCGCCGGTTCAGTGCAGTGCGTGCTTCGTACGGGACAAAAGGGGGACCCACAAATGGGGATGCCGCGCCCATTTTGTAATCCCCCTCCTTAAAACCACTGCTTTGCGGTCAGAAAGTCTTTATGCTTAGGGCGGCTTTGTGTATACCGGGAAGAACGAATATGCAAGCTGTAGGTATGTATGAAAATCTGTGTTACCATATGAACCTGCTTTTCCATTCGCCGAAGCAGAGGTTCATACGCACTTTCGATAGCCGTCAGCACCTTCCGGCACAAAGAAAAGAAGGAGTGATTTCCATAAGTGGGAACCTCGGTTCATCCCTTTGGTTCCGTGCCGGAGGCACTCACTGCAAAGACTGTCGGATGAAACAGACAAACCAGTCACGAGTTCACCGCCCCCGACAACAATACCTTACTATCTACCGCTGCGCCACGTGAGCAAAGGCGCACGCGACCGGGCGAGGGATTATGCGAATCGAAAGAATAAAGCCGCTCAAGTCGGCCGGAGTACCGGTCTGCTTGTGCGGCAATTGCTTATTTCATCAGCATTCTGCTATGACCTCGACCTCGCAAAGAACATTTTTCGGAAGAGTTTTGACAGCAACACATGAACGGGCAGGCTTTCCGGTGAAATATTTGCCGTAGATCTCATTGAATACTGCGAAATCTCCCATATCAGCCAGGAAGCAGACTGTCTTGACAGCCTTTTCCAGAGATGAGCCTGAAGCCTCCAGAACAGCCTTGAGGTTTTTCATAACCTGCTCAGTCTGACCCTCAATAGTATCAGCTTCAACATTTCCTGTAGCGGGATTGATAGCGATCTGACCGGATGTAAAAACAAGTCCTCCGGCCTTGACAGCCTGAGAATAGGGACCGATAGCGTCCGGTGCATTTTTTGTGTAAACTTTTTCTGACATAACGATTTTCCTTTCTTTTGTCCTGCATATCCTGCAGTATGATTTATTATTCCGGATATTATCCGGTTATGATCTCATTCTCCGGCCCCTTTTTCAGGATAAAGGCCGATGACAAGGGTATTTATTGCTTCCTTGTCGCCGAAAATATAATAGGTGTCATAATAATCCAGTGAGGAAAATATTTCAGGAAGCTGTTCCTTTGCAAGAGACAGGTCTGAATCATCCTCAAATCGTATTTCGATTATATTTCCGCCTCCGGAGAACTGTTCCTTGAATATCCTGCGGTAGGCTTCATTATCTCCTTTACTGACATAATAGCCCATCCGCCGGTAATAATTGTCTCCGATATCCTTGTTGTCTCCGGACTTATCACTGTTATCCTCCGGAGTATGCTCATCGAGAGACTCCATTTCCTCTTTTGTCAGACCGAAATACTGGTGTGTGATATACGGCTCGCCGTTTCTGTCACAGATATCCTTGTCATCCCAGGTTACATCTGTATATTTTTCAGATGAGGGCAGAGATGTGAATTTATTCCATGTATGGATATCGGAATAGATCTCGTCGCAGCCCAGCCCGGCTCTTCTTGCGATATATGAAGCCGCATAGGTATATCCCTGACACACGGCCTTATGACTCACGAGAGCTCCGTATATATCATGAGTATGAGGCGCTTTGCCGTCTTTGTCAAAGGTGATCCTTCTGACAAGCTCGTCATGAAGAACCACATATTTGTTAAAGCTGCTCTTTTTTTCATCCATCATAACAATGATATCGTCAGCCTCTTTGTTGATCTTTTTCTGCATTTCCTTATTTTTATCAGCGTCATCCCGGTATTTGAATTTGTACTCCTTGTAGACAACATCATTTCTTGATACAACGGTGAAATTCTCTACCCAGAAGTTATCCCGGCATACTTCCTGCCACTGCAGATCCTCTGATCCCACAATAATGATAACCTCTTCGAGATCGCTGAGATAACCGGACAACTCAGAAAATGATTTATCCGGGTTGTTTTTATCCCACTCCAGGACAGGGACTCCGGGTGGATAGTCCGGCTCCTTTGATGCCTCCTGTGATACGGAGGAGGCTTCGTCAGAAGGCAGGGGAGACCTCCTGAAATATATCCAGATTCCTGCAGCCACAACAATTATAAGTAAAAATACCGGAAAACAGGAGGATCTGTTTTTTCTCAATCACATCACCTCATATCATATTACTGGATCAGGTGGTAACCTTTTTTTGAGAGCTCTTCCTTGATTTTCTGGATATGCTCATGATTCCTTGTTTCAAGAGAAAGCCTGAGATAGCATGAATTGATATCAGTATTAAGATCAGCTCTGTCATGATTTACAGCAACAACATTTGCTCCCAGCTTTGAGATTATCCTTGAAACATTTGTAAGCTCTCCGGGCTTGTCTGTAAGCGCAATAGTAAACTCAGCAAGTCTGCCTGTCTTTTGCAGACCTCTGTCGATAACTCTCGAAAGAATAGTAACGTCGATATTGCCGCCGGATACAAGGCAGCACACCTTTTTGTCCTTTATGGGGAATTTGTCAAATATAGCAGCTGCAACAGAAACAGCGCCTGCACCTTCGGAAACCAGCTTCTGCTTCTCGATAAGCGTCAGGATAGCAGTAGCCAGCTCGTCGTCTGTTACTGTGAATATCTCATCCACATACTGCTTGCAAAGCTCAAAGGTCAGATCTCCCGGCGTTTTGACAGCAATACCGTCTGCAAAGGTATTGACAGAGGGGAGAGTTTCGATCTGATCGTGAGCAACGGAAAGATACATCGAGGGTGCGCCGGCAGACTGCACACCGTAAACCTTGATATTGGGATTCAGGGACTTGATAGCATATGCAACGCCGCTTATGAGTCCGCCGCCGCCGATTGGAACGATAACAGCCTCTACATCCGGAAGCTGATCCAGTATCTCCAGTCCGATGGTACCCTGACCTGAAATGACCAGCTCATCGTCAAAGGGATGGATAAATGTAGCGCCGGTCTCCTTCTGAAGCTCCACAGCTTTGTCATGGGCGTCGTCATATGTGCCTTCCACCAGAACAACATTTGCGCCGTAGCTCTTTGTAGCCTCTACCTTTGAGATAGGCGCTGAATTAGGCATACAGATAGTGGAACTGATGCCGAACATCTGAGCGGCTCTCGCAACTCCCTGAGCGTGATTTCCTGCGGAACAGGCAATAACACCCTTTGCCTTTTCCTCCTCGGTTAGCTGTGAGATTTTATAGTAAGCTCCTCTTGCTTTGAATGCACCTGTGATCTGAAGGTTCTCTGTCTTAAGGTACAATTCGCATTCGTCTGTGATATTGGACGCCTTTATCATATCCGTGGGACGGATGACATCTTTGAGTACATAACTTGCATGATAGATTTTGTCTAAACTAAGCATTTTTTGCTTCCTTCTCTCTTAAATATTCTTACTATATAAAAATACCTCTTTTCACCCCAAAAGTCAATCCCCCAGGTGCAGCCAGCGTTGACGCTGGACCCGTGTTCGCGTTATCGCTCGCTTACACTCGCTCGGTCGTGCGTATATAAACTACCGTGCCGCGGCATCCGGCGCTCACCGTCTCAGACAATACTCTCACCCTCCGCCGCCGCAGCCCTCACAGGCTGCTTCTTGCGGCTGGTTTATTCTGACTTCTGGCTTTTCAATCTTCTGACAGCAAGCGCCTGCTTTCTCCCAGAATTATTTTACACTAACGTGCAGCCAGCGTTGACGCTGGACCCGTGTTCGCGTTATCGCTCGCTTACACTCG
>CAMVQZ010000031.1 GCA_947169745.1 uncultured Clostridia bacterium
CTGCGGCGGCGGTGGTAGGGAGTATTGTCTGAGGCGATACGCGCCGGATGCCGCGCGACGGGAGTATATGTATGCACGACAGAGCGAATGGAATGAGCGATTACGCGAACATGGGTGCAGCGTCACGCTGCCGAATCGCTCAGTGCGAGCACGCACCGATGGGGTATTGACAATTATTAGTAATGGTGCTAAAATGAAAACGGTTTTCAAATTGATGTTTGGAGATGAATATAATTGAGCAATACAAACGGCTATAAAACCAAGCAGAGAGAAGCAATCCTGAATTATCTTGTAGAAAACAAAAACAGTCACGTAACTGTGGGAAAGATATCAGATTTTCTTGAAGGCACCGGAAACCATGTAGGTGTTACGACTATCTATCGTCATCTTGACAAGCTCCTTGAGCAGGGACTTGTCAAAAAGTATACTGTAGACGGCACAACTTCGGCCTGTTTTCAGTATTCCGGTGATGAGGAAAAATGTAATTGTCATTATCACCTCAAATGCGAAAAATGCGGCAAGCTTATTCATATGAATTGCAGCCGTATTTCGGAGCTGTGCAGTCATATTATGAGATCCCATGGCTTTGCAGTGGATCTTTGCCGGACTGTATTTTATGGTGTATGCCAGGATTGTAAGGAAAAAACGGAGGTCAATTAAATGATGAAAAGAATAATAGCTGTCATTGTCGCAACTGCGGTTGCCGCAGTTTTGTTTTGCGGCTGCAGTCCGGATAATAATCAGAAGGGAAGCGGGGATAAGCTGAGTATAGTCACAACGATTTTTCCCTCTTATGATTTTGCAAGACAGATCGGCGGAGATAAAGCAGATGTAACAATGCTTCTGAAGCCCGGAATGGAAAGCCATAGCTACGATCCCACTCCTCAGGATATCATAAAAATCCAGGAATGCGATTTGTTCATTTATGTAGGGGGAGAATCTGATCACTGGGTAAATGATATTCTTGATTCCGATAAGGAGAAACCGAAAAAGGTTATCGCGCTTATGGAATGTGTTGATACAGTGACTGAGGATACTGTGGAAGGTATGACCGAGGAAGAGCACGAGGAAAAAGACAGCGATGAGGTGGAATATGATGAGCACGTCTGGACTTCACCTAAAAATGCTATAACTATATCAAAAAAGATAGCCGGAACAATGAAGGAGCTTTCTCCTTCAGATGCTTCTGTATTTGAAAAAAATCTCAATTCCTACTCAAAGGAACTTTCATCTCTTGATGATTCCTTCAGAAAAGTTGTAGATGGAACGAGAAACAGAACATTGGTATTCGGAGACAGATTCCCGTTCAGATATTTTGCTGATGAGTACGGACTGAATTATTACGCTGCATTTCCGGGATGCTCCTCTGAGACAGAGCCCAGCGCCGCAACGATTTCCTTCCTTATCGACAAGGTCAAGGAAAAGAAAATTCCGGTGGTATTTACCATTGAGTTTTCTAACGGCAAGGTAGCAGATACGATTTGCGAGGCGACAGGCGCGAAAAAGCTGGAGTTTCATTCATGCCATAATGTTACTCAGGAAATGTTCGATAGCGGAGTGACATATGTTTCTCTTATGAATGGAAATGTGAGCAAACTCAAGGAGGCCTTGGCGTGAGCACAGAGCTGATAAAATGCGAAAATGTATCTTTTTCATATGATTCCCTGAGTGTTATCAGGGATCTCAGCTTTTCCGTAAGCTCAGGTGATTATCTTTGTATTGTCGGCGAAAACGGTTCCGGAAAAAGTACCCTTACAAAAGGTATCCTGGGACTAAAATCCCCGACAAAAGGAAAGATTGTAAAAAGCCCTGAGCTCAGATCTGACGATGTGGGATATCTTCCTCAACAAACTCCTGCACAGAAAGATTTTCCTGCAAGTGTTTTTGAGGTGGTGATATCAGGCCGCCTTAACAGCAGGGGGCTCAGACCATTTTATTCAAAAAAAGATAAAATGATGGCTCACGATAATATAAGACGGCTGGGAATAGAAAATCTGATGTACAGAAGCTACCGTGATCTTTCCGGAGGTCAGCAGCAGAGGGTACTTCTTGCCAGAGCCTTGTGTGCCGGGAAAAAGCTTCTTATTCTGGACGAACCGGTTACCGGGCTTGATCCTATTGTCACCGAGGAAATGTACCGGCTTATATTGGAGCTGAACCGTAAGGAAGGCATTTCGATAATAATGGTCTCACATGATATCACATCTGCCGCAAAATATGCAGATCACATTCTTCATCTTAATTTTGAAAAGAGCTTTTTCGGTACAACAGAGGATTATATAAAAAGCCCAATGGGACGTTATTTCTTTTCGGAAGAAAAATAATAGTAATTCGGGAGTTTTATAAATGATAGAACAAATAACGGAAATGTTTCAGCATAGCTTTATGATACGCGCTATGATCGGCGGAACGCTTGTATCGCTTTGCGCTGCGCTGCTTGGCGTCAGTCTGGTGCTGAAACGATATTCGATGATAGGGGATGGCCTTTCCCATGTAGGCTTTGGCGCACTTGCGGTGTCTACCGCTATGGGAGCGTCGGCGCCTCTTGAGGTTGCGGTACCTGTTGTGGTTATAGCAGCCTTTCTTTTGCTTCGCATAAGTGAAAACAGCAAGATCAAGGGAGATGCGGCTATCGCGCTGATTTCCACAAGCGCACTCGCTATAGGCATAACTGTGGCTCAGATGAGCTCCGGACTGAATACCGATATCAATAGTTACCTCTTCGGAAGTATTATTGCAATGAGTCAAAGGGATGTTATCTTCTGTTCAGTGCTTTCTGTGGTGATACTTGTACTGTTTGTTTTCTTTTATAATAAAATATTTGCCGTTACATTTGATGAAAACTTCGCAAAAGCGACCGGAACAAAGGCAGGCATCTTTAATATGGTCATAGCTATACTATCTGCCCTTACTGTTGTTGTGGGGATGAAAATGATGGGCTCTATGCTCATTTCCAGCCTGATAATCTTTCCGGCAATTATATCGATGCGTATCTGCAAACGGTTTAAGACGGTAATGATAACATCCGCGGTTGTTTCTATCATATGTTTTTTTGTCGGACTTGTTATTTCATATCTCTACGGGTCACCAACCGGAGCAAGTATAGTAATAGTAAACCTGTGTACACTGATACTGTTTATAATAATAGAAAGAATAAAAAAAGTAATAATACGCAAATAAAACAAACGGACCGGCTCTGAAAAAAGCTGGTCCGTTTTCCCATTTGCAAGGATAGTATTAATGTTTTTTGACGCATCGGTTCCGATGTGCGTTCAGATCAAAAAAATTGATCAGTTGTTATCATCGGAAAGATCTTTAAGGTATTTGATTTTTGTAGATAAATAGTCTGAATATTCTGCTAGATATGAAAGTCCAATGCTATTAAGATTATTCGCGTTTTTAATTATCTGGTCTTTTAGTTCTTTTTCTGTCAAAATAGGTTCTATGTCTGTTTCTTTAATTTCAATTGTCGGGCTCATGCCTAAAAGGTAATCCACGGAAACATTAAAATACTTTGAAAGTCTCATAAGTGTTTCGCCGTTCGGAATACCGCCAGCCTTCCATTTGCTGATTATACCGGATGATAATCCGATCTCTTTTCCAACCGGGTTGGGTTTTTTCCCCATTCTTAAGCATAAGCTGTAAAATCTTTCCCAAAACATCCTTTTACCTCCTTTAAATATAATCTTTCGCCAAAAAACAAAGCAGCAATTAATTATCATCGATACGAATATAAAACTAGATGTACGATGGTCTGTCTAAAAAAATATACTATATATATGTTTATTGTTACACAATTATACCATATATAATGAATAATTACAATAGGATTTTTTTATTTATTATCTCATAATAGTTGTAATTTCACCGTAAAATGATAGAATAATGGTCGACTGATCTCAATGTTGTGAATTCTAATCTTTTAGGAAATATTATCATATTTTAAACTGTTTTTTTGTAATTATAACGATATAATATTCTGATATAGAACTATTATATCTGATATCAGAAAAAACTGGTGTAACGCTCTTACTAATGTGTTGTGAATTAATAAAGAACACAAATTGCAGTTTGATAAAATGCTGAATTATCACGGTCTACATAATGCATTTTTTATCATTTTTTGTATAATTATAACCTGACTGTATACTTTACTACACAGATCAGGCGCTCACGCCAAGGAAGTGAAATTGTTGGAAGTCAGAATAAACCAGCCGCAATAAGTAGCCTGTAAGGGCTGCGGCGGAGGAGGATAGGAGTATTGTCTGAGGCGGTGAGCGCCGGATGCCGCGCCACGAAAGAATATGTACACACGACCGAGCGAATGAAATGAGCGACTACGCGAACACGGTGCAGCGTCGACGCTGCCGAATCGCTCAGTGCGGGCACGCACTGCGAACACGGGTGCAGCGTCACGCTGCAAAATGATTCCGGGAGAAAGCAGGCGCTCGCTGTCAGGGGAGTGAAACTCCGGAAGTCAAAGTAAACCAGCCGCAAGAAGCAGCCTGTAAGGGCTGCTGCGGCGGTGGTAGGGAGTATTGTCTGAGGCGGTGAGCGCCGGATGCCGCGCCACGAAAGAATATGTACACACGACCGAGCGAATGGAATGAGCGACTACGCGAACACGGGTCCAGCGTCGACGCTGGACGCACAAATGGATGGGGTTGACATTTTTTAATTATTATGTTATCCTATTATTACATTATTGTATTATTGCATTATCACTTTATCACATTAAAGCGAACTTGAAGTCGTTACGTCAGTAAGGCGGCGGGTCAGACAGAAATCCTGTTAGGATAGTGCATAATACTGATAAGAAATATTTCATACCGGGATGAACCGGAAAAAAATGATGAGGTATCAGCAAATGAAGAATTATTCTAAAATCACCCCCGAAGGAACAAAGGATCTTTTGTTTGAAGAGTGTCTTGCAAACAGGACAGTATCATCAATACTTGGCAGTGTATTTTCAAACAGAGGATTTCACGAAGTGCTTACTCCCGGAATTGAATTCTATGATCTATTTTCCGAGGAGATATCAGGTATTCCGATGGAATATATGTTCAAGATGAGTGATTCAAAGGGCAGGCTGATGGTAGTTCGTCCTGATTCAACTCTTCCTATAGCAAGAATGGTATCAACCAGACTAATGAATGAGCGACACCCCATCAGACTTTATTATAATCAGAGGGTATATCGCTATAATCCCGGTCTTACCGGAAGAAGCAATGAGGTCATGCAGACCGGTATTGAGCTTATTGGTGCAAGAGGAAAAAGAGCCGACATTGAAACTATCACTACAGCGATAGAGGCGCTTTCCAGATGCGTGCCGGATTATCGTATCGAAATCGGAAATGCATCATTTTTCAAGGCTCTTGCAAAGAATCTTCCGGTAAGCGATGAGAAGAGAGAAAAAATAAGAAAATATATTGAATCGAAGAATTATTCGGCTCTCAACTCTGCTCTTGATAAGCTGGAGCAGACGGAAGCAGTTAGTGTGATACGCAGACTTCCCAGGCTATTCGGCGGAGTAGAGGTTCTTGATGAGGCGTATCGCCTCTGCAATGATGAGGCTGCATTAAAGACTCTTGAATATGTGCGGGAGATATATAATGATCTTTCAAAGTTAGGCCTTGGCGAGAGACTTATCATCGACCTGGGACTTGTACAGAGGAATGATTATTACAGTGATATAGTTTTCAGCGGATATGTTATGGGCTCCGGAGAACCGGTGCTTATAGGAGGAAGATATGACCGGCTTCTTGATAATTTCGGAGCGCCGGCACCTGCGATCGGTTTCGGAATAAATGTTGATGCTCTTGCAAGGGTAATGCTCACAAGGGGTAACATTCCGGAAAAGCAGAAGGCAGACGTTATTGTTCACTCAGAGAGCGGATATGAAATAGAAGCTGTCAAATACACTTCCTCACTCACCGAGGCAGGAATATTTGCTGAAAACAGTGTATTTGAAACTCTGGAACAGGCTTTATCCTATGCAAAGGATATGGGGATCAAAAAGCTTACAGTAGTTGGAGAAGAAATAAAGACTATCGATACAGGAGTTTGAATTTATGAAACCATTAAGAATAGCACTTACAAAAGGCAGACTTGAGAAAGACACAATTAAGTTATTGGAGGCTGCCGGATTTGATTGTACATCTGTCCGTGAAAAGGGAAGAAAGCTTATTCTGCCTATAGGCGGAGCAAATATAGAGGTTGTACTTGCTAAGGCTGCGGATGTAATAACGTATATAGAGAATGGTGTTTGTGATCTCGGAGTAGTGGGTAAGGATACCATCATGGAAAACGGCAGAAGCTTTTACGAGATACTTGATCTCGGATTCGGAAGGTGTAGGTTTGCACTGGCTGGTAAAGCAGGAACAGACTTTTTCTCAGGATATGATGCAAAGACGATAGCAACAAAATATCCTAATGTCACCAGAAACTTTTTTGAGGGCAAGGGGATGGATATCCGTATCATAAAGATAGAGGGTTCTGTAGAGCTTGCGCCGCTTCTGGGACTTTCAGACGCGATTGTTGATATCGTAGAGACCGGATCAACTCTTAAAGAGAACGGACTTGTAATAATAGAGGATAACGTAGCTCCTATTTCAGCAAGACTTATCGCAAATACAGCAAGCCTTAAACTCAGAAAGACTGAGATAGAGGAGCTTGCTGCAAAGATGGAAGAGGAAAGGAAGAAGATGAAATGATAAAGATCGTTAAAGCAGACGGAAAAGCAGAATATGATTATCTCGCAAAGGTACGGGAAAGAAGCAGCGATACAGACAGAGATGTGACGGCTATAGTTTCTGATATCATAAATAATGTAAGAAAAAACGGCGATAAGGCTGTTGAGGAATACACGATAAAATTTGACGGCAAAGCACCTGATTATTTTGAAGTTCCCGCAGAGGAGATCGATAAGGCTGTGGCAGGCGTTGATCCTGAGTTTATCGCAACTCTTGAAAGGGCGGCCGCCAATATCCGGGATTTCCATGCCCGTCAGCTTCAGCAAAGCTGGCTTACAACAAAGGAAAACGGAGTTATCCTGGGTCAGCGCATAAGGGGACTTGAAAGGGTTGGACTTTATGTCCCCGGCGGCACGGCGGCATATCCTTCTTCTGTTCTGATGAACGCTATACCTGCAAAGATCGCCGGAGTAAAGGAGCTTATCATGGTTACTCCTCCGCTGAAAAACGGCAAGCCTAACCCTGATATAATGGCAGCCGCAAGAGTCGCAGGAGTTGACAGGGTATTCCTTATGGGCGGCGCACAGGCTGTGGCAGCTCTTGCCTATGGCACTCAGAGCGTTCCTGCTGTGGATAAGATCGTAGGTCCCGGTAATATATTTGTAGCAACAGCAAAGAAGCTGGTATATGGTACTGTTGATATAGATATGATAGCCGGTCCCAGTGAGATACTTGTGCTTGCAGATGAAACTGCAGATCCGAAATTCCTTGCGGCTGACCTTATGTCTCAGGCAGAGCACGATAAGCTTGCTTCATCAATATTGGTTACCACATCTGAAAAACTGGCTGAGGAAACGGTTGCAGAGCTGAAGCGTCAGGTTTCAACGCTTTCAAGAGCTGAGATTATAGAAGCCTCTCTTTCGGATTTCGGTGCAATAATTGTATGCGATGATATGGAAAAGGCAGTAGAGATGGCAAACAGTCTTGCTCCTGAGCACCTGGAGGTCTGCTGCAAGTCGCCGATGGAATATATAGGAAAGCTTGATAACGCAGGATCAGTATTTCTCGGAGATTATTCACCGGAGCCTCTTGGTGATTACTTTGCTGGTCCGAATCACGTATTGCCTACAAGCGGAACCGCCCGTTTCTTCTCTCCGCTTTCTGTAGACAGCTTTATAAAGAAATCAAGCTTTATATATTATACGGAAACTGCCCTTAAAAATGAAAAGGATGATATTATCAGATTTGCAGAAACAGAGGGACTGACAGCTCACGCTAATTCTATAAAGGTAAGATTTGAATAACAGATAATGGAGGTTCAAAATGTCATATACACTGTGTGAGAAAGTCAGAGAGCTTGAGCCGTATGAACCTATTACCGGCAATTACAGGATCAGGCTCGATGCCAATGAATCTTTTTATAATATGCCTGATGAGATCAAGGCAGAGATAAAGGATATCGTAGAAACAATGGATTTTAACAGATATCCTGATCCCGGGGCAAAGGAGCTTATTGAAGCATTTGCAGCATATTATGATCTGGATCCGGAAAACATTACTGCAACAAATGGATCGGATGAGATGCTTTATCTTCTTGCTTCTGCAATGCTGTGCAAAAACAGTAAGGTCGTAGTAACAGATCCGGATTTTTCCATGTATGGCTTTTATTCATTTCTGTCAGAAAATGAAATAATCAGATTCAGGAAAAACGATGACCTTGAAATAAACGTTGATGATCTTATCAGCTTTGTGAATGAGAATAAAGCTGATATGCTGATATTCTCAAATCCCTGCAATCCTACCGGAAGAGGGATATCTGCAGATGATGCGAGAAGGCTTGTGAGAAGTGTAAGCGCTCTCGTAGTTCTGGATGAGGCATATATGGATTTCTGGGATCAGTCGATTCTGAAGGAAGCTGCTTCGTATGATAATCTGATCGTATTAAAGACCGCTTCAAAAGCAGTGGGCGCAGCATCAATCAGACTTGGATTCGCGATAGCGGACAGCAGGATAACAAAAGCTCTCAGAGCTGTCAAGTCACCTTATAATGTAAACAGCCTGTCCCAGAGCATTGGAAAATGCATATTCAGTAAAAAAGAGCTTCTGGATTCAAGAAGAGATGAGATCAAAAAGAATACAAGAGATCTTTATACCAAAATAAAGGAGATCACTGAGAATTACAGGCTTCCCTTTAAGGTATATGAGCCCTGTGCAAATTTCGTATTTGTCGGTACAGAAAAGGCCGGTGATATTTTTGAATATCTGCTTGAAAACGGAATAGCTGTAAGATATTTCAAAGACTCAGAGGCTCTGCGGATAACTACAGGAAGCACCGCACAGAATTCAGAATTGCTGGTATATTTTGAAAAGTATATAATTGAAAAAATACTAAAAAGGAATCGTTAATTTTTTATCAATTTGGCGTATTGGCCGAAAAAGGTGACGTTTTTGTTGTTTTGTATTTACAAAAGAAAATGAATGATTTATACTAATTTTACGATATCAAAAGAGGTGTCATTATGCGTACTTCAGAAATCACCAGAGAAACCAAAGAAACAAAAATAAAGCTTTCTCTTGATCTTGACGGCGGAGAGGTTGATATAAAGACAGGTATTGGTTTTTTTGATCATATGCTGACAGCCCTTGCATTTCACGGCGGCTTTGGAATTACCCTCAGAGCAGAGGGCGATCTGAATGTGGATTGTCATCATACAATAGAAGATACCGGCATTGTTTTTGGAAAAGCATTCAGGGAAGCCCTGTCGGATAACTCTGGTATAACCCGCTATGGTTCATTTTATATACCAATGGACGAAGCACTGGCTTTTTGTTCTCTGGATATAAGCGGTAGACCGTTTCTGGTTTTTGACGCACAATTTGCTGAAGAAAGAATAGGCGACTATGATAGCTGTATGACAGAAGAATTTATGAGGGCATTTGCATATAATGCTGGGATAACTCTTCATTTAAAAGCAATTTACGGAAAGAATTCCCATCACATAACAGAAGCGATGTATAAAGCTCTTGCACATTCATTAAAGGAAGCTGTAACAATGACAGGATCCGACAAACCTCTTTCAACTAAGGGTGTATTATGATATCGAATAAATACAGAATTACGTTTCAGGAAGGTTGATATATAATGTTAGTTTTACCAGCTATTGATATAAAAGATGGAAATTGCGTCAGACTCTTTAAGGGAGATTATTCAACTGCCCATAAGGTAGCAGAAAGCGCAGTTGAAACAGCGAGATCCTTTGAACAGGCAGGGACAAAGTTTATGCACATGGTTGATCTCGACGGTGCAAAGGATGGAAAAAGGGTCAATTCAGATGTAATACTTGATGTCCGCAAAAACTGCGATCTGAAGATCGAGGTTGGCGGAGGTATCCGCACAATGGAAGATGTCGAGTTCTATATAGAAAACGGGATCGACAGAATAATTCTTGGTTCTGCAGCAATCAAGGATCCGGAATTTGTCAAGGAAGCCGTTAAAAAGTATGCTTCAAGGATAGCAGTCAGCATTGATGCAAAAAATGGCTTTGTGTCTGCAGATGGTTGGACAGATACTTCTGAGATCAATTACATAGAGCTTGCAAAACAGATGGAAGATATCGGAGTAAAATATATAATCTTCACTGATATAAGCAAGGATGGAATGCTCAGTGGTCCTAATCTTACGATGCTTGATGAGCTCAAGTCATCCGTGAAATGCAATATTATTGCATCCGGCGGAGTTGCAAATCTTAAGGATATTATAAATCTCACAGATCTTGATATTTACGGCGCTATCTGCGGAAAAGCGATTTACAGCGGAAATCTTGACCTTGCACAGGCAATAGAGGTCGCAGAGGCTGCAAAGCATAACGGAAAAGGAGCAAATCTTTGATGGGAAAATACGATTTCATAGAAGATTACTTTAAAAAATCGGAGCTTATTCCAGCTGTTGTTCAGGAAAGATCCAGCGGTCAGGTTCTGATGCTTGCATATATGAACAGAGAATCAATGAAAAAGACTTTTGAAACAGGCTATACATGGTTTTATAGCCGTTCAAGACAGGAACTCTGGAATAAAGGAGCAACCTCCGGTCATCTCCAGAAGATAGTTGATATAAAAGGAGACTGTGATAAGGATACGCTCCTTGTAATAGTCGATCAGACGGGACCAGCCTGTCACACCGGAAGTCATTCATGTTTTTTCAATAATATATGGGAGGAATTCAAAAATGGAGAATAATAACGAGCTTTATGATCTTTACGCCACAATCCTCAGCAGAAAAGAGGAGAAGCAAGAGGGTTCATATACCTGCTATCTTTTTGAAAAGGGTCTTGATAAGATCCTTAAAAAGGTGGGTGAGGAGTGCAGCGAAACAATAATTGCTGCAAAGAACGGTGACAACAAGGAAACTGTTCTTGAGATTTCTGATCTTATTTATCACCTTTTTGTAATGATGGCTCAGCAGGGTATTAAAGTTGATGAGGTTATGAAGGAGCTTGAAAAACGCAGTCAAAAGACAGGAAACCTTAAAACTTTTCATCAGGTTGATAAAAACACCTGAATACTTTTCCGATCTCCGGTTTTTCCCGGAGATCTTTTTTATTTGTTTTTCTTAAATAATCTTTACTTTCATACTTTTATATGCTAAAATGTTATTGTATTAAATTTTGAGGAGGGTAAAATATGAACCCTAAGATCATTAACAAAAATACAGACGCTCTTTTCAAGGCTATCCTGACCCTCGAAACAATAGAAGACTGCTATAGTTTTTTTGATGATCTGTGCACTGTTCCGGAGATAAGAGCCATGGCTCAGCGTTTTGTAGTTGCAAAGATGCTGAGCGAAGGGGAGATATATAATCAGATCGTAAAGGAGACAGGAGCATCAACAGCAACGATCAGCAGAGTAAACAGATCCCTTAATTACGGAAGCGATGGTTATTCAATGACCTTCAAACGTATGAAAGAAAAGTATCCGGAGGACAGCGGGGAATGAGTTATTCGTTTTTTGCTGAGTTTTATGATAAACTGACGGTGAATGCAGATTATAAAAAGAGAGCAGATTATCTGACTGAGCTGTTTAAAAAGCATTCCCATTCTCCTGGTCTTACTCTTGATCTCGCCTGTGGAACAGGTAATATGACGATAGAGCTGAGGAAACGGGGCTGGGATATTTTTGGTGCCGATGCCTCGGCGGAAATGCTTATGATCGCACAGAACAAAGCTTTTGAAAGCGGACTTGATATCCTTTTTGTTAACCAGAAAATGCAGGAGCTTGAGCTATTCGGAAGGATAGACAGCTGCATTTGTACTCTGGATAGTGTAAATCATATCACATCAAAAAAGGAACTTCAGAAGGCATTTGAGAAGGTTTCTTCTTATCTTGCTCCCGGCGGATTATTTGTTTTTGACGCCAATACCGTATACAAGCACAGTACTATCCTTGGAGATAATTGCTATATATATGATATGGATGAGGTGTTTTGTGCCTGGCAGAATAGTTTCATAAAGAGGAATAATAAGGTCATAATAACTCTTGATTTTTTTGAAAAGCGCGAGGATAATTCATATATCAGAAGCAGCGAACAATTTTCTGAAAGGGCATATACCTTTGAGGAAATAAAAGAAATGATCGAAATGTCTGAAATGAAAATCGAAGCTGTATATGATGACCTGACTTTTGCTCCCCCTGTTCAGGAGACGCAGAGGGAAATCTATGTAATAAGGAAAGAAAAATAATGAGTGATAAGATAATCAGATGTATTACTACAGACGGCGCTGTAGTTGTATCCGCAGCTGAGACCTCGGATATAGTTTTCAAGGCGTCAAGAATTCATAAAACATCACCAGTAGCAACAGCAGCTCTTGGCAGACTGCTGACGGCTGCATCTATAATGGGAGCACAGTTAAAACAAAGCAATGCTTCTGTCACACTGCGGATAAGCGGTGATAACAGTGAAACTGGTTCCGTTGTTGCGGTGGGAGACAGTATTGGAAATGTGCGCGGATATATACAGAATGCGGGATGCCCTACAGAAT
Organism: uncultured Clostridia bacterium; assembly: GCA_947169745.1. Classification (GTDB taxonomy): domain Bacteria; phylum Bacillota; class Clostridia; order Oscillospirales; family Acutalibacteraceae; genus UBA1213. Next base: position 12,728 of record CAMVQZ010000031.1, read on the forward strand.
ACTACGAAAACGGAAAGCTCAATGTAGGGAAGGCAGTAGGAAAAACCGGCATTCTTCATGTAATAAAAGATCTTGGTTCGGGCGATCCTTATATAGGAATGACGCCGCTGGTATCCGGTGAGATCGCCGAGGATATTACCAGCTATTACGCAACCAGCGAACAGATACCCACTGTCTGCGCTCTTGGAGTTCTCCTTGATAAAGAGACCCACGAGGTGCTTCTTTCGGGGGGCTTTATCCTCCAGCTTTTGCCCGGAGCAGATAATTCAACTATAGATCACATAGAAAAAAACATTCAGAACCTGGATCCCGTTACAACAATGCTTGCAAAGGGAATGAGTATCAAGGAGATATGCGATAAGGTTCTGGAGGGATATGAGGTTGAAGTCCTCGATGAGTCCCCCATAGATTATGTGTGCAATTGCAGCAGGGAAAAGGTGGAGAGAGCCTTTATGATGATGAGCGACGAGGATATCAGAGCGTCCATTATGGAAGATGGTTTTGCCACCGCGGATTGTCATTTCTGCAATAAGGTATACAAATTCAGCAGGGAAGATCTTGAAAAACTGATCCGGGAAAAGGAAAGAGCTGCTGCTGAAAAAGAATAAAGATTATCATTGATGATGAAAATATTTCAAACAAACGAATACTTTCAGAAAACAGACTTCAGGTGATCCTGGTCTGTTTTTTTCATCTGCAGAAAATATATTATTCTGATACAGAATAATATAGCGAAAAATAAACCTGTAAAGAAAATGGCTTTACATAAACAAAACCAGTGTTTATGGGATTTTTAAAAACAGAAATAAAAAGAAAATAAACGCTTTTCCTTCAGAAATAAAGAATTGCTTTAAAATTGATGGGTTATACAGCACTATAGTGCAATAATAAATGTACAAAAATAGCCTTATAAATATGTAAAGTGAAACGCTTAACAGGTACTTTACTCACAAAAAAGTATACTTTATTCTGCACTTAAATTTCTTGAACAGAAAATAAAGTGACGTTTTTTTCTGTGCCCGGCACATTCAATTCATCTTCTGGCTGCTATCCGGGAAGAGATGAGCCTGTTGATTACTCCGGGTATATTTTTTTCCGATCTGGAAAATTATTCCTCTTCTTTATTAACAAAGTGTAAAATCTCACTAATTTGTTAATGATTTATTCATAATCCTCGAAAGTTCCCATAATAACTATATGTTGGCTTGCTTTTTATTCTCATATCAACATATTGTGTGTTAAAATAATTTGGTAAACATTGTATATTTTGCATAAATGGTAAATTATCGAATTGATAATTCATACGAAAAGTATAAAAACTCTTGATTAAGGGTCAGTTTTGTAATATAATTGTCTCAATAGTAGGTTAATGTATGCAATTATGCTGTTTTGATTGCACTTTTGGATGTGTTGACCTGTTAGCCCTACACTATTTTATAGAAAGGAAGATGCTGCTCTATGTTTTTAGAAAAGCAAAATAGCAAGCGAGGCATTGCGCTTCCGGTTGCTATGGCGATTGCCGCTGTGCTCATCATTCTTTCTGCTTCACTGATCGCTATTGCTGCGACGAGTATTACCTCTACCAGCGGAAGCGTGAATAACCGTCAGGCGTATCTCAATGCAAGGAGTGCGCTTGAATATGCTTATTCATACTATGTCGGCGACAGTGTTTCAGATGTTACTGCCGTAAATGATGAGTATATGGTAATGCTGGACAAGGATGGCGGTACCACATCGATGGGTGCTCAGATACTTGACGATAAGACCAAGCACACTGAGTACAACACCTATGTTGTAGCCAACTATGAAACAGCAACGACAAAGGGTGACTCCGGCGGACTCAGACTCAGGGCTTATTCCAAATCCTCTGACGCTTTTGGAAAGAAGTCACAGACTGTTTCCCTCAATGCATTCTATCCGATGAACAAGCAGGCAAAGAAAAATGCCGTTGTTATTGTTGACCTGGATATGAATACGGAGCTTATCACTTATAACTATCTGCGTGACGCTATCTCGCTGCACGTAAAGCAGTACCCCGGAGAGAACTGGACACCGTTCTACTATCTCTGGACGTACAAGGATACTGCAAAGCTTTACACCAGCGACCAGGGCAGAAACTGCTACGGTTATGAGACGCTGCTGAAGAGTGCCACATCATACAATCCCGATGGTACTTACACAAAGGACGGCAGGAAAGTTTCAATCGCTTCAGGTTTTGAAGAAAATGAGGATGACGTGACTAATAACGTCCACGTTTCCGGCAGAACCTACACTACTCATAAGCTTGAACCTGCAGGTGTATGGAACGGTGTAAGTGACAGCTGGAAGAAGGGTCCTCCTTCATTCTTCTCACCCGGAAAGAATGGTTGGTTTGACGGAACCTATTATTTCACAAACGATCAGGTAAACTATTTCAACCTTATCATTTCAAGAAAAGGTGCTGTGCTCAATAACAGCGATGGTTCCATGAACCTTGACAGCCAGACCTGTGAAATGTTCCATCTCTGGTTCCTTAATAACTCAGACAGAAATCTTTACATCGAGTTCCTCAAGCCTGGTATGAAATATATAACAGGTGCTGGCTGGAACGGTAAGAGCGAGCTTCAGGACAGAATGCTTGTTTATGTAAAGAACAAAAAGACTACTGTTCACTTCAAGGTAAAGGGAATAGGCGATACGAAGGAAGAGGCACTCAATCCTGTCAAGAACCCCACTATCTCCTATGTAAATGTCGGTGGTGTTGATATCTTCCAGAAGAGCAGCTCCTTTGATGACTTCAATACTGCTACCGGAAACAGCAACCACTATAAGAACAGCGAGCTTGAAAAGCTGTGGGCTCAGTCTGGTCTTACTGAGAAATCATACTTCTACAACAATGCAGAAGCAGGAGAGGCAAAGATGCTTTATGAAGGCTGCGGCTGGTGGGTCGCAAATATCAGCACCGGCGATACCTTCAGGATGGGCATCAATTACTACGATAAGGCAGGAGGAGAACATTCGGGTGAAGTTACAGTCAAGCCCAACAGCAGCAATGATGCATTCGTTGTGGCTTATAAGAACGGCGGCGAAGAATTATGCACCTCATATCTTTCAGAAGCAAAAGCAAACAGAACTCTCGGTGTTGACGATGAGTCATATTCAACTGTCAAAGTCAAGTCTTCTATAATCGGTTCCGGTATTGCACCGTATCTTGATTATAAAGAAGGAGAAGTTTCATCCGAGGCATGGCGTAAGCTCAGAGATAAGTATATCGAGGGCAGCAAGCTTGAGCCTGGCGATTATGAATCAAAATCCTTTAAAACTCTTGATGATGCTCTTAAGGAAGCTCTCGTTCTGATCAAAGCTGATAAGAAGCCTGACAGTGAATACAACACAATGAGAGAGAAGATCCAGAAAGCTATCGATGGCCTCAAGACCATTGTCTGCGATCCGGATACATACACAAGCTTCAGCAAGAAGGTCGACGAATGTGTTGACATCGAAGAGAATCACAAGAACGACTATAAGGACGATGCATTCGCTGTATTCGTAGCTGAGACTGGTGTATACAAGAAATATAAGGGCTACAGGGACAACGGCGATATACTTGATAAGACTAAGGACGATGGTTCACCTCTTTATACCACCTCCGATGTCATTGACTTCATTGCAGATCTTGATGATGCTATCGGCATTCTTGAGCTTGGAAAGATAGATAAGTCTCTTCTCCAGAAATCTATCGATGATGCAACTCCTTATGAGAGCAGAACCGAGCTTTATGACGATAACTATTCCGGTGCATTTATTACTGCACTAAATAATGCAAAGGATGCACTTAAAACATCCACAAATCAGACAGATATAGACAACAAGAGAACAGCTCTTGATTCTGCTCTTTCTGCTATGATAAAGCATCCGAAGACGACCCTGGACACAGCAACACTTTCGGATTATATTGCTCAGGCAAAACGTCTGCTTTCTCCTGATACAGCAAAGGAAGATTGTACAGATGATACCTACAGTACACTGTCCACTGCTCACGATCATGCAGAGAACTTTATGAAGGGCATTACAGCAACCACAAAGCAGGATGACGTTGATAATGAAGCTGCTCAGCTCAAGAAGGCTCTTGACGCATTCAAGGTCGAAAAGCCTGACAATGAATTCTCCAAGACAAATGATGCTCTCAAGGCTGAGGGCAAGATCAGAGTCTGGTTCAAGGGATTCAATAAGGGTGATACCATTGACAGCTATGTTGACGGCAACGGAAACACTGTTAAAAGCAAATATGTCATTTCTTCCGTTTCAGTCGAGAAATGTAAGGGCAATGTTTCAACTGATGTAACTGTCGGTTCAAACAGTGCAAAAACTATCCCGCTTCAGGATCTTATGTACTTCGACTTCAACAGAGAGATAACAGGTGTAAATCTTACAGTCAACGCTACTCACTATGAGTATGGTGAGCCTGACAGTAATGGCAACAGACCTGTTGTATCAACAAAGCTGGTTCACTTCATCACAAAGGATGTTGTCAATTATTCAGCTCACCTCGGCGATGGAAATATCGTCATTACTCCTGACGAGTACAAGATTGTTACAAAAGAGGTTGATGGAAAGACAACTGAAACTTGTACGCTGACATGCAAGAAGTCCAAGCTTACAACTCTTTATGTTGAGAGCGAAGCTGATAAGAATTACGCATATGTAAGTGCAGACGAGAAGCCCACTTACGTTGTAACAGCAGTACAGGAAGGCTCATATAAGGTCGCAAGATTTATCAACGAACCCAACCAGACTGCATATATCAAGTCCTACAACACCAGCGAAAAGGTCTATTATACTTCAAGCGCTATAGATACTTCAGCCGGCGGATATGTTGTGACCTTCAGAGACTCTGAGCTTCTTGATTACAACAACCGATTAAGGATCAACATTCCTTACAGCACAAACCTTATCAAGGGCGACGATACTACAAAGATCGTTGCAAAGGTAAATGATAAGACCTATGCAGTTTATTTCCTTAACGGAACAGAGGAATCCGATAAGAAATTTGCTTTTGAAATGAGCGCAGACGGTCAGACATCTCTTGATCTTGTCCGTTATTATGTTGATGCAGACGGTAATACCCAGACCTATGAGAATAAGGGTCTGAGATTCAGTAAGGGTGCATTTGACGCATCCTACAGACTCGTCAATATGACAGACGGTACTCAGAAGGAGAACTTTACGGCAAGAGCTACTGGTGCTTCTTTCAAGAGGTATTCCAAGATCGATGCCATAGATGTTACTTCGATTTATCCGATGTATGGTTCAGATAGCGGTTCAGGCTCTGCAGGAACACTCAACGGGCTTGTTTCAGATGATCTCCTTTCATCAACAACGATCGATAAGCTCATCACGATGCCTGTAAACGCAGCCTCCGGACTTGTTTCTGTACCTCAGCCCTTCGATTACTTTGCTCAGGCTGGTAACGGAGGTGTGCCGAGAATTAATACAGGAAGCACAGTAATCTGGATTGATTCCGATAATACCTATATGAAGGGCAAGGGTGCTCCTAACGTATATGTATGGAAGGGCACATATAACCGCAGTAGAAATACATGGACTAATACCTCTGATCTTAACGGTCCCTGGCCTGGCAGAGAAGCTCTCCAGGTAGATAATACACAGTATTATTATGTTGTTGTTGATTCTCACGCAGACGGCTGTGTTCTTTCCTATAATAACGGAAATAATAAAATCGGTGGCGGCAATGTAAAATATGATGGTGGTAATATCTACTTCGATGACAGAGATAAGGTATATACCGGAACAACAAATCTTAACGGACATTCCTATACTCATTACTCCGATCATCCTCAGTTTTGTTCTATCGGTCAGCAGGGTCCCGACTGTCTCTTTGAGATCATCGACGGTGACGTTCTCAGCGGAAGATATACTACCTGTATGAGAGGCGGAGACGAACCTGCGTTGAATAAAGGCAAATTCTTCCTTGATTCATATCAGAACAGCGCGCCTGGTCTGTATACAAGAAGGAGCAATAACTGGAACAGCAAGTATTATTATGTTGCAGATTATCAGTACAGGGCAAAGAAGTCAGATACTCCTCCGGAGTATAATGTAGAGATCGCAGATGTAGATACCTCAGATATGACAGGTACAAATCTGAGAATGCCTTTTGTAGGCGGTGACAGGATCAGAATTGAAAATGCTTCCTACTACTACACCTACGGTACACTTTATTCCACAGGTTCAGCATCCATAGATTCAAACAGAAAGGCTTCCAATAAGGGAGCAACTATCCGTCCGGACAACCTCTTCGGCGGTAACGGCGGTAACGGCAAGAGTATGGGTCGTGTTGGTGACGCAGAACTGTCTATCGTATATGACTGGTACGAATACAAGATTCCGGTAGATCAGACAAATACCTATACTTTCCAGATCAAGGGTCTTAAGTTCAACTCTCACCAGGCAATGGGCAAGAAGTGGTATGACAACGATTTCAAGACAGACCTTATGTATTGCTCACAGCTTAAGGAAGTTTACGGTGATGTATGGCTCAGGATCAACAGTGTTGCAAGCGGTATTGTTGATGGACTTATCACTGATATGACGCTCTATACTACAAATCCTGATGACACAACTATTGAAGATAACCAGGATATTTACTTCAGCCTTCCCTCTGGTTGGAATGCATCTGATGTCAAAGTCGTTGCAAACGGCGTTGGCGGCAGCAAGGAATACAGCTTTACAAGCGCTGGCGGCGGACTTCTCAAGACCACCATACCCAGCAAGACTCCGTTCCTTTCATTCACTGCTAACGGTGGTGCTTTCAAGGCAAGAACTGCTCTTAAGGGAAATAGTTATATCCTCTTCGATCCTTCACTGAATGGTGGTCTCGGAGGCTGGGATAAGTATGAGGCTCCTGGCGTCAAGCTTGAAAAAGAAGTATATCTGATGCAGACCATCGGCGGCGGATATGTTCTTCCGAAGCAGTATAACTCTGATGGTACTGTCAAGAATCTGGGCAACGGCAACGCATCCTATGACTTCCCTGAGGCTATTCTCAATAAGGCAAAGCCTTGCTTTACAGATGGTGTTATCAATAGTACTGGTAGATCCCAGAACTATAGTGACGTTCATAACTGGACAACAGCTTATACAAATCTCTATACTGAGATGGCTAATGCAAGAGCTTATATAAGCGGCAAGAATTATCCTGAGAATATCCACGGCGGTAAGCCTGATATCTATGAAACAAGCACTATTGCTGCACTTGAGACAGCATATGAAGCTGCAAAGAGGGAGTACATTTCCTCATCTGCAACTCCTTCCTCGATAAATGCTCAGACTGTCATGCTTCAGAAGGCTATTCAGAATGTTTCGGTTTCTACATCTTCAAGAATTCCCGTAATATTCTATGACGGTCAGGAAAAATTCAAGGAAGGCAACCTTAAAATAGTATATTATACTAGGAAGAAGGCCGATGGTGAAATCGATACATCATCAAAGGTCGAGGCAAATATCAAGGACTTCACAACAGAACACAGGCCTATCATCTTCATCTCAACAGATGGTCTTAATGCAAGAAAAGAGATATTTAATGTTAAGTTTGTTGTAGGTACAGATGAGGGTAAGGTTCAGGAGAAGATCTCACTCTATGACGGCGCGTGGGTATACATGGATTTACCGCCTGTAGTTGATGAAGAAACCGGTGATTCTGTCTCCAAGTCCTACTGGACAAAGAATTCTGTTGCAGAGTATACTTATATTTCACATACTGCACTTTCTCAGGCTGAGACAGGTGATTCCGGAAGATATTATTACATTGGATATGATCAGTCCAAGGCTACAGAAGCGTATATTGTTAATAAAGAAGTTTCCATGAATAAGAAGCTGAGTGATCTACCTGAAGTGCAGGAGAAGGAGATCCGCACCCAAGCTGAAAATGCAACAATGGTCGATAATGCTAGTTCACTGAAGATTGCAAATGCTTACGCAACAAGCAATCCCACAATATTCAAGCCGCGTACTCTTAACTTCAAGAATGATGTAAAGGTTACTCCCTCCAGTGGAGAGGCTTATATCATCAAGGCCGGCGCTTACTCATTCGAGGCCAAGCAGACTTATATCTCAGCTGATCAGCGCAAGAATCTTCTTGGAGAAACAGGTGCTACTGAGACTACAGATCCTAACATCAGCCCCTTCACTTATATGAATGTTACCGGTAAGGGTTGGGTTCCTGTAATGGATCTTTACAGCGAAAAGGCAAGGAAGTTCTTTACAGATCCTTCTAACTACGGTGAGTATACTGACAGATCTGATGATCCTGTTGATGCTTCAAGCCTTTCCGGTTGGGTCGTTCCCACAACAGACGGAAAGTATATGATCTCAAGAACAACAGGACATAACTCCAGTAAGTCAGTAAATATGACTGCAAGCGCAGGTGAATTCTCTGCTAACAAGAACTGGAACTATATGTCAAGCAAGAACCTGTATTTCCGTTGGCAGGCAAACAGCGACCTCAAGGTCAATGGCAACCTTACATTTACAGCTAAGGAAGTACGCTTCGGCTCTTCGGGTACAGTAGATGTATCCGGCCAGTATGATAAGCACGTCAAATTCAAATCAAAGACTGGCGGTAATGAGATAAGAGTTGAATTCCTGACTGATGTCAAGGTAAAATATTACGATCAGTTTATGGAGCTTCATGAATTTGTTATTCGTGAAGGCGCATACATCTGCCGCAAGGCTGATGAAAGCCAGAATTTCATATTCGATCTCTGTGACGAAGAATATTGGACAACAATGAAGTATGTAACCATTGATAACAGATTCGCATCTGATGACGGTGATTACAACGGACTTAACGGCTCTGATGACAACTTCTCAGATCCTGTATTCACAAACGACTGATGATCCGGTCCTGATAAAAAAGTTGACCCCCGATTAATTTCGGGGGTTTTCTTTATCTCGATTTATATTAAACTATATGGCTTGGCTGGCCTGCTGGAAAACGGAGTAGTCCGGAGATGCCGGTTTACTGTGGATACTGCCGCAAAGCAGCGCTGAAAGAACCGGCTGGCGGATCCGTAGCCCCTTTAGAATAGTAAAAAAATCCGGCAGTCATTTGCTGCCGGATGAATTATTTTCCTTGTAGAAACTTTTCAACTGCTTCGTCGCTGTCGCCTGAATATCCGGAAAAAATATATATTCCTTCTTCTTCCATCATATCAGCGAGACTCTCTGGTATGTTGCTGCATATCAATGCGTCGGATTCAAACATTGCCGCAATATTTACAAGCTGTTCCGGATCGCAGCCCATAGTCCCGACTATTTCACTGCACAGTATCCGGTTATCCGCAATATCATACAGCTTGATATATTTTGTGTCCGGAATATTTTCTTGTATTTTTTCAGTTTCTTTGTCTATTGGAACTGATAATTTCAAAGTTTTCACCTGCTGACATTTTTTTAGTTTCTGAATATAATATAAATATACCATTATTCCTTACTCTCGTCAATACATCTGAATAAACCGGTGCGTGCTCGCACTGAGCGATTCGGCAGCGTCGACGCTGCACCCGTGTTCGCGTTATCGCTCGCTTACTCTCGCTCTGTCGTGCGTATATAAACTATCGTCGCGCGGCATCCGGCGCCCACTACCCCAGACAATACTCTTACCCTTCGCCGCCGCACCCCTTACGGGCTGCTTTTTGCGGCTGCTTTATTCTGACTTCCGGCATCCGACTTCCCTGACAGTGAGCGCCTGATCTCTCAC
>CAMVQZ010000032.1 GCA_947169745.1 uncultured Clostridia bacterium
CCGCGAATCGGGTCCAGCGTCACGCTGGCCGCCGCACCCCTTACGGGCTGCTATACGCGGCTGGTTTACTTTGACTTCTGGCTTTTCAATCTTCTGACAGCAAGCGCCTGTTTCTCCCAGAATTATTTTACACAAACTGAATTAGTCGGCGAGCTCTTAAAGCAGTTATTATTCAGATCAGTTTATTATTTCAATTCCAGCCTCGCCTCATTGTGCAGAGCATTTTCTTTTGCAAAATGCGAAAAAGGGTAGCCGTGGGCAGTGTGGGGGTGATATAAAGGAATAAAAGAGAGTGTAATAGTCTGTTCCTTCCGATAATAGCCCACTACAAAAAACTCCACCGTACCCAAAACGGGAAAACGGTGGAGTTTGTTTATTTTATTCAAATTCTCAGATAAAATTCGTAGATTTCTTCGCTTCGTATTCCGGAGGACAGACATTGTTCTTTTTGCCGGTTTCAATAGATTTAAGCACCCACGCCATATTTTGTCCGAGAGTACGCATAGTCTGCAAACCTTCTTTGTCCTTTCGCACATCATCAGGAGTAAAACCGTGAACCTGGTTCCAATACTGTGAGCCGACCACGATCATATTTTCCATCAGATAATACTGATTGAGCCTTTCAAATGCCGATGTAGCTCCGCCTCTGAGGCAGGACACAACCGATGCCGCTAACTTTCCAGCGAATTTTTCATCGGGAACGCTGAAAAACAATCTGTCCATAAATGAAGTAAGTCTTCCTGTCGGACCGCCGTAATATACAGGAGAACCGAAAACAAAGCCATCATACTCGTCGATCCTGCTGCCAATCTCATTGACCTGATCGCTAAAAACGCATTTGCCCTTTGTATGACATTGGAAACAGGCAATACAGTCTGTCATAGGCTTTTTACCAAGCCACAGGATCTCAACTTCTACTCCGTTTTTTTTGTAATGTATCTGCTATCTATCCCAGCGCCGTTGCTGTACAGCCATGTTCATTAGGACTGCCGTTTACTAACAAAATTTTTCCCATGGTGATCGTCCTCCTTATCGGTAAATTATACTGAATATTATAATGACTTGCTGCTACTTTCAAACGGATTGGAATAATCAAAATAACATCATGTAAAAGTGCAGCACAACAATTATTTTATTTTTATGCTTATTTAATTTGATTGATAAATCAGAATTTGATAAAGCTGTTCAGGTTCCGGTGAAATTATAATGTGATAACCTTTGGCCCTTCTGTAAACGAAAAAATCGTTGCCGTTCCGTTTTCAAAATAAAATACAGTCATTGTACCATTATCCGGAGATGCTAATTTTTTGAGTGAAGGATTATCTTCCAGCATCGCCACTCTTGCCTCACGCCGCAAATCCTCTTTAACCGTTCCCTCTATTCGTATCCATCTTCCTTCATTCATACCACAAATTTCGACTTTTCCATTCTTCTTTAATTGCTGGTATACTTTTTTCTGATTATTTGTTTCAATGTAGAGTTTCCCATCAAAATCACTTATTGCCCCAAACGGTCTGACACGGGGTTGACCGTTTTCTTCTGTTGCAAGGTAAAAAGTACCGCATTTTCTTAAAAATCATACGCTTCTTTCATTGTTATACTCCTTCTATATATAAATTTTGATTAATAATATAATAATTAGTGTCTGCTATTTTCCTTGCACTTATTATACCATGTTTTATCCTGAAACTCTACTGTTTATCAGCATTTCAAGGCGCTTAGGGAGAAAAAAGCAGACACTAATTATGACATTTTTGAGGAAAGCTGGCTCGAAGCTATCTATGGTGTTTCTTTGGATAAAGGCGGACTTGTTGATATGTTTGACAATTGGATCAATGTATGGCAATATCCAAATATAGGAATACCATTTGGTCAAACGCAGTCAGCGGGGCATGATATGTATTTTATGGATTTTCGTTCAATTGACAAAAACGGTGAACCACGCATCGTACATATAGACAATGAATGTGATAATGAAATTACTGTTGTGGCAGATAATTTAGAGGATCTTCTGACAAAAATTTATTTTCATGAGGAAATTTAACCGAACAGATATCCCGGCACACCGGTATATGCGGAGGAACATCAAATGACAAATGAAGAACAGAAAGCTTACCACGCGAAGCAGGAACAGGAACGGCTCAATAATTGCAAAATCAAAACCCTTGAGCAGTTTCTTGATGAATGTAAAAAAGTAGGCATAGATATGGATTGGTTCTCCTTTACCTGTGACCGTTCAAAGCCTGTATCAATGGATGATGATACTGTTTATTACGGAAAAAGCGGCGAAACCATCGTTGCATATGACTTTCAAAGATGGGATGTTGCGTTTCGGGAACTGCTCATCTACAAAGAGGAAAGTGAGTGGGAGGCGACCGGCGCACCGTACAGGATAACATCAGTCAAATGGAAATCGGATGCTAATATTCAATTATCATACGGTAATACAATGATGATCCGGGAGTATCGTTTTTCTGAACATCCGGAACAGGAAATGCTCGATGACGGTTGGGTCTATGACCATTATGACCGGTATATGGTCTACAGCGTTTACTACAAAAAAGTATCGACCGGCGGCATTATGAGGAAGGCTTTTATTGTATTCACCTTCACGAAACGGACAGACAAACGCGACGCGGAAACATTCGGCTTCGAGGACGGAAGCTATCTGATCGGATCATATCGTTATCCTGTGCCGCATGATCTGCGGGCAAGGATAATGTCTGAGCGTGATTTTAAGTTCAGGCTATCCGAAGAACTGCGTAAGACGCTTACGGAAAGGCTTGCAAAGAATCTGATCGAAGATGAGTTCAATGATCTGCGAGCCCTTCAGGAAGCCAAGCGTAATGCGCTGGATGTTGCGTTTGATCCCAGACTGTCTGCAGAAGACCAAAAGAAAGCTTTTGCACGCGCATCCAATAGTGCAGAAGTTGGCAACCCTGCGGCTGATAATTACGCAGACAGTCGATGCCATATTATTACACACAACAATCTTCGCCATGCTTATGAAAGGGCAGGGCTTGATCGGTAATGGAAGAAATGCTGATTTGAGTTAGGGCAACACCGCACAAAGAACGCCTTACGGCTTAGCGCCACATCTGCTTGCTCTTTTTCCGTCATTCTGCACAAAACTCGCTTGATAACCGTCAGGTTAACTGCGCTCGTTTTGCACATTCTGACGAAAAAATAGGCAGCGCATCTGCGGCACTATCTTTGTGCGGTGTTGCCTTAGAAAAAAATCATTCTTTAATAATTATATGAGTTTATCAAAACGAGTGATTCCTGTTCATTCTGTATAAACAGGAATAATGAACAATCTTTATTCGGTAAAGCTGTTTTTCTCAAGAGACTTTATCCACATTTCTGCAATAGTCTTGTGTCCTTTTGCATTAGGATGTACACCGTCGAGCGTCTCAAAGCAGGTTCCGAGCGAGGCTATATCTGCAAGCCTGATATTTCTTTGTCGGCAGGAACTTCTTATAATATCATTGTATTCGGAAATATCATACTTTACAGAATCCATAGGGAATAAGCTATGAGAAAAATCCTTTACAAATCCTTTGGCGATAGTGCTGCATATAAGCTCAGTATTCGGGTAACGTGAGGAAATCTTATCAAGCATATATCCAAAAGCATAATCAAACGATGATATATCTCCGCTTCCTTTTGTCTCAATTCCAAAAGCGTAATCATTAAATCCCATAGCAATAAGGATAATATCAGGTTTATGTAAAGTATCACTCAGGGCATTTATTCTTTCTTCACATGAAGCAGAAGGATAATCAGCTCCGGTTACTCTGCTCCCGGCATATGAATTATTTACACAAAGCTGTCCGTCAAGGTAATTGATCGCTTGATACCACCATGTATCGTTTAAGCTTTTTATTCCGTTTTCCTGTTTAATAGCTTTATCGTAATAGACATAATAACCTTTAGCATTATATCCTTCAAATGTACAGATAGAATCACCGAGTATTGAAATCCATTTCATAGTAAGCAACTCCATTTGGTATAGTATTATCAGATAATATCGGCTATAACTATTCTTTCGGTTTTGATAATATCCTTTATCATAAACTCTATGGGGTGGGAGAAAACAGGACCGTCAACTGCAATAGTATGCATCTCCGGAGTGCCGCTGGACAGCTGTATTCCTTTTTCGTGCAGTCTGTTTATTATTTCGTCGGATAACTCCTGACCACAATGTCGTCCAACCCGATCTTTCTTTCAATAGATTTAACTATTACCTTGTAATCGGATAATTCTTTAATAATATTCTCTTCATTTACTCCCCATAGCGGAGCAAACATTTTCAAGCCATTGTCCTCGGCAAGTCTCTTGAGATTATTCATGCTGTATTCAAAAGCAATATCACCATTGCATACTGCGTCTATATGATACTCCTTTATAAGCTCCTTAATCGCCCTGTCCCATGCAGCAAAATCATATTTGCTTTTCATAACCACTTCAAACAACGGCAGATTGAGGGCATCGGAATACCTGTCCATAAAGGTATCTCTGAGCAGATGCATATGTGTAAGTCCGTCTGTCATTTTGCCGACCACAATGCAAACGGGAATATGACCTGCTCTTATCATTTTTTCAAGTGCTATCGTACTGTCTTTTCCGCCGCTAAAAAGCATAGCGAACTTCAGTTTCTTATTATTTGTTTCCATGTTTTGTCTCCATCCTAAATTCAATAAATTTATCGGATATATTAAAATCCGTGAACCCGATCAGGAGAAACCGAACCGTTTTCAAGTATCATTTTTCTTACAGCAGCGCTTTATGAAAGGTTTTTCTTTATGGTGAGTATGTTTTTTCCGTCAGAATAATCATAATGCACATCATCCATACTCTTTTTTACCACAAAGATACCCAGACCGCCCTTTTTTCTCTTTTTGCCGGGGATAGTGATATCGGGATCCTCCTTTGCAAGGGGGTCAAACTGCCTGCCGTTATCTATGAAGGTTATTTCAACGGAAAGAGGCTCATCGATCACAGTGATCTGAACAACAGCAGTCCCTATCTCGGGATTATAGGCGTAGCTTGAAATATTTATAAACAGTTCCTCAGCAGCAACATCTATCTGCGCCTGAGTTCTCATATTGCAACCCGCCGCTTCAAGATGTTCATCAATAAAGCTTAGCACTTTCGGAAGATTTTCACATGTTGCTTCGATAACAACTTCATCCATTATTTATTGCTGTCCTCCTTTCCGAAATATCTGAATCCAAGCATAGTAAGATCGTCAAACTGCGGTGCCTCCTTAACAAATGCGTCAACAGCCACACGAACATTTTTCAGCAGTTCCTCGGGAGCAGCATCGGGATGCTCATTAAGTGCATCAAGTGCGCGGTCGGTGCCGAAAAGCTGATCGTCAGCGTCAGTCGCCTCGGCTACTCCGTCTGTATAGAGGAATACGCTGTCACCCTTTTTCAGAGTCAGCTCATAATCCTTGTATTTCGCTTTCTTGAAGGCGCCTACGGGCATACCGTGCTTGTCCTTGAGAAGCTCGAATTTACCGCTTGTATTTATCATCGGGAATTCATGACCCGCGCTTGAAGCAGTCAGCTTTCCTGTGCTTATTTCAAGTATGCCGAGCCATACGGTGACAAACATATGCGCTTTATTTGTCTTGCAGACCTGCTTGTTTACTCTGTCGATTATTTCAGCCGGAGTTCCGCCCATCTGAGCATAGACGTTCAGGAGGATCATAGACGACATCATAAACAGAGCCGCAGGAACGCCCTTGCCTGAAACGTCGGCAATTACCATTGCAAGATGATCGTCGTCGATAAAGAAGAAATCGTAGAAATCTCCGCCGACCTCCTTTGCAGGATCCATTGAGGCGAAAATATCAAATTCATTCCTGTCGGGGAAGGCGGGGAACTTATCAGGCAGCATACTGCTCTGAATACTCGTTGCAAGGGAAAGCTCCGTTGCGATCCTTTGCTTTTCGCTGTTGAGCTTAAGTATCTCATTTGTATGCCTGTCTATCTCTTTTGCAAGATCAGAGAACCTGTCCGCAACTCTTCCGACCTCATTTCTGACCTTTATTTTGTCCATTTTTTCAGAAACGGAATTGCTGTCCTTGTCCTCCATATATGACTGCACTCCTGCTTCGACTTTAGAAAGAGGTCTTATCGCTTTCAGATAAATATACACAAGCATAAGCGAAACGAGAATGAACAATATAATAAATACAGTTATCATCGAGTTTCTTGTATAACTGAGAAGCTCACTATTAAAGGTGCTCCAATCATACTGTATACAAATATAGCAAATGGTTTTTCCATCGGAAATAAATGGAGTATATCCTATGTAGTAATTCTTTCCGGTTGTAACATCGTGATATGCTTCATATATTGTTTCTCCTTCTTTAAGAGGCTCATTTAAGAGTATTTCCTTTGCCGCGCTGTGCTTTGAGGAATCGTATTCAATAGTTTTTAAACATTCGGTATATGATAAGGTCGTATAACCATCTAAACCATACTCCTCCATTGTCGTTGTCATTGCGTTCGGCTCGCTCGGTTCATGCCGCACATAAAGATACGACTCCTTATCATTCAGAATATCAAGAATATATATGCTATCGTAGTTTATCTCCCTAAGTCTGATATCAAGCAAAGCAGCATTCATAGCAAACCATTCTTTTGCAAGAATATACTGTATCATTGGATCGGTATCTTCGGATATCGTTTTCTCTCCCATAAAATAACTGTTTATCTCCGCACCGAATTCTTCGGTGTTTACAACCGACAGTTCTTCATCGCTCAGAGGTCTTATTATATCATCTCTGTGTTCCTTTATATATTTCAGATACCATTCGTTCATACTATTCCGCAGATCTTTGGTACAGATTTTAAGATCACGGTCTATCATATCATTTTTTGATGTAAGATAGGAATCCTTTGTTACCGAATAGTTAAGAGCTATTGTAAAAAGCAGGACGGCAGTAAAAAATACAATGGATATGATACCTATTTCGATCACAAGCTTATGATTTTTAGGCTTTTTTGTTTTCTTATCCTCTCCCATTTACCGTTTCCCCCTGTTATTCGATGTCAAATGCATCACTGAATCCTGTAACATCAAATACATCACGGACAGGTACGGAAAGATTGCGGATAACCATATCTCCGTCATTCTCGTCAATAGCCTGAGCGGCGCCGACAAGAACACGCAGACCTGCGCTGCTGATATATTCAAGTCCACTGAAATCAAAAATGAGCATTTCTACATCGTCCAGCTTATCTTCAAGCTCCTCCTCAAGATCAGGAGAGGTGAGTGTATCAAGTCTGCCCTCAAGAGCTACAGTGAGTTCGTTACCGTTTCTTGTGATATTAATATTCATAATAATAACCTCCAGAATACTATAAATTAATAAAACCTTCAAGACCTTCTTTGCACATATTTTTTATGCGCTCAGCCTTTGTCATTTCCTTAAAGCCGTCACTTTCCGACCAGCGCTCTAAACCGTTTGCCGAAATGACTGCAAGTTCACGGACTGCTCTGCATACATTTTCGGGTAAGCTATTTGTATAGACTACAAATCTGTTTCCGCTGCCTGAAATTATACCCATGAATCTCAGAAACCACTCAGCCCTGTAAAAGCCGAAAGCCTCATACATTCCGATAAAATCAGCCATTATTTCATCATGCAGGATATTATTTGTTATGCCATAGGTTTGTCTTGTAAAATAATGAGTACATTCGTGATCCTGACGGAGTATGAGTGATCTTTCCGCCCAGTCATTTTCATCTTCAAGTCCCAGTTCGCTTGCCGGAACATTGCTGTACGGCTTTGCTGAAAGGATTATCAGCCTTGTCTTTGCTCCGTGGATAAAGGATGCGCCCGTCTGGGAAATATTTTCGGGGCACACGCCCCTGTATGCCACATTAGTTACAAGCTGCTCGAAATCCTCTGTATCACGGACATATATTACAGGTATCCTTCCGGCAGCAGAATCATACATTTTCATTTTAAGCGTTTCGGGAGAATTGAAGCTTACCGGACGCTTCGGACATATCTTATCATTTATTACCCTGTCTGCTCCGAACATATCGGCATAAAGAACTATCCTCTCCCAAAGCGCAAGGAAGGACGTATCGGGAGTTTCAATTTCCTCTGCACCCTCAAAGCGGTTTTTTGTATATTCATCAAAAAGAATACGTTCTTCTTCATTCAGTCCGGTTTTTTCGGCAATGTCGGAAAGAGTCATTGTTTCATCTCCCGTAATAATCATTTATCAAGTCTTTGTCTTTCGACAAGCTCTGCAAAATAGCCGTTCTGTGCGATAAGCTCCTCATAGCTGCCCTGCTCGATGACCTTGCCTCCGTCAAGGACAAGTATCCTGTCGCAGTGGCGGATAGTTGAAAGCCTGTGAGCTATAACTATTCTTGTGCAGCCCATTTTGTCAAGAGCCTCGCTGACCTGCTTTTGCGTCTTGTTGTCAAGAGCTGAGGTCGCTTCGTCAAACATGAGTATTTTCGGCTTCGGAGCAACTGCGCGGGCGATCATAAGCCTTTGCTTCTGTCCGCCGGAAATTCCTCCGTTGCCCTCGGAAATAAGTGTATTCATTCCCATAGGCATTGCGCGTATGTCGTCGGCTATGCCTGCGATCTCAGCAGCCTCCCAGGCGTCATCAAGAGTCAGGTGCGGCGCGGAAATGATGATATTCGAGAAAATATCACCCTGTAAAAGTCCGCCGCTCTGAATTACTGAGCCTATCTTGCGTCTGAGTGAGGCAAGGTCAAGGCTGTTCAGATCTTTCCCGTCATAGTATATAGCACCCTTCTCGGGCTTTTCAAAGCCTAAGAGCAGACGCATAAGGGTGGATTTACCGCAGCCCGTTCTGCCGACTATCGCAACATATTCGCCTTCCTTGATCTTAAGTGAAAGGTCGTTTACGATATAGGGTGAATTTTCGCTGTAGCGGAAATAGACGTTGTTAAGCTCGATGCCGCCTGAAATTTTGGTGACCATTTCTTTATTGTCTGCTGTTTCAGGCTCGGTTTTGAGGAATGGCTCTGCCATTTCAAGTATCGGCTTTACGCGGCCGAAGGAAAGGGCTATTCCTGCAAGAGAGGTAAACGCTCCCATTACTGTGCCGTAGGCTGCTGTGAATGCGAAATAGTTGGACTGGTCTATACCGCTTTCTATCGCAAGGAAATACAGCACGATATTTGCGAAAAGACCGATAGCCGTTGTGATTACTCCGTTTATTCTGATGAACATAGGCGGAGCGTAAACAAGCTCTGCCCCCTCGGAATAGAGGTTCAGCCAGCGGGCGAAAAATCTCTTTTCAGCGCCCGAAAGCTTTATCTTCTGCACACCGCTTATCATTGCGAAGGTCATACCTGATTCCTTAGCGCTGTGCTCCATCTGCTTTTTGCTGATACCGATCTGTACGACCGAGGAAATAACGGAAAAGCCAACCGTCACAAGTATGATAATAAGCGACGGCATGACAAGTGTCGGAGCAAAGCTGAATATCTGAGTGATATAGAGCAGTGACATTAGGGAGGTAAGTCCCGAACCGAGTATCATTCCGAGGATAAGCGAGCAAAGCTGATTAACCGATTGTGAACGGCTCGTCAGCTCACCTGAGCTGTACTTGCGGAAGAAATTCGCCGGCAGGCTCAGCACCCTCATCATAAGGGCAGCCTGTACGCCGAGGGATATTTTTGTCTGGACTTTGCTGTTAAGCATCGTGCTTATCGTTCTGATAAGCTGCGAGGAAATAGCCGTACAAACCATAAATATTGCGATAGAAACAAGTATCCATGCGCTTTTACTCGAAAGCACGGGGCCAGTCAGCGCTCTTGTGATCCTCGGCATAAGCATACCAATGCCGGTTACCATAAACGTTGCCAGAACAATAAGGATAATGTCATTCAGGCTTATGCACTGCTTCATATATATTATCAGATCAGGTATTCCCAGCTTTTTCTGCGGGAACGGCCTGTAGAAGCAGTAAGCCTCACTATTGAAAATATCGACTGTCTTTTTATTGATCTTAACTCTTTTTCCTGTCGCTCTGTCTCTGTAATAATAACCGATCAGCTTATCGGGAAGAAGTGCAACAGGCTCGTTATCTTCCTTTGTGTAGGCAAGGATTGGACCGTAAGCGTCCTTGTACCAGTTTTCCTCAAGGGTTATCTGTCGTTTCATAAGCCCGTGGGGGCGCAGACAGAAATCAAGCTGATCCTCATGCTCCTTTACGTTTTTCGGTATTTCAACAGGCTTGAAATGGAAATATTTCAGTATATCGTCTATTGCCTGCTTTGTAATGATATGATCGTCGCTGATCTTTTCGGCAGTTCTCTGCCCGAGGACAACGCCAGCGGCGCGGAAGAAGGACTCTTCAAAAAGCTGCTGATCCAGATCTCTTCTTTGTTTTATCTGTTTTTCAAACCAACCCATTCAAAGTCCCCCCCTTATTCATTAGTTACAAGCTCAGTGTATGCGCCGCCAAGCTTTATCAGTTCATCGTGTGTTCCTCTTTCGACAACATTTCCGTGCTGCAAAACGATGATCTCATCGCAGTCGCGGATAGTCGAAAGTCTGTGTGCAATAACAATGCATGTGATGCCCCTGTCCTTTATCGCCTTAACGACTTCATATTCGGTCTTGGCGTCAAGTGCAGAGGTAGCCTCATCAAGGATAATGATGGACGGATCCATCGAAAGAACACGGGCGATCTCCATTCTCTGTCTCTGGCCGCCTGAAAGGTCACGACCTCCGGAAGTCAGCTTGCAGTTATAGCCACCTTCTCTTGCCATGATGTCATCATGCAACTGGGCGTCTCTTGCGGCAAGGATGACTTCATAATCCTTTATCGAATCGTCCCACATTTTAATATTGTCAGAGATCGTTCCCTCGAAAAGCGTTATATCCTGATCGACAACTGCGATAGAGCCTGTCATTACCTCTCTCGGATGCTCTGCTCTCGGCTTGCCGTCGAAAAGTATCTCGCCGCTCCAAGGTTCATAAAGTCCCGAAATGAGTTTTGACAGCGTTGATTTTCCACAGCCGGATGTACCGACAAATGCCACCCTTCCGCCGGGCTTGATGCTCATTGAGAAATCCTTGATAAGCGGATCGGAAAGCTTTGAATAGCCGAAGCTTATATTCTTAAGCTCGACATTTCCGCGGAGCTTTCTGAGCTTCTGCTCTGTGTCGGTGTCCTCTTTTGCATTTGGGTCGAGGGGATATTCCATAACGTCCTCAACGCGCTCCATCTGTGTACGCATTTCCTGTATGGTCTGTCCTGCGGAAACAAGCGTCATTGCAGGTGCCATAAAAGAGCCTAAAAAGCCCTGGAACATCTGTAATGCACCGAGGGTAAATTCTCCGTTCATTACGAACCATATTCCGATGATGAAAACAGCATAATTTGCAAGGGTTCCCAAAAGCATCGGTATCGAGCCTATGTAGTTATTCAGCTTTGCAGCCTTGACCTCCTGTGCATTTACGGAAGCCTGATAGCCTGCCCATTTCTGGAAAAAACCGATCTCTGCGCCGCTTGCCTTGATCGTTTCGATCATTTCTACTCCTGCAACAGTCGTTGCGGAAAGCTTTGCACTGTCACGGGATTTTACCCTGGTAATATTGATGCGCTTTTCTGAAATTATCCTTGATATGATGATATTTAGTACAAGTGTGCCTATACCTATAGCTGTAAGCAAAAGGCTCTGTTTTATCATAAGGACAAAATAGAAGATCATCATTATTGTGTTAAGCAGCAGGGGCGCAAAGGTGTTCACAAGTGAATTTGCAATGCTTGCATTTGTGCTTTGTCTTGACTGTATATCGCCTGCCATTCTCTGTCCGAAGAAGTTCATCGGCAGATGCAGCACCTTCCACATATACGATGTGCTGCCGATAACCGCCATTTTTCCGTTGATTTTCAGGCTGTAAATCGTCTGCGCCCATTCTACGATTATTTGCAGCAGTGCAAGACCTGTCATTACGCCGATAAAACCATACAGCCAGTCGCGGTTTATTCCCGTAAGAAGTCTGTCCATGAAGATCTTCGACATAATGGGATTTATGATACCGAAAAGCGAGCTGATAACCGTTGTCAGCATTACAAAGGCAACAGCAGCGCCCGCACCAATAAGTCTTTTTCGCGCAAACGCAATGGTGCTCTTTCTCTTGCCGCTCGGTACAAAATCCTCGCCCGGGGTGATATTAAGAGTAACTCCGGTAAATGATTTGCTGAATTCCTCTGGTCCGACTTTGATAAGACCCTTTGCGGGATCGTTGATTATCGCATATTTGCCGCGAAAGCCATTAAGCACCACGAAGTGACGGAAATTCCAGTGTATGATGCATGGGAATTTGCCATTTTTCCTGATTATCTCGGGAGTACGGCTGAATGCCTGCACCTTGAAGCCGTAGCTTTTTGCAGCCTTGCTGATATTTTTTGCATTTGAGCCATCACGGGAAACGCCGCAGTCAGATCTTACCTGCTCGAGAGGGATCCATTTTCCGTAATATGCCATTACCATCGCAAGAGAGGCGGCACCGCATTCGAGAGCTTCAAGCTGCATAATAACGGGGACCTTTGCCACGCCCTTGGTTATGGTAGGCTTGATCTTTATTTTCTTATCACTCATTTGCTTTCCCCTTATTCAAACAAGAATTTTATCGGATGGATGCTTTCCGTGACGATCTTGCAATCATATTTGCCGTCCGCCTTGTCAATGGGAGCATGGGCAACCGCTCTGCCGATCTCGTCTTTTTCTACGGTAGAGATGATGTATTCATCACTGCCGATACGGACGGGCATACCCGATGTGATCTCTTTGTTCGTGCCGTTTGTAGCCATTATCAAAGCCTGACCGTTTTCAACGACTGCTACGCCGTCGGAGACGGTTTCAAGTGTGCCTGCCATGCTCCATACGCTCAGCCCGATCAATAGGCAGATTATTGCCGTAAGCAATACCCATATTCCCGGATTCGTTACCCTGAGATAATCGGTGAGCTGTTCAGGAGCGGTGATTCTTTCGAGGGCTTTCTTGTTCTTGAAAACCTCATTTTTTTGTTCAGCCATATTTACCTCCTATGCAGTAAATCTATAAATTATATATTATCATGAGATAATTCTGCGATGCTCTCACGAATATCATACAGCTAAATAGATCTATAAAAACGCAAAGTGACCATTCCCCGTTTTCACGGGAAATGGCTCTCCGATAATGGAAAAAATTGGTTTAAAAAAATATTATTTTAACTCTTCTATAATTGTCAGATTATGCCAGCCGTCCATGGCTTTTTCACATTTTTCATACCAGCCTTTTTCATAGAAAAGGCATTTGGACAGGTCGGTGCCGCTTCTGTTTCCGGTGAAGAGAAGTCCCAGTGCAGGACAGCCGCCGTTGCAGTATCTGAAGAATCTGCACTGTGCGCATTTCTGATTTTCCTTGCAGAATTTGTGCAGATTTTTGCATACCTCGGACATATAATCGCTGTTGCTGAGTAGATCGTGCAGTGGTGTATTATGAAGATTTCCGAGATGTATGCCATGCTCTTCATAGTAGCCCGACATTTGCAGACAGGGCACAACATCCTTACTTGATGTTACGCCGATAAGTCCCCTTGTTCCCTTGCACATCGGGTCGGTCGCCTTATACTCGCCGCTCGGACACTTTACGGGTTCCAGCTGATAGCTTCTGCTTTTCGGATGAAGCTGCATGAACTGCCAGATCAAGATCTCCATCTTCATATCGCTGTTTTTGTACCTTTCGGCAAAATCAAGCATTTCACCGTAGTATTCCTCAATACCGAGGCAACTGTCCGGAGCATTGTCGTTCCAGCGTGGTGCTTCCGTAGTGCGAATAAGTCTTGTTGTGGAAACGCCCATGCTGTCAAGCTTTTCGACGGTGGGGAAGATGGTGTGCAGATTGCGGCGGTGTACCTGAGTCTGTGCCATGACCTTGAAGCCGTTGTCTATACAAAGCTGCATTGCATCAAGTGTACGCTGCTCTGCACCCTTTCTGTCCCTCATCCAGTCGTGGCAACCGATGCCGTCAAAGGATATCTTGATAAGCGGATCACAGCCTATTTTGGCAAACTCGTCAAGTACCTTCTGATTTATGAAAAATCCGTTTGTGTTCAGTTCCTCTATAAACATATCCCTTCCGTATATCTCACGGACGATATCCATAAATCTCGGATGTACCATCGGCTCGCCGCCGGTTATCGTAAATGACTGTATTCCGCATTTCTGAGCCTGTTTCAGCAGATCGACCATATCATCAAATGACCATTCGGTCATTATAGGTGCATTGTCTGCCGCATTGAAGCAATGCAGACAGTTGTAATTGCACTTTCCCGTTATCATTATGTTCATTTTCGGGAAATAACGGTGATCGTAGCTTTTGTGCATTGACCACTCACAGGGGTGATCTCCCTTATTGCATTTTTCGATAAAGCCCTTGATCTCAAGATCATTTGTCAGATCAGTTTCGGGTATATCGTGTTCACCATCGCAGAGCAGGAGTAGTTCAAACTCCTCCTTACTCAGTCCCTTTGCAAAGCCGTCATTTTTCAGGTAGTATGCCCTCGGGATGAATTTCCAGCTTCTCAGGGCTATGTTGTCAGTTAATTTGTAATACATATTTTTACCTGCCCTGACAAATACTTAATATTTCTGAGGCTTCGGAATGATAAACCCGTTACCCTGCGGTACCCACCACAAGCCATTATGGTAGCTGCTGCACTTCGGGTTATCGCAGTACATACGCCATATGTTGCCATATCCCTTTTCATTGCTGCACATATCCCAGTAATAAAGATTACAGCCGCATTCGGGGCATTTTTCATTCATCATATCTCCCTGATCTCTTGACGTGTCGCTTTGGCTGCATCCGCCGGAAACCGCCTGTAAAGCATCCTCAGAGAGTTCTACATCGTTTTCAGCAAGCAGAGCGTTAAGCTCCTTCATATCCTTGCACGCTCTTGCTTTCTCCTGCAATTCCGGTGACAGCTCGCCGATGTACTTTTCAAGTTCTTCTTTTTTCATTATGATGACCTCCTGATATCAGTATCTCTTGGGAGAATGATCGTATTCCGGGTCTCCGACATACCACAATTTATTGTATGAGCTGCATTTTGGATTGTCGCAGTATAAACGCCAGATATAGGTGTAACCCGGCTTTTCATTGTAGCATTTGTCCCAGTAGCGAAGCTCAGTAAAACATTCCGGGCAAATCTTACCAAAAAGATCCCCCTGATTATATTTTTCGCTGCTTGTACTGCATCCCCCTGCAACAGCTTCAAGAGCATCATCGCTCAGCTCAACATCATTTTCTGCAATCAGGGCATTAAGCTCCTGCATATTCTTGCACTGTCTTGCTTTCTCCTGTAATTCAGGGGACAGCTCGCCGATGTACCTTTCAAAATGTTCATTTTTCATATAAAACACTCCTTATCTTAATAATGTTATGAACTGACAACTTCGGATATCAGCATTTGATTTTTTCACAATTATCAATATAGTTACGAATACCGTGAGTCCGGCACTTATACCAGAAGGGCAGATACCTACTATAATCTTTTCCATGACTTCTGAGATATTCTTCAATTGCCGGCAGATCTGCCTCTGTACAGGCTGCGACCTTCTGCCCGCATGTCTTGCATACATAGTAATAATTCACAGTTGATTCGCATCCTCCCGCAACCGCTTCAAGAGCATCCTCGCTCAGCTCTACGTCATTTTCGGCAAGCAGAGCGTTAAGCTCGGTCATATCCTTGCACTGACGCGCCTTTTCCTGCATTTCCGGTGAAAGCTCACCGACGTACTTTTCAAGTTCTTCTTTTTTCATTGTAAAGTCCTCCTCTTTTTGATTATCAGTATTTCATGATCTTATATCCCGAATAGAATTTGCCAGGTTCGTCTGTAGCGCAATACCACATGCCGTTGTTGAAGCTGCTGCATGACGGATTGTTACAGTAAAGGCGAAGAATATTGGCGTAATCCTTTTCCATAGCGCACATATCCCAATAGAAAAGGGTACTGCCGCACTCGGGGCAGATCGCACCGTTTACAATGTCGCCGTTATTGTAAAAAGCAGATGATTTTGAACATCCTCCCGATACAGCCTGCAAAGCATCCTCGCTCAGCTCAACGTCGTTATCGGCAAGCAGAGCGTTCAGCTCGCCCATATCCTTGCACTGACGCGCCTTTGCCTGCAATTCCGGTGAAAGCTCACCCATGTACTTTTCAAGATTTTCGTTCATTGCATATTTCTCCTTGAATAATCAATATCTGTATAATGGATTTCCGGAGTGAAAAGCGCCGACGCCATCGCTTTTGTTATACCATAATCCGTTATAGCTGCTGCAATTCGGATTTTTGCAATACAGACGCATTAAACTGCCGCCCTTGCTTCTGTCATATTCCATATCCCAGTAGTAAAGCTGTCCTTTACACTCAGGACATTTTGCTCTGGGAACAAGATCACCCTGATCGTAATTCGATGATGATTGTGAGCATCCGCCGGCGACTGCGCTGAGAGCATCCTCGCTCAGCTCAACGTCATTTTCGGCAAGCAGGGCATTAAGCTCGTCCATTGTCTTGCACTCTCTTGCCTTCTCCTGCATTTCGGGTGAAAGTTCGCTTATGTATTTTTCAAGTTCTTCTTTTTTCATGGAAAATTACCTCCGTTTTTATTATTATCTTAATATTGTATTGCATATAATAAACATTACTCTTCAGGAATTATATTCCTTTACCGTTCTGGGCTGGCTTTCCCAGAGGTTGACATACAGCAGTCCGTTATTAAACTTTTTGCAGGAGGGATTGTCACAGTACATCCTCTCACAGATCCAGCCCTCAAATACCGAATCCCAGTATTTAAGCTGACCTTTACAGAACGGACAATTATACTCCATGAGAGTTCCGACGGGATGTGCGTTTGACTGCGAACATCCGCCCGCGACCGCCCCTATAGCATCCTCGCTTAGTTCAACGTCATTTTCGGCAAGCAGTTCGCTCAGTTCCTTCATATCCTTGCACTGACGTGCTTTTTCCTGCATTTCGGGCGAAAGCTCGCCTATGTACTTTTCAAGCTCTTCTTTTTTCATGATATGTCTCTCCTTAATACTTTTCGGGGTCCGGATACCAGGTCTCGCGTTTACTCTCGGCTGCCCAGGCAGGTACCCACCACAGACCGTTATTATAGGACGAACACTTCGGATTATCGCAGTACATACGGATTATGTATTCGTGTCCTTTTTCCATGTAGCATTCATCCCAGTACCGAAGGTTGTTACGGTTGCCTCCGAAGTAACAGGCAGGACAAAAGAGCCAACCGATCATATCGCCTCTGTTGTACATACTTGAGGATACACTGCATCCTCCGGCTACAGCTTCAAGAGCATCGTCCGAAAGCTCCACATTATTTTCCGCAAGCAAAGCATTAAGCTCGGTCATATCCTTGCAGGCTCTTGCCTTTTCCTGTAATTCGGGAGACAGCTCGCCGATGTACTTTTCAAGTTCTTCTTTTTTCATTGTTAAGTCCTCCATAAATCTGTTCAGCAGGTATAGCCGCAGTTTGTGCATCTCCAGCCGGAATAATCGCCGTGTACGCTGAAATACTCCATCTCGGTGCCGCATTTCGGACATTTTTTTGCTGTTCTGCAGCCGCCGGCTACCGCCTTCAAAGCATCCTCGCTGAGTTCAACGTCATTATCTGCAAGAAGGGCATTGAGCTCGGTCATATCCTTGCACTGACGCGCTTTTTCCTGCATTTCGGGTGAAAGCTCGCTTATGTACTTTTCGAGTTCTTCTTTTTTCATTGTAAGATCCTCCTCTTATTATTTAAGGCAATACCGTACAAAGATAGTGTCGCAGATGCGCCGCCTATTTTTTCGTCAGAATGTGCTAAACGAGCGCCGTAAACCTGACGGTTTTCAAGCGAATTTGGTGCAATATGACGGAAAATATGCAAGCAAGACAGGTGCTGAGCCGTAAGGCGTGATTTATTCAGTATTTCCTTAGTTCTTTTTGGGAACGATGCCTGTCATTTGCAAAGGATGGGACCGTATATTACTTCCATATCCCACGGAACATGACCAGTGTAATGCATACGTCCGCAATCCGGGCACTCGTAAAACATCGCCATGGCAAAACCATCATAACACGCTTCACTTCTGATATATTTCATAGGGTTACCGCCGCAGATTGTGCATTTGAGACCACGGGTTGTAAAGCATCCTCCGGATACAGCAGCGAGCACATCCTCGGACAATTCCACATCATTCTCCGCAAAAAAGGCATACAACTCTTCCATCGTCTTGCATTGTCTGACCTTCTCCTGCATTTCGGGCGTAAAGTCCATCGAGAGTTTTTCAAGATCTTCTTTTCTCACAGATATCAGCTCCATATATCACTTATTTTTTTGAAAATAAGGCATTATCAGTTTAAAGATGCACTTATCTGCCTTTCGGCATTATCATAGATCATATTTTAAGAACCTCCGGATCGCCATAACCGCCGGTAAACGGGTTGTACAGATCGTTGAACTGCTGCTCCGTTATACGCTCATATTTCCCGGTGCTGCACTTTATGCAAAAATACGCGATCTCCTGGCAACCGGTGCAGTGAGACCTGCCCCACTGATATGCAGTTGAGAATGTTCCCTCCTCAAAACTGAATTCGTGGGTAGTATGTGTATCAGCGCTGCCGCATCCACCTGCCACAGCCTGCAAAGCATCATCGCTGAGTTCAACATCATTCTCGGCAAGCAGAGCATTAAGCTCTTCCATTGTCTGGCACTGACGAGCCTTTTCCTGCATTTCGGGTGAAAGATCGCCTGTATATTTTTCAAGCAGGTTCTTTTTTCATGGTAAACTGCCGTCATTTTTCATATATCACTGCCGGACTTTTACGATCCTGTGTGATCCGATAACGTGACAGAACGCTTTACGGTCTTTGCCCTCATCATCCCGGAACGGATCAGGTGCTTTTTACGTTTCGGCGGAAATACTCCGGATCATCCCCTCCGGATTTTTTCATTGTATATCCATGCCGATCTGTCAAAAGATATACTTTGCTGTTCCTATGATGAATGAACTGTTACGGATCACAGCCATTCTTACGGCAGAATATCAATACTTGGATATATTAGAGTAATTGATATCCGTTGCCCATGCATTACTCGACGCATACCACAGACCGTTGTTATAGCTGCTGCAGCTGGTATTGGCGCAGTACATACGAACTATGTGTTTACAACCCATTTCAAATGAACACATATCCCAGTAATAAAGCTGACCGTTACATTCCGGGCATTTGCAGGAGCTGACGGGTTCGCCCTGACTATACGAGGGCGACGACGCGCTGCATCCACCCGACACAGCCTGCAAAGCGTCCTCAGATAGCTCCACATCGTTTTCCGCAAGCAGAGCATTAAGCTCGCCCATATCCTTGCACTGACGCGCCTTTGCCTGTAATTCCGGTGAAAGCTCACCCATGTACTTTTCAAGTTCTTCTCTTTTCATGATGAAACTCTCCTTTTGATTTATTTATATTTTTTTCCTGTATAGGAACCTCTCACAAATTGATAATATCATATAACTGTGGATTCATTTTTTCCCGCAGCCTTATTCAGATAATCAAGCTGATACTGAAACGCCGCTTTCAGCATTTCAATGTATTTTTCGGGAATGTCCTCACAGACGCTTATCATACTCTCTATATCATCCTCAAAGCCATCAAGCCTTTTCGGGTCATACCACCCGAAATCCCATTCGGGATGGATTATACACGAATGAAAAAGCATCATTACGAATACAGTCGTTGTTGATTCTATCGCATATTTTGCGGCAGTAACGCTGCCGTCTTCTATTGGCTGTCCGAAGCTGCCAAATGACCTTCCCCTGTCAAAAAGCGGAGCACATCTGAGCTTCATAGTATCAAGATCACGGATAAAGCCGAAGTTGTTTGTATGACAGTCTCCCGCGACCGAAAGATTGAAGGCTGATGTCAGCTTGGCATAATATTCCGTTACCCTTTCAACTCCTAATTTTTCAAGAGTCTGTGTAAAGAAGTCCAGAAGTTCCCTGTCCTTTGATATTACCATAAAGGATTCAACGTTTTTCTTCTCCATAAGGTTGAGTATTTGCTGTGCGGGGACAAATTCCTCACCGCTTTTTACCATTCCACGGCAGGCGATATAGCTTTCACCGCCGAAAACACAGCTTGTATAACGTACATAATCACTTTCATCAAGAAGTCTTTCGGTAAGTCTTGCCGCAAGAAGCTCAGACTGCTCAATGAATTTTGCTGTACCTGCCTCGGATTTCAGCAGCATCGGCGCACCGTCAATGCGTACCCATGCTTTCCTTGATATACCGCCGAGGGTACTGTCTGGTGTCAGCGGGTCTGACTTTGCCAGAGCATCATAATCCCTGCGGAGTATCGCTTCACCGAAGGAAGTATCATATTCATTGTCAAAGCAGCTTACGTCCTTCCATTTAAGCTTAGAGCCATAAGGGCGGTACCAGTAATGATCCGTAAGCGAGAGCCCGAGCGACTGCAGAGAAAGTTGCAGCGGAGTATCCACTCCGACGGCTTTTAAAATATCCTTTGCATCCTGACGGGCTATATTTATGATACGGCTGTTCAGAAAGGACTGTAAAACATTATCCGGCAATTGTGAACATGAAACATATCGTCTGAAATGTATCGGCGCATAATAAAAATCACAACAAAGCCTTTTTATTCTGATACTGTCAAAATCGTTAACTTCAAATTCAAGGATCTCATGCTCTCCGTTCATAAGAGTATATTGCATTTAATGCTCCTTTATATAATAGATTTTCCGGCTGCTTATTTACCGAGCATTTCTTTGAGGGCTTTAAAAGCGCTGTTCTGCCTGCTCACGACCTTATTATAGGACAGTCCCATTTCTTCGGCGATCCTGACAAGCGTCCATCCGCGGTAAAATCGAAGTATCAGGATATCTCTCTGCTGCTGCGGCAGTTTTGACAGAGCCTTTATCAGTTCATCTGCACGTTCCCTGTCCATAATGATATCCTCTGAGGAAGGAAGAACGGCATGATCCTCAGAAAGCTCATCTTGTTCACGTTTGCAGCGGTAATAGTCAATTACGGCATCGTGTGTGATCTTATACAAAAGCGTTGAAACTGATGCTCTTTTTTCATCGTAGCTTTCAAGCAGGCCAAAAAACTTAACAAAAACATCTGCACACAGATCCTCGGCATCTTCATTACAATAAACTCTTGCCGATATATAGGACATAACGATCGGTTTGTATTCTATATATAGCTGATCGAGCGAAAAAGAAAGGTTCATTCTTTTTTCCCTCCTTCAATGTCCGGTGGGATATCAGAAACTCCGCCTGCTGCAGCTTCAAGATCATTCAAAGAAAGCGAATCATCGTCATCATATCTGCAAAGTGTATCCTCAGTCATAAGTTGCAGCCTTTTATCCGGCTCAAACAACTGATATCCGAATAATTCCGCAAGCAAGATTTCCGTATCCGGCATTGATTATTTCCTCCCTTCTTTTTCGTTTCTGTATGTTTATCCGAACGAAAAAGAAAATTTTGGATTATTATTTCATTTTTGTAACTTATTATAAAAAATGCATATATTTTTGGTCAATTTATCCATGCAATCATTTTGAAAATCGCACCTCATGAGAATAATATTCTCGTGAGATGCGATAGAAATACTAATTTTTCATAATCGAAAATGGGCGCAACTATCCTGTCTGTTTGTCTGTTTGTATGGCGTGTTATACAGGTTTGGCATGGCTCTGTCAACCCCTTTTGGGAGAATTTCAAAATTCGCAAAGATTTTCAGACAACCTGATGGCGAAAATAATCATAGGTCTGATAAATGCTTGGTTAATAACTATATTATTTTAACATATTTTTTGATTATTATCAATACATTTTAGATTATTTTTATTGTATGCAAAAACAGAAATGATGCCCTTTTTTATCGGCTGACGGAATAGGAATATTTGTTGTTTCAGCTGTGTTATTTGCGTTTTTTAGTCATGAGTTATTCAAAAGTGAAATGTTAAAAGATAAATTTTACTTTCGGTGTTTTCTTATAAAAGGGTAGCCGGGGGTAGTAT
>CAMVQZ010000033.1 GCA_947169745.1 uncultured Clostridia bacterium
GTCCCTGTTGGTCCACTTTTCGCCTGGTCTTTGATCAGGCGTTTTTGTTTATAATAATAAACGGAGGTGGAGGTAATGGTCAAGGGCACAGAAGTTCACGAGGTATCCCATAAATACGCCCTGGGACTTATACTTGCTCTTGGCGGCGGATATCTTGACGCCTATACATATATAGCCCGGGGCGGAGTATTTGCAAATGCACAGACCGGTAATATAGTTCTTCTGGGGCTAAGTCTTGCTTCCATGGAATGGATCCGTGCAGTATGCTATATTTTTCCTATCATAGCTTTTATGGCAGGGATCATTATATGCGAAGTAGTCAAACGAAATGTTGCCAAAGGAATAGTCCACTGGAAGCAGTATATAGTTCTTCTGGAAATGATAACAATTGCCGTTGTTACATTTATGCCGAAAGGCAAGGTGGGGGGCATTAACTGTGATATGATAGCGAATATAATGATATCATTTGTATGCTCTCTTCAGGTACAGAGCTTCCGCAAAATCAGGGGAA
Source organism: uncultured Clostridia bacterium (assembly GCA_947169745.1). Classification (GTDB taxonomy): domain Bacteria; phylum Bacillota; class Clostridia; order Oscillospirales; family Acutalibacteraceae; genus UBA1213. The sequence goes on from CAMVQZ010000033.1 coordinate 512, forward strand.
TAGTCTGTGCAACGACAATGTGTACCGGAAATCTCCGGAGCGCTACTGAAAGTCTGACCCTGTTTATGAGCAGTAAAGAAAAAAAGCACCTGCACAATGCAGGTAAGTTTTTCGGTATAGTTTTATTTTTTGTATTAGGTGCAGTTATCAGTTCATTTCTTACTAATATGTTCAGTGAAAAATCTGCCATTTTTGTTCTTCTTGTGCTGGGCATCGCTTTTGCAGTAATGTTCTTTAAGGCAACACCGCACAAAGATGGTGCTACAGATGCGCAGTAGATTATTTCCCCACATTGTATCAGAATACCGCAGGAATACTGTCGTATTTCAAGGGGGGTTGGTGTAAGATGACGGAAAAACATCAGGCAGATGTGGTGCTAAGGCTTAAGGCTGTATTTGTGCGGTGTTGCCTTAAATCTTCAAAATAAAATCAAAGGCTGCAGTTTTCGGACTGCAGCCTTTTTTGGGTTTATTATTCCTCGTCGCATATTGCTTCAAATGAGATCTCTTCCGTTTCTTCAAAATTAACACTTACTCTCTGGAAGAACGGGTTTGCGCCTGCCATTGCTGTCTGTCCGATACCGGTATTTGCCGCAATATATTCAACGCCTGTTCCTTCTTCAAATTCACTGCCCTGATTTTTAACAGTGCTGACAATTTCCTTAGTTCTTTCCTCGTCAGTGTCGCCGCAGTCAATTATGATAAGAAGCTTTTCTCCGCTGGTGTTTCTCATTCCCTTGATGTATCCGCCGACTACTTCGGGGATTTTGTCCATAATCTCGCACACACCGTCTATAAGGATTTTCGGCACTTTTTCAGGTGTGAAAACCACTGCTCTGCTTTCCTTATAATTTTCCGGAACAGCATCCTTAGCCTTGAGTATTCCCTCGCAGGTATCCTTGACGATGGTAAAATTAAAGCCAAGGGGATTGATGACAACTGTTTCACCGTTTGAGCAAAGATCATTTATCTGTTCAAAAGCGGCAGTCATTATATGATATTTATTTGACGAATCGAACTTTCTGAATTCGTTAATATCTGTGAAGAATGGTACTACCTTAACTCCGTCATTTCTCTCCAATCCAGGTATTTCGACGCTGTTGCCCTCCGGCTTGCCTGTTACAGGGATAAGAAAACGGGCGTGATAGGTGTCAACAAGAAGATTAAGCTCTTTGTCGGGGCTTACGCTTTTATTTTCCAGGCACTGGAAAAATCTGTCGGCACTGCACACAAGATCCGGATTGATAACAGGTCTGTTTTCAATAGGCTTGTCGGAATAATCCGGGATATTGATAAGATCTGTAAGCTCCATTACTATGTATCTTTTACCGTTGTCGATAATGACGCATTCAAAGCCGCTGCGGTGATAATCAGCCAGCATCTGGAGACGGCTGTCCTTTGCACACTCAGCAATGCCTACCGTCATTCCGCTTTCCTTCATATGACGGCAGAATTGCTCGCAATAGTTCTTCTCTGAAAAGATAAATGCCGTGGGTCTGCCCTGGACATAATCAACAAAGTGGTTTTTTGTGATCGGTGAAAAAGCCGACCATATCGTGTCACAGGTCTGGATTTCTTTTATTATTTTCCTGTATTTCTCTCCGTTCTGGTTATTATCGAGATAATCAATAATAAGTTCCTGAATCTTACTCATAAAACAATTCCTCCGTCCGAATTTCTATCCTAATTATATACTATCCCCCCTCTCATTGTCAACCAGCGTGGCAGCGTCGACGCTGCACCCATTTTCGCGTCATCGCTCATTCCATTCGCTCGGTCGTGCATATACTTTCGTGGCGCGGCGATAGATGATTTGGTATTGTTGTCAGGGTGGTCGGTGCGTGTCTGGGTTGTTTATTTCATCAGACAGTCTCTGCGGTGCGTGCCTTACGGCACGGAGCCAAAGAGGTGAACCCAGGTTCCCCCCTTTTTGGAAATCCCTCCTCCTTTTCTTTGAGCCGAAAGTGCTGACGGCTGACAAAAGTGCGTATGCCACTCTGGTTCGGTGAACGGAAACGGAGGAACATATGCAGCTCCTGTTTTTTATAAACCGACAGCTTACACATCCGTTCTGCCCGGTTCATACACAACCGAAACAGCCGTACAAACTTACCGACCAACACAGCAGGGAGTTTAAGGAGGGGGGTTCAAACCGCACAGAACCAGCGGCTCATCAGGACAAACCGCATAAAACCTGCGGCTCGAAAAAAACAACTCAGCCACGTAAATTCTTACTATAAAAGGAGCGACAGCGACAACCACAATTCATTCTTCAATATTCATTATTCATTTCTTTTGACCCCTTGCCGGAGGCACCCCCTGCATAGATCCAGCGGTATGGGAAACAGGAAATAATGATCCGTGATATAAATAAACACCCGGCAATGTCCGGGTGTTTTGTACTGCTATCGGTTAAGAATATATATCCCCAGATTCAGATATGAAGCAAAGGCGACCCAGCCGAGGTAAGGTATCTGCAGGAGGCCGGAGGGCTTGTATCTTTTGTAGAATACATATATCATCGCAGCTACAGACAAAAGTAAAAGCAGTATCCAGATAAAAGAGAAAAGCCGCCATTTTAAAGAAAAGAAGAATACTGACCACAGAAGATTTACTCCCAGCTGGAAGAAATAAATAAACCTGGCTTCGATACTATCCTTTCCTTTTTGAACGAGCATACCATAGGATATTCCCATCAGGGTATAAAGTATGCTCCAGACGATGGGAAATAATATTCCGGGAGGGGACAGGGCAGGCTTTGAAAGAACTTCAAAGTCAGAACCGGGCATTGTAAGTAATCCGATGACTGCTCCTGCAATCAGAGGGATAAGTATGGATATCCCGTAGACCTTAAGCTTTGACATACAATCTCTCCTTTTGTTTTTTAGGCAATACCGTTCATAGTGCCGCAGATGCCCGGCATATTATTTCGTCAGATTGTATCGTGATTCCGCGGAAATACCGATGTATTTGAAGGACTTGTGGTGCAGGGTGACGGAAAAAGCTCAGGCGGATACCAGGCAGTAGAAGTTTTTGAGCGGTGCTGCCTTGAATTATTATATGCAGAAAAATCAGTGTCATTCGCAGACTTTATCCTGTAGCATAAGGGCTAATAAAAACATATAATGTCATACAGGGCGCCGGCGCCGGTGCTTTGGTATAAATGTCATATCCCCGGGGATATGTTCGGGAGTTGAAGATATGAATTGTAATTTTGAAGAGTACAGCACATCCGGCTGCGGATGTAATTCCTGTATGAAGGGTATTTCCGCTCTTGTGTCTGTATTGGGAGGACTTTTATTTGCAGCGGCAGTTGTGCTGCTGTTTGTCAACAGCTTGCTGACCCAGGCTTCGGCATTTGCTATTGCTGCCCTTGTCAGCAGTCTTGTTTATCTTGCATTGTTAATAGGTGCAGCAGTTTTCACCTGCGGAGGTGAGTGCAGGGATTGTATCCGCTGTTATCTTGCCGTAAGCTTTATCGGTATATTCGGAACAGCTTTCACATCTGCGGCAGCAGCCAGTCTGACTTTGACCGCCGGTGAGATCCTTCCGGCAGTGGTACTTGGACTTTCGGCATTCTTTTTCGCCTTCATGATTATCAGTGCATTCTTTGTTGTAAAGTGTCTGACTGAATAAAGGCAACACAGAAAAATAAACGCCAGCCTTTTTAAAGGCTTCGGGGGCTATGGGGCTGTCGCACTAAGCAATTAGTTTTATGCGACAGCTCCTTCTCTTGCAGCATCACGGCTGCATTGATACTTTTTTCAGGAATGTAACAAGGAGACGACCTCTTTCCCAGGCCGTCTCCTCTCCCAGACAGTCGGGTTTACGGCGCTCATTTGATACAATCTGAGGCGCGATAGGGGCACTGGATTTATTCAGTACTTCCTTAAAACTGCCGTCTCTGTTCTGATGTTACTTATTCCGGAACACATAATGCGCCAGCCCCTTTATTTCTGGAACAGGATCAGACAAAGCCCGGTAGCTCTCAGATGGGCACTGTCACTGTGACATTTAAAAAGCCTTCTTATCCGGCAATCAGACGGGATCCGGGAAGCCAGACTGCTGCATTTTCTGGAAAGCGCGGCTTCTCTCAAAGCCTGTCCACGGATAACAGTGCGGTAAGAGCCGCTCTCCTTTATTTCTTCATCCTCTGCCTCGCTGTTCCTCCCGGTCATTCTCCTGAGTGTCCTGTACAGCTCTCCTGCGGAGATACTGCATTCTTCGCTGTATTCCCGGAGCATAAGCTTTTCGCTTTCGTCAGGAGCAGACCGGGACAGGATATCATAGATGCGGCGGCTGTAGCTTTCTTCTCCGGCAATCTCGGAGACAGCCCTGCAAACAGTTTCTCTATCCATTAAATCACCTCTTATGATAATATTCTTCTTTACTGCAAAAAATGATAGTCTTGCTTCGGGACTTTTCAGGCGGTCAGTCACTCTGCCTATTTTCTTAATGTACCCGCTGCACAGTGCCGCCGCCTTTCACGTTTGTTTTTCTCTGTTCACTATTATTCCGCTGTTCTGCCGGATAAAATTTCTGAGTGAATGTATATTATTTTCCCGCGGAGCACTCAAAATTCTTTTTTAGAAAAAAGCTGTCTTATTGTTTTGGTATAATAATATGGTGTATAACCGCATGGTATGTCCCGTCTCTGAGGCGGCGGCTCTGCCTGCTGAAAGCAATGCTTTCGATTAACTGGATCAAGTCGGAATAGGGGAAAGAAAAATGAGAATGAGAAACAAGCCCTGGGCAAAGCCGGAGCTGGAGGCCTGCGAATGGTTTATCCGGGAGCCGGAGGGCAAAAAAGGAAGCTGGAACAAAAGCTTTAAAAAGGAACAGCCCCTTCATCTGGAGCTGGGATGCGGCAAGGGAGGCTTTACCGCTCAGGCAGCTGTCAGAGACAGGGAAATCAATTTTCTTGCGGTGGATATAGAATATAAAATGCTGGGCGTTGCCAGAAGGAAGATAGCAAGGGAATTTGAAGAAAAGGGTATTGTGCCCGATAATATACTTCTGACGGCCTATAATATCGAAAAGATAGGAAATATTCTTTCCGGGGATGACCGGGTGGATGTTATCTATATCAATTTCTGTAATCCGTGGCCAAGGAATAAGCATAAGAAGCATCGTCTGACCCATCCGAGACAGCTGATGCAGTACCGGGAATTTCTCCCGGACGGGGGCGAGATCAGATTCAAGACAGACGATGATGAGCTTTTTGAGGAAAGCATCGGATACTTCGGAGAATGCGGATTTGAGATAACATATATCACAAGAGATCTTCATTCAGCCGGTTATGAGCAGAATATTGTCACCGAGCATGAAAAGATGTTTTCGGATGAGGGGATAAAGATAAAATTCCTTATCTGTAAGAAAATTCCCCTGAAGGAGCAGCCTGAAATATAACAGCAAGTCGGCGGCCTGCCTTTGCTTGTTGAAAGCAAAGCTTTTTGTGGCTGACAAACAGGGCTTCTGTTCTGTATTAATTCAGGAATAATTATAAAGCGCCAGCCGGCAGAGCCGGTTACCGGAGGTGAAAACGGCGTATATGAAAACAGGAATAATAAAAAGAGCGGCGGCTGTTCTGTCGTGCGCAGCGATAATGCTTTTTTCCGGCTGCTCCGAAACAGGTCTCGGAGATCAGACGATAATGCGTCCTCCGAGAGCTACAGGAGATCAGGCTGCGATACAAAAGGTGATATCAGAGCAGGCTGTGGGGGGATATGTTCTTAAATATCCGAAAAACGGGGAATACCGTTCCGCAATAAATATTTTCAAGGATTCAGACGGAAAGGAATATGCGGTTGCGCTGTATTCAACGGAAAATGAATCCAAGATGAAGGTATCAGTTATACTGAATGAAAATAACGAATGGAAATGCCTGGGAACGCTTGAAAATACAGGCGTGGGCATTGACAGGATATTGTTCCGGGATATCAATTCTGATAACCACAAGGAGATATTTGTGGGCTGGAGCGGATATAATTCCGGCATCAATACCCTGAGCGTTTATTCTCTGGAGAATGATATAGTCAGGGATATGGTTGTTAATGAAAATTATACGGATATAGTGATAACTGATATTACCGGAGACAAGGCGGAGGATATCGTGCTGCTGTCACTGAGGAATAACCAAACGCCCTCCAGCGCAAAGCTACTCCAGTATTCAGATCAGGAAAAGAAGCCGATACCGAAGTTTTCCCTTGATCTGGATTCAGAGGTGACTTCGTTCACAAGCATCCAGCACGGAGCGATAGAAAGCGGTAAGGAAGGAATAGTGATCGACGGCGCAAAGGGCGCAGGTCAGCTGACCACCCAGGTGATCTATTATGATCCTCAGGCTCAGGCGCTGAAAAACCCTCTGGTCACTGTCAATGAATCCGGAACATATACGAATGTCACCACAAGGAAGGATATGATAACCTCACGGGACATAAACGGTGACGGTGTGATCGAGATCCCGGTGGTGACTCCTATGCCGGCTCCCACAGATACAGATGCCGGAGAGATATGCAATATGACTGCGTGGAAGCAGATCTCCTCAAAGGACGGGACTCTCAAGACAAAGCAGAATACCATTATGAATTACACGGACGGCTATTATTTTATTATGCCGGACAGGTGGAACAAGAATGTGACTGCGAAAAACGACCCTGCAAAAAGGTCCCTGACCTTCTATATCTGGAGCAGCAAGAATTCCTCCCTGGGAGATAAGCTTCTGACTATCCGGAGATATATGAAGACCGAATGGAACAGCGGCGATCACAAGGGCTCTGTGCTTCTGAAGACCATCAGCAACGGCGAGAAAGAGGCGGTCATTGCAGGAGAGCTCTATGAGACAAAGGCGATGGATTCACTGAATATAAAAAAGGACGAGCTGGAAAGCTCTGTCAGGCTTATAAACTAAATCATAAAAAAGGGGTAATTAGCAATGAAAAATATACTTGTTGCAGAAGACGAAACAGCGATCCGTGACTTCGTGGTAATAAACCTGGAAAGAGCAGGATATAATGTCACCGAGGCAGAAAACGGCGCAGTAGCTCTGAAAAAATATGATGAAGCGGACGGAGATTTTGATATTGCCGTTCTGGATATAATGATGCCGGAGATGGACGGACTCACTGTATGCAAGGAGCTGAGGAAGAGAAACGGCAGTCTGGGTATAATAATGCTCACCGCAAAGACCCAGGAGATGGATAAGGTTACCGGCCTTATGCACGGCGCAGACGACTATGTGACAAAGCCCTTCAGCCCCATGGAATTGGTTGCAAGGGTGGACGCTCTCTACAGAAGGATAGCTATTGCCGAGCTGAGGAGCGAAAATAATTTCAAGGAAGAAATAAAATCGGGAGATTTTGCTCTCAACCTCAAAAATCACTCCCTTAAAAAGAACGGAAAGCTTATCGAGCTCACTCAGGTGGAATTCCAGATAATGGAATACTTTTTCTCAAATCCGGGAACAGCCCTGGACAGGAGCGCTATCCTCAAATATGTTTGGGGCGAGCAGTATGTGGGCGAGGAAAAGATAGTAGATGTTAACATCCGCCGTCTCAGGATGAAGGTAGAGGATAACCCCTCTTCACCGAAATATATCGTGACTGTGTGGGGTCTTGGCTATAAGTGGGAGGCATAAGACCGGAAGGGAGTTGAGAGGGCTTGAAGGGTATTACCAAAAGATGGGTACTCAATACCTTTGGCGTGATTCTGCTGATCCTTTTCGTGCTTATTCTCGCCTTTGCATTTGTTGTACGGAATTTTTATTACAGCGGTATCAGGCAGACTGTTTCCGGAAGATCCAGCGAGCTGGTAAACATTTTCAATGATTATGACCAGAGCTTTACCGATGCGGCAAGACAGTATGTGGAAAATTTCCCTGATAAGGAAAAGATGGAGCTGGTAGTGATAGACCAGCGCGGAGATCCTGTGATAAACTCCACAGGGTTTGCGCCGGACAAGGAACAGAAAATGCCGGATTACGATCAGGCTCTGAAAAACTCAGACCACTACGGCACCTGGGACGGAGCTATCAATTCCGGAGAAAGGGTAATGGCTGTAACAAGGATCATAACCGATAAGGGAGGAAAGGCCCAGGGAGCGATACGATATGTGGTATCCCTGGAGGAGGCTGACAGAAAGATATTTCTGTCCATATCTGTAGTGTGTCTTGTGGGAACAATGATAATGTTCTTTATTTTTATTTCAAGTACATACTTCCTCAGCTCTATTGTCCGCCCTGTCCGGGAAATAGGAGATACAGCAAGAAAGATAGCGCAGGGAGATTTCAACGCCCGGATAAATAAATTCTATGACGATGAGATCGGAGACCTGTGCGATACCATAAATTATATGGCAGGAGAGCTGGGCGCTGCGGACAAGCTGAAAAACGACTTTATTTCCTCTGTATCCCATGAGCTGCGGACGCCTCTGACCGCCATCAAGGGCTGGGCTGAGACAATGCAGCTGGACGGCTTTCAGGATAAGCGCACCCTTGAAAAGGGTATGGGAATAATAATCAAGGAAACGGAAAGACTGGGAGGCATCGTCGAGGAGGTGCTTGACTTCTCCAGGATCCAGCAGGACAGAATGATACTCATAATGGACAAGCTGGATATCCTTGCGGAGCTGGATGAATCCATATATATGCAGAAGGAAAGAGCAGCAAAGGAGAACAAGCATATTGCATATGAGGCGCCGGATATGCTGCCTCCTATAATCGGAGACAGAAACAGACTGCGCCAGGTGTTTATCAATATCATAGACAATGCGCTGAAGTATTCCTTTGCCGACGGGGTCGTAAATGTGACTGTACAGCAGGCAGGGGATAATATAATAATCGTGGTTGCGGATAACGGCTGCGGAATTTCTGCGGACGACCTGCCGAAGATAAAACAGAAATTCTACAAGGCTAACCAGACAGTCAGAGGCTCCGGAATAGGACTGGCTGTTGCCGATGAGATCATAAAGCTTCATCACGGAGAGCTGGATATAGACAGTACCGAGGGAAAGGGAACCACAGTCACTATTTCTATTCCCATAACTCCCGGACAGACCGGCGATGACGGTGAAAATAAAACAGAAGCTTCTGAGGGAAATGCTTGATGAAAGGAAACGGGATATGAAAAAGGAAAAAACCAAGCTGATAACCTCCATAGGCGGTCAGGCGCTTATGGAGGGGATAATGATGCGAGGTCCGAAAAAATCGACAGTGGCTGTCAGAAAATATGACGGCAAGATCGAGCTGGAGGAGATAAAGCCTCTGGACTGGGGAAAAAAGCACAAGCTTCTCAGGCTTCCTCTTATCAGGGGAGTTGTGAATATGATCGATTCCCTTGTTACAGGCGAAAGGGCGCTGATGATGTCTGCGGACAAGGCTATGGAGGGAGAGGACGACCCGGAGGAGGAGCTTTCAAAGCTGGATATCTGGCTGGATAAGCATTTCGGAGACAAGGCTCTGAAAATAATTATGGGGATATCCACCTTTTTTGCCATTGCGTTCTGCATTGCGGTGTTTTATTTTCTGCCCACCATACTTTTCAATCTGACGGCGGATATCGCCGGCTTCCTGAGGAAGCCGGTCATCGGAATGGAAAGATTCTGGCAGTCTGCATATGAGGGAATAATAAGGATAATACTATTTCTGATATATATGTGCCTGTGCACTATAAACAAGGATGTCAAAAGAGTATTCCAGTATCACGGAGCCGAGCACAAAACCATATTCTGCTATGAATATGGTCTGGAGCTTACGGTAGAAAATGTCAGGCGTCAGCGCCGTTTCCATCCCAGGTGCGGAACAAGCTTTCTGGTACTGATGCTCATTGTTGGTATCATTATCGGACTTTTTATCCCGGTGAACCACCCTGTTATCAGACCGGTAATCAAATTCCTTCTCCTTCCCCTTACAGTAGGAGTGGGATATGAGCTTATCAGGATCTGCGGCAGACACGATAATGCACTGACCAGGATAATAGCTGCTCCGGGTGTCTGGATGCAGCATATCACCACAAAGGAACCTGCGGATGATATGATAGAGGTGGCTATCGAGGCTATGAAGGATGTTATCCCGGAAAACGGCGAGGACAGGATAGGATGACCTACAGAGAGCTTTACAGAAGAGGCGTTACAGCTCTGGAAAACAGCGGCTGTGAAAGCCCGGAGCCGGAGATGTGGGAGCTGATGAGCTTTTGCTTCGGCATCAGCAGATATTCTCCGGGTCTTTTTAATGATGAGGAGCCGGATGAAGAAAAGCTCAGGAGCTTTGAGAGGGCGCTGAGCCTCCGTGCAGAAGGCCGCCCGCTGCAGTATATAACCGGGAACTGGAGCTTTATGGATGTGGAGCTGAGGGTAGGCGAGGGCGTTCTTATCCCCAGGGATGATACTGAGGTCTGCGTCAGGGAGCTTCTGAGACGTCTGGAAAAGGACTGTCCGGCGGAAATAGCCGACCTTTGCAGCGGCAGCGGGGCTATTGCCCTTGCTCTTGCGAAAAGGTACCCCCGGACGCATATCACAGCCATAGAGCTGTCGGATAAAGCATTTGAATATCTTACATATAACATAAATCATAACGGCGCCGGAAATGCTGATCCGGTAAAGGGAAATATCCTTGATCTCTGGCAGGATTATCCGGAGGAATTCTTTGACGCTGTTATCTCAAATCCTCCTTATATCCCTTCAGGGGAACTTCCGTCTCTCCAGAAAGAGGTGCTCTTTGAGCCGGAAATGGCTCTTGACGGAGGAAATGACGGATATGATTTTTATAGGATCATTGCTGAGAGGTGGATCTCCCGGCTGAAAAGTGGCGGATATATTTCTCTTGAGATCGGTGAGGGACAAGGAGAATATGTCTCTGCTCTGCTGGAAAAATCAGGAATGACTGATATAAGGATAATATACGACCTGGGAGGACTTGAAAGAACAGTGTCAGCGGTAAGATTATAGATGTACAATTTATTGTACAAATATACTTGATAAAAAGCCGCTGCTGGGTTAATATAAATGTGCAGCCGGAGAGTATTACGGCTGGCAGGCGCAAAGGAAAACTATTAAAAACTGAAAGGATGATATAATATGGCAGCAGATAGGGAAAAAGCACTGGAAACGGCACTTCATCAGATAGAAAAACAATTCGGAAAGGGCGCTGTAATGCGTCTGGGTCAGAATGCGGCTATGCAGGTGGACGCTATCCCCACCGGCTCTCTGTCCCTTGATATGGCTCTGGGCATAGGGGGACTTCCCAAGGGAAGAATAGTCGAGATATATGGCCCGGAATCCTCCGGTAAAACGACGCTGGCTCTCCACTGTATTGCAGAGGCTCAGAAAAAGGGCGGATATGCAGCGTTTATCGATGTTGAGCACGCTCTTGACCCGGTATATGCAAAGGCTCTGGGAGTTGATATCGACCAGCTTCTTGTTTCTCAGCCGGATACAGGCGAGGACGCTCTGGAAATTACCGAGGCTCTTGTACGTTCGGGCGCTATTGATATAATCGTTGTGGATTCAGTTGCCGCACTTGCGCCTAAGGCGGAGATAGAGGGCGATATGGGCGCTTCCCATGTGGGACTTCAGGCAAGACTTATGTCCCAGGCTCTCAGAAAGCTTGCAGGCTCTATTTCAAAGCTTAATTGTGTGGCTATTTTTATAAATCAGCTTCGTGAAAAGGTGGGAGTGATGTTCGGAAATCCGGAGACAACTCCCGGCGGACGCGCACTTAAATTCTATGCGTCTGTGCGCATTGATATCAGAAAGACAGAGGCTCTCAAGGTCGGGGGCGAGGTAGTAGGCTCAAGGACAAGGGCAAAGGTAGTCAAGAACAAGATCGCGCCTCCCTTCAAGGAAGCAGAATTCGATATTATGTACGGCAAAGGTATATCAAGAACAGGCGAGCTTCTTGATCTGGCAGTACAGCTGGATATAATCAAGAAAAGCGGTGCGTGGTTCTCATATGGACCGGACAGGATCGGACAGGGCAGAGACAATGCAAAGGAGTTTCTCGCATCAAATCCGGATATCGCGGAAAAGGTTGAGGCGGAGCTTATGGAAAACAGGGCAAGGCTTTCCTTTACCAGACAGGCCTCAAAGAAATTGAAAACTGCCAAGGCTGCCGTTGAGGAACCTGCCGAGGAGCGCCCGAAGACTACTCCTGTGGCTGAGGAACCAGCTCCGGAGAAAAAGACGGAGAGCAGAACCTCCGGCTCAGATATTGATATAATGGTCGATTGATATGCTTGTTACGGCTGTTGAAAAAAGAAAAAAAGGAATGAGCGCCCTCTTTGTTGAGGGGGAATACCTGATGAGTGTGGATACCGTCACCCTTATGTCCTCCGGGATAAAGGCAGGAGCTGATGTCAGCGAGGATGAGCTGGAGGAACTGAAGGAAAAGTCGGATATTAACCGGGCAAAGGAAAAGGCCTTGTATCTGATAGAATACCGGGCGCGCTCAAGGCGGGAGATAACTGACAAGCTGGTGCCCCTCTACGGCGAAGCTGCAGCGGAAGCCGCAGTGGAAAGACTGGAGGAACTGGGACTTATCAATGACGAGGATTTTGCCAGAGATCTTGCCCGTCAGCTTATGGAAAGAAAAAAATACTCCGCAGGAAGAACCGTTTTTGAGCTGGTAAAAAAAGGCATAGACAAGGAACTGGCGGAGGAGATAACAGAGGAGCTGGATGACGACCCCTCAGCACGGATAACAGAGATCCTGAATACCAGATACAGAGGAAGGCTCTCGGATGAAAAGGGAGTGAACCGGGCTGTGAGCGGCCTTCGGGCAATGGGCTACAGCTGGTATGATATAAAGGACGCTCTGTACGAAATGGATATAGATATATAGATACCGAAAGGAAAAAGGATATATGAAAACAAAGGTTGGAATGATATCCCTTGGATGCGCAAAAAACAGGGTGGATGCGGAAATGATGCTCTATACCCTCCGGGAAGAGGGCTTTGAGCTTGTTCAGGACGTGGCATACTGCGATGTGGCAATCGTCAATACCTGCGGCTTCATAGATGACGCAAAGCAGGAAAGCATTGATGAGATCCTGGAGCTTGCCGCTATGAAAAAAGAAGGCAGGATCAAGGCAATAATCGTTACCGGGTGTCTCGCTGAAAGATATCAGGAAGAAATTCTCAAGGAGCTTTATGAGGTGGACGCCGTTGTGGGTATCGGAGGAAATGCCTCCATCGCTCAGGTGGTAAGAAATGTTGTTTCTGAAAACGAAAAAATAGAGCTTTTCCCGGATAAGACCCTTCTTCCTCTCTGCGGCGGAAGAATACGCTCTACTCCGTTCTATTATACATATCTTAAAATAGCTGAGGGCTGCGATAATCACTGCACCTACTGCGCTATCCCTGCTATCAGGGGACGGTTCCGGAGCAGACCTATGGAGGATATTCTCCGGGAGGCTAAGGAACTGAGCAGCAAGGGTGTGAGAGAGTTTATCGTTATCGCTCAGGATACAACAAGATACGGGGAGGATATCTGCGGAAGGCAGATGCTTCCGGAGCTTCTGGAAAAGCTTTGCAGTATCGAAAACGTGAAATGGGTCAGGGTGCTTTATTGCTATCCTGAACGTATTACAGATGAACTGATAGATGTTTTTGCAAAGGAGGATAAGCTCCTTAAATATCTGGATATCCCGATGCAGCACTGCAGCGCCCCTGTTCTGAAAAGAATGAACAGACGGGGCGACAGGGAGTTCCTGGAAGGACTGGTGGAAAAGCTGCGGAAAAGGATACCCGGAGTTACTATCAGAACCACCTTTATTGCAGGCTTCCCCGGTGAAACCGAGGAGGACTTCGCTATGCTTTCTGATTTCATTCAGAAAATGCGTTTTGAAAGAATGGGTTGCTTTGCCTATTCTGTAGAGGAGGGAACACCTGCGGCTCTGCTGGACGGTCAGCTGGAGGATGAAATCAAGCTTCACCGCCGGGATATTCTTATGGAACAGCAGGCTGTTATAATGAATGAAAATGCAGAGAAAATGAAAGGCAGAACAGTACAGGCTTTGTGCGAGGGATATGACAGAGCCAGAAAGCAGTGGTACGGCAGAACAGCTGCCGATGCTCCCGAAGTGGACTGCAGGATATTTTTCAGCTGCGGAGAGACTGCTCCGCGTATCGGAGACATTCTTGACATTACCGTGGAGGAAACGGAGGACTGCGATCTTATCGGGATCTCCGGAAAATGAGAATAATCAGGATTAAGGATTGATAATATGAATTTGCCAAATAAGCTTACATTGATGCGGATAATAATGGTACCCTTTTATATTTGCTTTTTGCTTTTGCCGGTGCCGCATCATTATCTGATAGCTTTTATAATATTTGCTGCTGCAGCATATACAGATCATCTTGACGGAAAAATCGCAAGAAAAAGAGGACTTATCACAGATTTCGGAAAATTTGCTGACCCTCTTGCAGATAAGATAATGATACTGGCAGCTCTTGCCTGCTTTGTGCAGCTGGGGCTAACGAACGCGGTGGTTCTGACTGTGATCGTTTCAAGGGAATTTATGGTCACTGCGCTGAGGCTTGTAGCTTCTTCCTCCGGAAAGGTAGTAGCTGCAAACAGCTGGGGAAAGGCCAAGACGATAAGCCAGATCGCTGCGGTACTGATAGTAATGCTGCTGCAGTATATTTTAGAGCTGGCAGGAATGGGTATCATACACCTGAATGATGTAGCCCGGATGACGGATATATTCCGCCTTGTGGGAGAAGTCGCTGTCTGGATATCTGCCGTATTCACTATAATCTCAGGAGTTATATATATGGTACAGAATTTTGAATTCATAAAAAATGCCAGATGACCCTAAAAAAGACAGGGTGATATAAATGAATCACGACTATTTTACAATAAATTATTTTCCGGTGATAGGAACACTGTTTCTGATATTATTCTTGTGGAGAAATTCGTATCTGGAGCTGAGGCTGAGAAGGATCTTTTATCTTCTGTCAGCTTCAATAGGGCTGGAGCTTATTACATATGATCTGGAATTTATCCTTGGCGAAAGCAGCTGCAGCAGCAGGTGGTTAGTTCTGGTTTGCTGTCTGGGATATATTCTGAGACCCCTGATGCTGTATCTTCTTGTTCTGATAATAATCAGAGATGAAAAGAAAAACAAGCTGAGGATACTGCTGATGATACCTCTGATAATAAATGCATTGTTTTCTGTATCGGCGTTTTTTACGGATATCGCATATACCTATGATGAAAACAATGTATTCCAGAGAGGTCCCCTTGGCTGGTTCTCCCACATAATTATGATATTCTACCTGATGCTAATGATAGTGATGGTCAGCAGAAAAGGACATTATTTTGAACGTATTGTGATGTTTATTATAACTGCTATGCTGATAACCGGCGCCTTTATGGAGTCGCTGATGGGGAATTACTATGTGCTCAGGATATCTATTGCAGCTTCCCTGCTGTTTTATTATCTGTTTTTCCAGTCGAATGTCTATAAGGACGAAATGATGGAGAAAAAACTGGAGCAGGCTAAAATGTATGAGAATATTACCTGGCAGATGGTTACAGCTCTTGCCGGGACTGTGGATGCAAAGGATTCCTATACTAATGGTCATTCCCAGAGGGTGGCTGATTATTCCAGAGAGATAGCAAGACGACTGGGGAAAAATGATGATTTCCTCAGGGATATATATTTTATGGGACTTCTCCACGATATCGGAAAGATCGGTATCCCGGATACGATAATAAATAAAAAGGGCAGGCTCACTGATGAAGAGTATGCAATAATCAAAATGCATCCTGTCATCGGCTCTGATGTCCTGAAAAAGATAACGGAAATGCCGCAGCTTTACTGTGGAGCAAGGTGGCACCACGAGCACTATGACGGTACCGGTTATCCGGACGGCATCAAGGGAAAGGAGATACCTCTTGAAGCCAGAATAATAGCTGTTGCTGACGCATATGACGCAATGTCCTCAAAGCGCAGTTACCGGGACGCTATGAAGCAGGAGGACATCCGGAAGGAGATAATAAGAGTGAAAGGAACTCAGCTGGATCCGGAGATCTCCGATGTCATTATAGAAATGATCGATGAGGACAAGGAATACGAGATGAGAGAAAAATGATGGGTTGCTCATTTTTGGTAAACCTTTGTGTGTCCGGTTTGTTTTTTTGAGCCGCTGGTTTTGCGCAGTCGTGCCTCCGGCACGGGACAAAACGGGGCGCACGCACACGCTGCGAGGGGGTTTCTTTTTTTGATAGAATGGTGTATAATGATAATATAGATGATTAATTGCTATGACGGAGAATAGTAGGTCATATGGATCCTGCAGAGAGATGCCGGGTGGTGAAAGGCATCGGATCTGTATTTCTGAATGCGCTCTATCAGCTTGTACTGTGAAAAAGCGTAAGTAGCGGTATGCGTATGCCTGCGTTAAGGGCTTGATGAGGGCAGGGTATCCCTGCTGAATTTGGGTGGAACCACGCTGATGCGTCCCATTGTGCCAAGGCACAGGGGCGCTTTTTTGTATATACGGAAAGGAGGAAAGCCCTTGTTCAATAAACTGAAAAATGAGCTTGATTCTATAATGGCGAGAGATCCTGCTGCAAGGAGCAGACTTGAGGTCTATTTTCTGTACAGCGGCTTCAGGGCTGTGAGGTCATACAGAAAGGCCAACTGGTTTTTCAGGCATAATATGAAATTTATTGCCAGGATGATATCTCAGCACGCCAGGCATAAAACCGGAATAGAGATACATCCGGGGGCAACGATAGGAAACGGGCTCTTTATTGACCACGGAATGGGAGTGGTGATAGGAGAAACGGCGGAGATCGGAGATAACTGCACGATCTATCAGGGGGTTACCCTGGGGGGAACAGGAAAGGATCAGGGAAAGAGACACCCCACTCTGGGAGATAATGTCCTTGTGGGCTCCGGTGCAAAGGTTCTGGGACCCTTCAGGGTCGGGAATAACGCCAGGATAGCTGCCGGCGCAGTGGTTCTGACAGAGGTTCCGGATAATGCAACAGCAGTGGGAGTTCCGGCAAGGGTTGTCAGACTCAACGGTGAAAAGATCGAATCCGCTCCCAGTAATAGTCTGGATCAGATCCATTATACCGATCCTGTTGCAGAAGAGCTTTCAAGCCTTGATAAACGTCTGTGTGAGCTGAGAAGTGCATTTGAGGATTTTGAAAATGGCGCAGGTATCTGATGAACTCAAATCCGGTTTTTGTTATGACTGGAGGTAAGGCTATGAAAAAGAGTGATAAAAAAATGTCGAAAAAATGATAAAGTATACTGTTTATGAAGAATTATCAAAAAATAATAAATCAGGCAGCAGGTACAGTACAAAAGGAAAGCTTGGAACCACAGTCCCCTGGATACAGGTGGGGATGATCATTATTGCCGCTATAGGTGCGGTCGTGGTAGTAATAATGGATGCTTTCAGTCTCGCTTCGGGGGAGATCACGGCTCAGGAGGTCTGGGAAAACGATAATTTATTAATTTGTATGGTGATAATATTGCTCCATTCAGGCTGTGTGGTTTTGTGGAGATGCTGGCTCAGAGAAAAGGTGATGGGCAAAAGGTTGGAAAAGGAACCCGGAACCGATTTTGTATCTTCAGTTCCGGTAGCTGCTGCATTAATAATTATTGCAGAATTCGGAGTGTTGATAAAGTGGGTTTCAGACGGAGTAATCCCTATCGGGATAGCAACATTGATAGGATTTTATTCCAGTTGGCTGATGCTGAGGAATAGTGTAAAAGAGGATTGATATTTCCGGCTTTGACCGGCTGATAATAACAGAAAAGGAGAATAACTATGAGAATCTACAACACAATGACAGGAAAAAAGGAAGAGCTTGTTCCGATAAAGGATGGAGAACTGAAAATCTATGCCTGCGGACCAACTGTGTATAATTATATACACATCGGAAATGCGAGACCTATCTGCGTTTTTGATATCCTGAGAAGATATCTTGAATACAGGGGCTATAAGGTGACCTTTGTACAGAATTTTACGGACATCGACGATAAGATCATTAACAGGGCAAACGAGGAGGAAAGCGATTATAAGACGGTCTCTGAGAAATATATAGAGGAATATAAGACTGACGCAAAGGGGCTTAATGTAAGAGAGGCTACCGTTCATCCCAAGGCAACGGAGAATATCTCCCAGATGATAGAGATGATCTCAAAGCTGGAGGAAAAGGGCTATGCATATTCCACAGAATACGGAGATGTTTATTTCCGGACAAATAAATTTGAGGAGTACGGAAAGCTTTCCCATCAGCCGCTGGAGGAGCTGGAGGCAGGAGCCAGGATACAGATAGGAGATACCAAGGAGGATCCGATGGATTTCGCCCTGTGGAAGGGAGCTAAACCGGGAGAGCCCTCGTGGACATCACCCTGGGGAGAGGGAAGACCCGGCTGGCATATCGAATGCTCATGCATGGCAAAGAGATATCTGGGAGATACCATAGATATCCACTGCGGCGGTCAGGATCTTATCTTCCCTCACCACGAAAATGAGATCGCTCAGAGTGAATGCAGTAACGGCGTTACCTTTGCAAATTACTGGATGCATAACGGCTATATAAATGTGGATAATAAAAAGATGTCCAAGTCCCTGGGTAATTTCTTTACCGTCCGGGATGTGGCAAAGGAATATGGATATGAGCCGATCAGATATCTGATGGTCTCCAGCCACTACCGCAGCCCGATCAATTATTCTATAGATATAATAAACCAGTGCAAGTCGGCTCTCGACAGACTTTATAACTGCCGGGAGGATCTCCGCTTCCTGATGGAAAACAGCGAGCCGGGAGAAAAAGAGGGAGAGCAGGAGCTGAGAGAAAAGCTTCTTTCCCATAAGTCCGATTTTATCGCAGCAATGGAGGATGACCTCAATACTGCTGATGGTATAACAGCGCTGTTTGAGCTTGCAAGGGATATCAATACAAATCTCAATCCTCAGACAAAGCCCTCAAAGGAGCTGTGCAGCTTTGCCCTGGATCTTTATAATGAGCTTGCCGACGTTCTGGGACTGCTCTATGACAGGAACAGCGAGGACAAGCCGGATGACGAGATCCAGGAGCTTATAGATCAGAGAACTCAGGCAAGAAAGGATAAAAACTGGGCTGAGGCTGACAGGATCAGAGATGAACTGAAGGCAAGAGGAATAACTATCAAGGATACCCCTAACGGAACAATAATCGTGACTGAATAAGAGGTGAAGTCAGAATGAGTGATTATAACAAGGAAATGCTGATAAACGAGGCTCTCCGGGTCAGGGAGAATGCCTATGCGCCCTATTCATCGTTTTATGTAGGAGCTGCACTTCTGACAGAGAGCGGAAGAGTCTTTACAGGAGCCAATATAGAAAACAGCTCCTTTCCTGTGGGCTTCTGCGCTGAGAGAAGTGCCTTTGCGTCCGCCCTCAGCAGCGGAGAAAGAAAATTCACCGCAATCTGCATAACAGGCAGAGCAAAAAACAATGGGTTAACAGATTATTGTATGCCCTGCGGAATGTGCAGACAGTTTATGACTGAATTCTGCGGGCAGGATTTTGAAATCATAACCGCAAAGGCTCCTGATGATTATAAGGTATATAAGCTGTCTCAGCTTATGCCGGGAGCATTTATGCTCTTCGGGTTTATGGGCTGAGGCTTCACTGCTCGTCGTGGCAGTCACTGCAGTGCTCGTCGCCTGAGCTTTCGGGCTTATGCTTTGTGCCGGGCTTTGACTGTTTGTTTTTACTCATTACAATTACCTCCGATATAGAAATTTACGGGAATGGCATTCTGCTGTTTCCGTAATACTATTATTTACATATATGACAAAAACATACATAGGGGAAAATGATATGATATTACCATCGGATTTTATAGAAGAACTGGGAAGGGTCCTGGGAGATGATACGGAAAAATATATCTCTCTGTATGATAAGCCGGCTTTCAGGGGTATAAGCGTGAACAGACTCAAAACAACACCGGAAAAGCTTTTGCCTCTTCTTCCCTTTGAAGCTGTAAGCTCACCGTTCTATAAGGACGGATATTACATTCCTTCAGACTGGGAAAACGGCGGAAATCATCCGCTGCATCTCGCCGGGGGGTATTATATCCAGGAGCCCTCGGCATCCTCTGCTGCGGAGCTTCTGGATATATCTCCGGGGGACAAGGTGCTGGATATGTGTGCCGCACCCGGAGGAAAATCCTCTCAGATCGCTTCAATGCTGGGGGGCAGCGGACTTATATGGTCAAATGAGGTGGTGAAAAACAGAGCTTCTGTCCTTATCTCAAATTATGAGAGAATGGGTATCTCAAACGGAATTGTCTCCTCCTGTTATCCTGACAGGCTTGCGGAAAAGCTGGAGGGATATTTCGACAAGGTTCTTGTGGATGCTCCCTGCTCCGGCGAGGGAATGTTCAGGAAAAACCCGGAGGCTGTGGGAGAATGGAGCAGAGCTCATGTGACAGCCTGTGCCCAGAGGCAGCTCTCTATACTTAAATGTGCTGTGAAGTGTCTGCGGGAGGGGGGAATACTTGTTTATTCCACCTGTACCTTTTCTCCGGAGGAAAATGAAGAAACTGTGGAAAAGCTGCTTTCTGAATGTCCGGAGCTGGAGCCTTATGATATCACTGAAACAGCGGCAAGAAAAACCTCTCTCCCGAATGCCATACGCATTACACCCATTGAAGGAGGAGAGGGGCATTTTGCAGCAAGATTCCGGAAAAAAGAAGAAAGTGACTTCCCCAGCGTCAGACCGGGAAGGATATCGCCGCCGCCAAAGGAGATAAGAAGCCTGGCAGATAAGCTTCTGGGAGAGGTTTTTTCGGATGCTCCGGAAAGAGAGCTGAATTATATCGGCGAAAGGCTGTATCTTGCGCCTGAGGAGATGCCGGAGCTTAACGGACTGGGAGTGCTGAGAGCCGGTGTGCTTGTGGGTGAGACGGTAAAAAAACGTATCGAGCCTGCTCACGCTCTCTTTATGTCGTTTCCTGTAGAGAAATATAATAATATTCTGGAGCTTTCTCTTGATGACAGCAGGCTGGAGGAATACCTGTCCGGTCTGGAGACTGACTGCGGAGAGGTGAGGGGATACACCCTTGTATCTGTGGAGGGACTGTCCCTGGGCTTCGGGAAGGCTTCCGGCGGAAGGCTGAAAAACAAATATCCGAAGGGGCTGAGGAGAAAGTAAGATATTACTTAAGGCAACACCGCACAGAGATTGCGCGTCAGATTTCGAGCATAATTTTTTGTCAGATTGACAAAATCGACGCAGGAATACTGACGTATTTCAAGGAGATTTTGGCGAAAATGACGGAAAATTTGCCGAAAGATGGCGTGCAAAGCCGTCAGGCGGTCTTTGTGCGGTGTTGCCTTAAAATGAATAATATATAGTGAAAGGGGCAGATTTCTTTCAGACGACAGTCTCTGAGGTGCGTGCTCGCGCTGAGTAAGCGGCAAAGCTTTCAGAGAAACATAGCAAATTGGGATTCCCCCTTTGTGGAAATCCCTCCTCCTCTTCTTTGTGCCGAAGCTGCTTACGGCTGACGTATGAGCGTATGCCCCTCTGGTCTGGTAAAACGGTGCGGCGGCCAGCGTGACGCTGGACCCGATTCGCGGGGTTCGCTCATTCCATT